>WGCQ01000191.1 GCA_015493765.1 Deltaproteobacteria bacterium
ACAAAACCTACCGTATTTACGAAACGGCAATCTAAAGTCCCAATTTTGCTGAATATTATTTACCTAACGCGGAATAAAGCGGGTGGTCGGGGCGACTGGATTCGAACCAGCGACTCCTTGACCCCCAGTCAAGTGCGCTAACCAGGCTGCGCTACGCCCCGACCAACATTATTTATATAGCACGGTAAGCAAATATTTTCAACCCACACAAATTACCTGTCAAATTTGGGACCAGAATCCAGAGACCGAGTCCGTTGGCCGTGGCCGTGACCGTTGGCCGTGGCCGTGGCCGAGACCGCTGGCCGTGGCCGAGGTTTCCGGTTACTACGGGAGCCTTCCCGAAAGGCCCGCAGGGCCGTCCCACAGCAGCCGCAGGCTGCGTCCCGAGACCCGAAACCCGAAGCCAGAATTCAGTGACCGTTGGCCGCGACCGGGGCCGAGTCCGTTGGCCGGGGCCGTGACCGTGGAGCGCAGGCGGCCTCGCCTGCTTGTAACCCAGGCGGCTCGCCTGGTCTTTTGACCATGATCGTGGACGGTGTTGACTAACCGCGAAAAATGTTTATAACCTGATTGTCCTTGTGTATGAAGCGACAAAAAACGCAGAGGTAAAAATGAAAGTAGTGTTTGCAACAGAAGGAAGTCGTGGTTTGCAGGAAACGATCGCCCATCACTTTGGCCGGTGCCCTACCTACACGATAGTGGACGTGGTAGAGGACGGTGAGCCTGAGGTGCAGGTTGTGGAAAATCCGACACTGGCAAATCATGGACCAGGCATGGCACCCCAGTACATAGCCAGCCTGGGAGCCCGGTACATGGTTGCCGGCGGAATGGGCCCCAGGGCCATTGAATTTTTTAAATCCTTCGGCATTCAGCCGCTGACCGGAATATCCGGGACGGTCCAGGAGGGGCTGGGCGTCCTGTTGGAAACGCTTGCCAGTGACAAAAAGGTGCCCGAGCCGGCCCCATGCGAGGAACACCAGGGCGAATAGTTTTTTGCTCTGTTTGGCGTGGTTCGATGGCGTAAATTAGTCGTCTTTGCCGTGGTGCATTAGTTTCCACAGGGAGAACAAAAAACCGCCGGTCAGAACAACGTAGAAACCGGTCATGATCAGTATTGCGCTCCAGTCCATGCATTCATTCCTTGCTACGATTGTTGCGTGTATCCCAAACCTTGACCGTACCCCAGGACAATATACCCGCCCCGGTCCATTCCAGCAATGTCCAGGTAATGGAATAGGGGTTGTGCAGGGACCAGGGGTGGGTTTTTGTGTCCAGGGCCGCGGTCACCAGGTACCATGTAACCAGGGTCAAAAAGATGGCGGGGACCATGACGGTGATCGAACCGCGTACCAGGTATTTTGATGAAGGGCTCAGGTCAGGCAAAAACCGGGATACGAACTGCGAAGGCCCGGTTCGTATAACCAGCAGGGCCAACATCATGCCTGAAATCAGCAATGCAATACCCCAGGTCCAGTCCTGGTTATTGAAGAACCAGGGAAACAGGGCCGATGGCGCGGCCAGCACCATGGTGACCCCTGTAACCAGGATGGCGGCCTTTTTTCGGGTGATCCCCATGTCACGCAGTATTGATATGTCCATCTCGAACATGGCAATCAGGGATGACAGCGCGGCAAACAACAGCCCGGCAAAAAATGCCAGTCCTACGATGCGACCGGTTATACCACCGATCCTGTTAAACGCCAGGGGCACTGCAACGAAGGCCAAGCCGGTATTGCCGGAGGCCATATAGCGTTCGGCCTGCGGGCCAGGCAGCACAGTCAGAACCATGGGGATGATGGCCGTGGCCGCAAGCATGGACGCCAGATTGTTACCAAAACCGGTGGCGTAGGTGGTGGCTTCCAGGCCCGTCCTGCTGCCGGCATAGGAGGAATAGGTCATGTAAAGCCCCCATCCCGCACCTGTTGACCAGGCGGACTGGCTGATCGCGTCGATCCACATGGTAGGGTCCTTGAACGTGCCCGGATCCAGGCCAAAAACCCGTTCAAAACCCATGGATGCACCCGGAAGGAACGCGGCATAAAACGCCAGCACGATCAACAGGAAAAATAACACGGGCATCAGAACCAGGCTGAGGCGTTCAATACCGTTTTCTATGCCTCGAAAAACCACCATACCCGCAATCGCGGCGATCACAACCGTCCACACCAACGCACCCAAGGAGCCGTTGAAGCCCTGCCAGTATGATGCCGGATCGTTCGGTATGCCATTCAGGAGGACCTTGATTGTATAGCCCGTACACCACCCGGTTACCACGGTGTAATAAAACATGATCAAAGTGGTTACGAGTGCAATGAATACCCCCAGTGACATGAAGGTCCGGCCCCCGACATTTTCGAATGCAAAGGGCACAGAGCGTTTTAACGAGCGGCCTATACCTGCCTCCACCAGCAACAAGGGAATCGACCACACCACCAGGCCCACCAGCCACACCATGATGTAGGCACTGCCGTGGTACTGGGCCACCTTGCGCGGGAAACGCCATATATTGCCCGTACCGATCGCCATACCAAGGGAGGCTGTCAGGAGCCCCAGTCTGGAACGAAACATCTCCATGGCGAAATTATAGCGTTGACACGGCTTCTGTGGCAAGATGTACCGGACTAAATGCAGATTTTTGGCTAAAAACACTTGCCAATATCAAAAATGGCGTTTATTATTTGTACGTAAATACGTATTACACCTGAGGAGGTTAAAATGGCAAAGAAGGACGATACAAAAGAGGTAAAAACCCCAAAGGCGGACGCCAACAAGGCAAATGTTGGAAAGGATGTTGACTACAATACCCTGATTACGATATTCGAGACGAGGTTTGATTATCAGGCTGCCCGCGTGGTGGTGGAAAACGCCCTGGGGGCCGCTGGTCTCGAGAAAAAAAACAAGTACAAAGCCGAAGAAATCAAAAAACTGGTGGATGTCGTGCCTTCATTGGATGTACGGACCACCTCCATCATAGAGGGTCTCAACGCGTTGATCGGCTGACGCTGACTTTATAGACAATTCTTTCAAGGTGTTACATGATGCACGTGGTAGGTGTACCCAGAGAGTATAAAAATTTGTTCGAACGCCGTACGGCAGTGATCCCCGCAGTGACAGCACAACTGATACAACAGGGTATTCCCGTTTATGTTCAACGCTCAGACAAACGGGTTTTTGATGAGCAGGCATATATTGATGCAGGTGCAAGGATTGTGGAGGACCTGAACGATGCCGAGGTGATTGCAGGGGTAAAAGAACCGCCCTTGTCTGCGATAGGGCGTAAGGTTTACATGGTCTTTTCGCATACCATCAAGGGGCAAGCCTATAATATGCCCTTGCTGCAACGTTTTCTGGATAGAGGAGCAACCCTGATCGACTATGAATTGATCACGGACAAACAGGGTAACCGTCTGGTTGCTTTTGGTCGTTTCGCAGGTATCGCAGGTATGAACGATGCGTTGTGGGCGTTGGGTCAAAAATTGGAGGCACGTGGCGTCAAGGGACCATTAAGCCGGTTTCGGCCGACAACGACGCATCGTGACCTGGTGGACCTGTTTGCCCATCTCAAAAGACTGAGCAGACAGATTGCGGATGGCAATATCCCGGGTATCGACACCCCGTTCATCGTGGGTATATCCGGTTACGGCAGGGTTGGCAAGGGCAGTGAAGAGGTTATGAGGGCCTTGGGTGCCAGGCAGATACGGCCGGAGGATGTGAGTCAGGTAACGGGACCCGGATGGTTTTACACAATGTTCGAGGAACAACACATGTTTCGTCGTCGCTCGGATAACGGGTTCGATTTACAGGAATATTACGCCCATCCTGAGCTGTACCATTCCGTGTTCGAACAATACCTGCCCAAACTGACCATATTGATGAACAGCATCTATTGGGAGCCTAAATATCCACGCCTGGTGACCAGGGATTTTATCCGTCAGACCTTTGGGGATAAGGATTTCAAACTCCAGGTAATAGGGGATACCAGCTGCGACCCCAAGGGCGCGTGCGAACTAACGACTCACTGTACAGGACCCGGTAACCCGGCATACACCTACTTGCCTGACCAGGATATAATTGCCAACAGTATAGTGGCCGACGGAATCACCATATTTGCCGTGGAAAACCTGCCGGCCGAGGCCGCGATTGATTCATCCACCGCCTTTTCCACAAAATTGTTGCCCTACCTGGTAAAGGTGGCTACTACTGATTTTGACAAGTCCTTCGATAAATTGAGTTTGCCACCTGAACTCAAGCGGGCTGTTATCGTGTTGAACGGCGGTTTGACCCCTAAATTTCAATACCTGACAAAATTTTTGTAGTAATCAATCGTTCCAAATTACTCCCAGATTACCTGTCAAAATTTAACCAGTACTTCCCCTGCGGGTGTGGTTTTATAACTCCTCCGAAGGCCCCCGGTATCAGTTTTTATTTGTATCCGATGGCGGCATATCCGACGAAATGGTGAAAATTATTCGGTGCTGTTGGCCCCATTCCACCCAGTTTTGACAGGTCGAGTGATGCTTCGCTGACGCTCGTACCGTAACCGAGCAGGAATCCTTGCAGTGGTTTGTGGCCAAGTGCATGTACTATCCTTGCCACGGTATCGAGGCCGAAGGGCACGGCAAAACGTCCACACCAGGTGATCTTGTATTTCCTGGGATTATCAGGGGCCACACATCTATCCAGGAACGTATGCAATTTTTTACCCTCAAGAGTCCCGCAAAGTCCATGGGCAAGGTCAAGGTCCTGTGCTACTGCCCGCTTGTATCCATTTACGTCCGTACCAAACGGGGCATACTGAAACTTGCCCCACCCATAATCGCCGTAATGTACTGCGTCCGTTGAGCAGATAAACGCGATATCCTTGCCCAGGACCCAATGATGTCTTTTGATGATGGGACCGAGCACGCCTGAAAGGTCCGCAGCCAGGTGCTCCATGGTGTCCCAGTTCATATATGGAACCAGTATGGAAACGATTTCCACGTTTTTGTTATAGGCCTGCAGGTAATTTACTATGGCCTCCACAGAGTGTTCCACCTGTTGCATGTCGTTGTTCACGATGTAATCATTTCGAGGTAGTTTCCCAAGGATTTCTTGCCTGAGAGGGGAAACCCTTACAGGCCCATAGCAGCCGTGCCATGTCTTGAATGCATCAAAGACCAGAGTATCCTTGCAATTGAACACGCGTGCCGCGTGAAAAACACCAAAAATAACAATACGTTTTGCCTTCATGTGGGGCAATATCAGTGAATAGAGCCTGCTGGCATAATAATAATCATCGTGTGGACAGATGCCTGCTATGAAGGGCTCATCCGGACCAATGGAGTACTTGGCCCGGATGTTTTTTCTGCATGGTGCGGCCTTGGCCTCGCCTTGTTTTTTTACTTCATCCATTTGTTTTGCCGTGTGGGCATAACCAACTATATCCTTTTGGCCGCGCTGCCCGTCATGTGGTTTCAAACCAACCTGTTCGAGCAACTGTTCAGGTGTGATATTGGCCGCGTAAGCAACCATTGAAATCGTCACAAATAAACCACAAGCAATCAAAATATATCTTTTTATCATGGCTGTTACCTCGCATAATGGATTATGTCACTTTCAGGAATTAATGCAAATTCGCCAAAATGGCCGTGGCCGAGACCGAGTCAGTTGGCCGTGGCAGGGGTTCACGGTTGCAACTGGAGCCTTCCCGAAGGCCCGCAGGGCCGCCCCGCACAGCCGCAGGCTGTGACCCGACGCCCGATGCCAGAGGCCCGAGTCCGTATCCGTATCCGAGACCGTTGGCCGTGGCCGGGGAGCGCAGGCGGCCTCGCCTGCTTGTTTCGCGGGCGTCTCGCCCGCCTTTCTGTGGCCGTTGGCCGTGACCGTGGGGTCCGGTGGTGGAATCGGGTGTTTCAGACCTCCTGGGGTGTGTCTAAAAAATCAGGAAAATAGTCCCTCTTGCCGCGATTGCAAGGGCAGGCCGCTGCGCGGTTGCTGTGCAACCCTTGTCAATCGCTGCAAATCGGGACTTCTGGGGGTCTAACTTTGACACACCCTCAGGAGGTCTTATGAAAACCCAATCCTCGAACTTCCAGGCACTTGAGGTCGCAACCCGGGCGGCCACGGCCTGCATCGAACTGGCCAATCACGTACAACGCCCCTTTGGTGACGTGGTATCGCAATTGCAACGTGCTGCATTGTCCATGCCACTGAACCTGGCGGAAGGCGCGGGCAGGCAAGGTAAGGCCAGGCGAAATTTTTACCGCATCGCCTACGGTTCGGCCAGGGAAACAAAACAGATCCTGGAAATCCTGACCAACCTGAACCTGGTGGACGCTACGGAATCAGAAAAATGCCTGGAACTGGTTGACCGAGTGTGTGCCATGTGTTGGAAATTGACGCGGTGGCCGTGACCGTTGGCCGGGGTTTCCGGTTGCAACTGGAGCCTTCCCGAAGGCCCGCAGGGCCGCCCCGCACAGCCGCAGGCTGTGACCCGACGCCCGATGCCAGAGGCCCGAGTCCGTATCCGAGACCGTTGGCCGTGACCGTGGGGTCCGGTGG
>WGCQ01000192.1 GCA_015493765.1 Deltaproteobacteria bacterium
AACCCTTGGAAGGAATTGCCACAGAAAATGAACAAAAGGAGAAACATCTATGATTATTTCAAGAACCCGGGCACCACCAACACTCCCTTGTACGATTATTGTTGTGGCAGGTTAAAAATGGCCTTATACCCTCTTTTTTCACCCTGTTGCTTTTTTGGGGAAATATAATTGTCGTCAATGGGGAAATGTAATTGACATCGGGGATTTCTCGGCTTAAAGGCGGAGCGGACCCTGTCATCGTATCGGCCAACAGGAAGTGGCGGGGCCGCAGCAAGGATGTTGAGGGGAAACGTTTGAGAGATGTACTGTCAGGACTCAGGCGAGAAGAACTGGACGTCATGGTAGATGTGAGATTTAAACGCCGCACCTACAAGGGTGTCAGGCGCACGGACACACACATGTTTCGCGTAGTAGGAGTCCGTGACAAGGAGACGCAAGAATATCATCTGTTTATCACAACTATTCCGTTTGAAAGGCTCGACAGCAAGGAGATAGCGAACACGTATAGATTGCGCTGGCAAATCGAGTTGCTGTTCAAGGAACTCAAGACCCACTATCGTCTTGACCAGATGCCAAGCACTAAACGCCATATACCCAAATTACCTGTCAAATTTGAGGACAAAGGGTGCAGAAAGTGGTTCAGATACAAGGAGTTAAGTCCATTTGAGCGCGGGTCTGGTAGAGCCACATTGAGCATCAAATGGGTGAAAACGACGCAGTAGATGGGCCGCTTGCTGTGCCCGACTCCCGAATTTAGTCAGGTAATTTGGGATATAGTTGAGGCCTTGCTGTATGCTGCCATACTTACACTCATAGCCAGCCATGCCCTGTTAGATGCTCTCCGTCGCCGTCTTCCCGCTGGACGAACCATACCGCCTCTGCGTTGGGCTGCCGTTTTTAAGGACCTGGCACCCTCGCTTCTTGCTGCCGTACTTGCAAGTGTAACCAAGCGTTTAGATTTCCTCGACCCATGGCTTTTGCTTCTTTCTCAGGCTATTGATCCCAATCTTGGGCGGCCTTTTACGCTCACTGGCAGGGTGGTATAACTTGCTGAAATTAAAGGAAAAAATACCTGATCCGATCACGGATGCTGTCAACTGTCACTGGATTCTGACATCGGGGATCAGGCATCGGGAAACCTGAGCGCAGGCATTATATGGAACCCATCCGTCATGTGGAGCGCAGGCATTGTGTGGAGCGCGGACATCCCCGTCCGCTTGGTACCCGGGCCTCCTGGCCCGGTTGATTTATTGATCAAATCCCTCGATTTATCCGAAAAATACATTGCTTTGTCCATCAAATGCAGTCATTTTCGATGCCACATCAGCCACCTGGTCAGGCCCCATGACAAAGTCCACGAAGTCGAACCGGTCCATTATGGCCTGCCTAGCATGCCTGGGCACGCAGCCGGCGACCCCGATCCCCATGTGAGACCGCCTGCGCTTGTAAGCCAGCAGCCTGGTCAACGTGGCATAGACCTTTTCCTCGGGTTTCTCACGCACGCTGCACGTGTTCACAATGACCACGTCAGCCTGTTCAGGCTCAAGGGTTTCCTGCAGATTCAAGCGGGTGCGCAGGGCGTCGGCGACCCTCAGGGAATCGAAGACGTTCATCTGGCACCCATAGGTGATTATGTGGAAATATCGGGCCACGCCAGCCTCACAATCCTGCCTACTTTACAATAATTCGGGGTTATATGCAACGGACATCAACGCCTCCAAATGGATTCGCATGATCATTTGATGATCTTGTCTTCATAGTCCGTTCGATTCACATATCCCTTTGATCCTTCCTGCGATATGACCTTACCAGGGACGCCTGCAACCACGGAATTATCCGGGATATCCTTTGTAACCACGCAGTTGGCCCCAATCGCCACATTGTTTCCTATCCTTACAGCACCAACGATCTTTGCACCAGGACCGATGTAAACGTTATCACCCACAATCGGGCAGCCCTTGTGTTTTCCTCTGTTCGCCTTCCCCAACGTCACACCATGGGAAATATTGCAGTTTTTCCCTATGACACTCCTCTCGTTGACAATGATTTCCCCAAAATGCCCGATGTAAAACCCACTGCCTATACTTGTGGACGGGGGAATGGATATCCCCAACTTATACACCAGGTGATTCAATAAAAGTTTGGCAAACGGATAGACGGAATACTTAAGGATCGGATGCATTTTTGTGTATTGACAGGTACGCATCCAGAAATTGTATTTGAAAGCACCCCCCTTGAAGAGGACATGCTTCAAAAGAGATCTCAGATTCAAATCATCCGTGATCCGGTACAGGTCTGAATAAACAAGAAATTTGTAATCCTTAAAATCCATTGGACATCCCTGCATCAAGGATAACGATTGTATTCTATCAAAAATTCCCTGTATCGACTATTGCCCGGGAATAAAGGCTAGGAAATTCAAAGCATATATTTGCTCTAAGCCGCATGGCAGCGGGATTTGCGTAGGTCTGTTTTGTGGCGTGATTGGTACTGAACAGAAGTAAGGCCCTGGGAAATTCACCTAAAAACCCAGTAAAAACATGATAAAAGTCATGATTAGTCATGATTAGATGTGTGCCCTGTACTGGCAGGCGGACAAGCCTGCCAGTACGGGTACGAATATTGGGATTGCGCTGGAAGAAGGCGTGAAAACAGGTAATCCAATTTGCATCTGAATGGTAGTTTGTCTTGATAAATCAGGGTGTTATGTTGGCAGGTCGTGAGTGCAAGGCCGGGATAGATTTGTCCGTTGATGGTTAGGGATGGGCCGGGTTGTGTAGGTCAGGTCCAGGAATCATCAGGTGGTCCTGGTCCTGAGAAAATCGGCAATTCATCCGGATACAAGGCTGGTGTAATTGGTGGCGGTTCGGTTGGGATGTTCATGGACCCCAGGATTGGCTTGATTTGGGAGGGGTCGGTGATGAAACTGATTAATTTCATTGGGTGATTGCACCTAAGACATAGCAAGCCCAACGACGTCAATCAAATTGATGACCGAGGTCGTCGGGAGTGGTGCAGATACAAGGAATTGAGACTGTTTGAGCGGAGGCGTGGCCTAAGCCACGTTGAGCATCAAACAGATGAAAATGACGGGGTAGATGCGCCGCTAACGGCGGCCTGTTCTAAGGGCCACAGGCCCGTGATTGCAAGTCTGTCGAAGACAGACGCAGCAAATCGCGATTTGTTGACGGAGTTGGGCAATGGCAGGACTTCATAGATTCGGGCTAACAGCA
>WGCQ01000193.1 GCA_015493765.1 Deltaproteobacteria bacterium
AGTCGGACCCGTTTGTGTGGTGGTTGGGAAGAAGACTCGTGGTCGAGTACGGATGTCATGGATGGTACTGTAGTCGGACCGCAGGCGGCCTCGCCTGCTTGTAACCCAGGCCGCTGGCCTGGCTGGGGTAAAAATTTGGAATTTTTGCAGGTTTAGAGCCGGAAAACCCCATCTTACCGTTGATCCTTGGGGTAAATTGATTTTCTGTCTCTAAAAATTGTTTTTATTTTCAATCATTTGCCTACATCGAAGTTGGCTCCAGCCCCGAATTTAACAGGCAATTTGGGGGCTTTGCCGCTTGTGTAATGGCTGGATGTGATATAATTTGTGCTGGCTTATCTGAATTTGCAGGTACGAGATGACTGAAAAACGGGTAAACAAACAGGAAAAGTCAGGTGGTTCCTCGACTACCCATGGACTTGAGGGCGATGTACGCTTGTGGTTGCTTGATTTTGGACCTGACCACGTGGACCAGCACGAGGTATCCGACCTAAATCAGGCATTTGAATTACGTGACACATCCAGTGTGACATGGCTGGACGTCTCCGGAGGTACGGACAGGACCGTATTGCAAAAAATAGCCGATGAATTTGGTATCCATGCCCTGGTTGTAAAGGATATTTTGAATGTAAAACAACGTCCCAGGATAGAATTTTTTCCGGACTACATATTTATGGTAATGAAGTCCGCCAGGTTTGACGGCAAGACACTGTACCTACGTCACGTTAGTTTAGTCATTGCCAAGAATTACATTTTAACCTTTCAGGAAGGCGATAGGGACCTGTTTGAGCCGCTACGGGAACGTATTGTTAATGCAAAGGGCCGATTGCAGGAGCCGGGTCCGGATTACCTGGCCTATGCGGCCATGGACATGGTGGTTGACAACTATTACACCGTATTGGAGCAGATGGATGATGCGGTGGCCGTGTGCGAGGACAGGGCGGTATCGAGTCCTGATCAGAAACTGGTCAACGACATCCACGTAATCAGACGCAACCTTATCCGGGTGAAACGTGCGATCTGGCCTTTGCGGGAGGAACTGTCTGTTCTGGAGCACGAACAACATACCTTAATCCAGCCGGAAACGGCGCCTTACCTGCGTGACCTCTATGACCATGTGCTCGGGGCCGTGGAATACGTGGAATCCCTGCGTGATACCGCATCCGGCCTGATGGACATGTACCTGTCCAGTGCGAGTACACGCATGAACGAGGTAATGATGGTCCTGACCCTGATTGCCACGTTGTTCATACCCTTGAGTTTCATTGCGGACATTTACAGTATTACATTTGTGCCCGAACTGAAATGGCATCTGGGGTACCTGTTCGTATGGGTACTTATGCTGGGTATCGCCGGTATAATGATTGCCTATTTTAAAAAGAAAAAGTGGATATAATCAGTTAGTTACGCCGGCATAATACGCAATTTTCGTAGGGCCGGGTTCGAAACCTGCCCTGAAATTGCCATCAAATCAATACCCTCTTCGCTCCCTCGCTTTTGGACCACCGAATCTTGTACAAATCAGGGCTTCAATACCACCTTGCCTATTACCTCACGCTCTTCCAGCAGCCTGTGCCCCTTGGCTACATCTTCCAGCGGTAAAACCGAGTGAATCACGGGCCTCACCAGCCCGTCCCTTACCATGGCCAGCACGCTCAACATTTCCCACCTGCTGCCCATGGTGGATCCCATGATATTCAAGGCCCTGAAAAACACCCTGCGCAGATGTAAATTCGCCGTTCCGCTGGATGTGGCGCCGCAAGTGACCAACCTGCCGGCAGGTCGCAGCACCTGGATACATTTTTCGAACACCTCGCCGCCCACGGAATCCACGATAACGGAAATCCCGGTTTTTCCGGCAACTTCACGTGCCGCACGTGCAAAATCGACCTCCGAATGCACGATTGCCACGTCCGCACCCAATGATTTTACCAGGTCAGCCTTCTGGCGATTTCCGACCACTGCAATGACCCTGCCGCCCATGGCCTTTGCAATCTGCACTGCCATGGTGCCGACACCGCCTGCAGCGCCGGTTACCATCACCCATTCACCACTTTGTACCATCGCCCTGGTGGCCACCATGTGGTATGCGGTCAACCCGGATAACAATACGGATGCAGCCTCCTCGAATTTCAAGGATTCCGGCTTGGGAAAGACGTTTTCCCGCTTCACGCTGATATAGCCGGCACAACCACCGTCACGCGACTCCCCAAGTATGCCAAAATGGCGACACAATTGTTCGCGTCCCGTCAGGCAAAATTCGCATTTTCCGCAGGATTCCGCTGGAAAAACAACCACTTCCTCGCCGGTGTCAGGCATTACCCCCGCAATATCCGAGCCCGGTATCATGGGTAAGGGAAACTTGTGTCCAGGCACACCCCGACGTACCCATACATCCAGGTAATTCAACGCACAGGCCTTTACCCGAACCACAACCTCGCCCGGGCCAGGCTTGGGCATGGGTCGATCCACAACTTGGAGGACCTCAGGTCCGCCGTGTTTTTCAATCCATACAGCCTTCATTGCTAACCTCCAAGTATTCTTTTCTGATTGCATTGATTCGGGCCAGTACATCCGAATCCAGTACCACCTCACCGGCCCGTACGTTCATGGCAACCTGGGTAGTACTTTTTGCACCGAATATGGCACTGGTCATGCCGGGTCGGGCAATCACCCAGGCCAGTGCCATTTGCGTCATGTTGAGCCCGATCGAATCCGCAACGCCCCTCACCGCATGGATAAATGCCAGGTATCGCCGGAGATTTTCGCCGGAAAATGCCGGGTCCCGGCGGCGCACATCCCATTCATGGAACCGGACGGGTCCCCTGAATTTTCCGGTCAGCAAGCCTTTTGCAAGGGGGCTGTACGCCAGCACCCCCGCATGGTTTTTGTGGCACAACTCGAACAGTTGACACCCCTGCGGGCAATCCAGCATATTGCACGGGGCCTGAAGGGATTTGACGCCACCTATGCCAAATACCTTATTCATCAAGTCCACGTCAAAATTCGATACACCCACCTCGCGGGCCAGGCCCTCCTGTTTCAAGGCCAGCAGCCCGTGGATGGCATTGTCCAGGTCAAAGCCCTGGTCCCACCAGTGGATCTGGACCAGGTCCACGTAATCCGTACGCAGCCGCCTGAGGCTATCCACCAATTGCGTTCGCATGGCCTGGGGAGTCAGGTTCATCGACAGCAGGCCGGGCCTGGGCTCGTAAGGTCCCACCTTGGTCGCTATCATCACGCTGTGGCGCACCCCTTCCAATGCCGCACCCAGCACCTCCTCGGCGTGTCCGTTGCCATACAATGGCGCCGTATCGAAAAAATTTACGCCCAGATCCATGGCACGAAAGATCGCCTTGCGTGAATCCGCGTCATACACAGGGCCATAGTCCTTGCCCCCGATGGCCCATGTCCCCATGGACAACACCGAGACCTCCAATTCGCTGTCACCCAGCCGCCTGTATTTCATGCCTTCCTCGTATGGTCAACTCGTATCCAGTCACGCACGAAAGCCACCTGTATCGGTGTTTGCGGGCTACGCAGGGGCGCAGTGGCCTCCTTGGCACGCAACCGGGCAATAACATCCAACACGTTTTTTTCGTTGGCCAGTCCGTGGTGGAGCAGCCAGCACCCGGTCACCACACCTGTCCTGCCACGTCCTGCGAACGAATGAACAAACAAAGGTATATTACGGTCAATCAGTGCATCAATATAGTGCAGCAGCCTGGTCATTGCATCGATTTCAGGTACACCGCCGACAGGTATGGGAAAACGAACCATGGCCGCATCCCCTGGCAGCGCGGCGCTGTAATCCCACAACCTTCGAGTGGCCAGCGGCGATTCATCCGGTTCCACCAGGTTTATAAAACGTCGAATTCCGGCACTTAGCAGTGCATCCAGTTTTTCACGCCTGCCGGCATCATCCAGTGCATCCGGCCATGCGCCTGCCAGGAATTGACCAGGTTTTACCCAATATGTCCTGCCGTAAGGCGTTTCCATGGGTTAATCATACAACCTTCGTACAAAAAATTCGACTACGAATTGTGTAAGCTCAAATTACCGGGGGATTAATCCGCGATGTAAGGTTACTTGCGGAGTACGTTATACATAGTTGCAAAACGATGAATCAAAATAGTTCATTCCGAAGAAACGGATACATGGTGACCGTATCCGTATCCGTGTCCGTGGCCGTTGACCGAGACCGTTGACCGAGACCGTTGACCGTGGCCGAGACCGTGGAGCGCATGCGGCCTCGCCTGCCTGTACCGCGGGCGACCCGCCGGCCTTTACGTGGCCTAGTCCGTGGCAATGTGGGGCACAGGCCTCCCTTCGGTCCTGTACATGGGTTACCCGCACCAATCACAGAAAAATCCGAATTTGTCCGGTTATTATGGTTTGTAACTACCTGAGGTTTTTGTATATTTTTGTGTGTTCCATGGCGATCTTGTCCCAGGATGACGATTCGCGGAACGCTGCCTGGGCCTGCAAAATACGTTGTTTAAATCCGGCATCCGTAAGCAGGCGTACAACGGCGTCCGCCCATGCGCCGGGCGAACGAGGTGGTAGCATAACCTGCGGCGAGACCCCGATTTTCATGTCTTCAAACTTGGGGATGTCGGAACAAAGGGCTGGTACGTCCGTGGCCACAGCCAGGTGGGCCGCACCGCTGGCAGAGCCGTAGCCTTGCAAGTGCGGGTGAAGGGCCACGTCCGCCAGGGCATAGTAATCCTTGATAGCCTTGCCTGGTATGTATTGTTCCACGAATGTTACCCTGTCCTGCAGGCCGTATCGCATGACCATGGCCTTTAATGCCTTCATGTACAAGCGGTTGTACCACGTGCCACCTGCGACCTCGCCTGCGATCAACAACCTGGCGTTTGGGACGTGTCGCAACACCCTTGGCATCATTTTGATCAAAACGCCTACGTTTTTTTGGATGTGAACAAATCCAAAGAACAACAGGACCCGGTCCTGGCCTGGTATGTTCAATTTTGTCCTCAAGTCGTTGGGATCGCCTGTTTCGAGCCTGTCAGTCCCATGTGGCAGCACATGGATACGTCCCGGGTTGACCCCGTGGCGGACCAGGGTCCTTTTGATCGACTCCTGGTGTGCGATTATGGCATCACTGAATGTTCCGGTCATAAAATGAAAGAGCGGTGCCTGCGGTTTGCGTTCTATGAACCCGGATAAGGCCGTGTACACCGTGTGCAGGGTGATCACCGTGGCAATACCACGTTTTTGCAATGCCCGAAGGAGCCTTACCATGCGCAGGTCCATGCCGAATATGTCCGGCGCGTACTGTACATGTACAAGGTCCAGACGTTCCTGTTTTACGGTGTCAAGTACCCTGTTTACGTAATCGTTTTTACGGTTGAAAGCAGGCACGCATGGGACGGCCGGTTCGGTCTGTTTCCCACCATCCTCGCACAGTAGGACCAACTCCGTAAGGTCGGACATTGACCTGGACAGCGCCTGGGTATATGTGCCTATGCCGCAATGCTGGGGCGGATGTGTTGAAAGGATGCCGATCTTCATTTTTGGTCACCTGAAGGCTTTTTCCACCGTATCCACGAGGACACTATATACCGTGAGCCTTTGCAAGTCCAGCGGCCGTGTGGAGCGCAGGGCGTACCGCCCCCCTTTCCGTGACCGTTGACCGTTGGCCGTTGGCCGTGACCGAGGCCGTGGCCGTGGCCGTGACCGTGTGATCCCGGTGAAAACGAAAGCCATGGAGCGCATGCGGCCTCGCCTGCCTGTACCGCGGGCGACCCGCCTGCCTTTGGTTGACCGTGACGGTGTTTCAGACCTCCTGGGGTGTGTCATGGGTATCGAAAAATAGTCCCTCTTGCCGCGATTGCAAGGGCAAGCCGCTGCGCGGTTGCTTTGCAACCCTTGTCAATCGCGGCAAATCGGGACTATCGGGAATTTTCAACTTTGACACACCTCAGGAGGTCTTATGAAACACCAATATTCGAACTTCCAGGCCCTCAC
>WGCQ01000194.1 GCA_015493765.1 Deltaproteobacteria bacterium
CCCTGGGATCGCCGGCTTCCAGCCGGCATCTTGAATTATCTTTGTATTTCAAACTATTACAAAATACACAAATTTTCGAATTCGTCACTAAATCCATCAAATTAACACCCTCCTGTGTGTCTGCCGAACTTTTCACACCCTTGAGGACGCCTGTGCTCCATGGCCTTCGTCCACACCGTCACGGTCAACGGTCACGGCACTCCAGTTTTTATCGGTAACAGGATGACGAACCTGTCCAGGCTGAAATTTTTTACACCTTGAAAGAATACCTGCGGCAGTCGGGGCAGGTATGCAGGGCCTCTTCGCTGAGATTGGTCTTTTTGCGGATCATGTCGATCTCTTCTTCCGTTGCGAAATAGCGGCCGCAGGAGGTACACTTGACCAGATTGGCCTTCTTGTGCCAGCGGGGCAGTTCACGGATGCCGGCGCGTTCGAATATGTCGATCACCTCCACCGGGCAGACCTGGGCGCAGGCCCCGCATGCAATGCACTCGGGGTTTTCCACGTCGAACGGCGGCACCACGCGGCGTGCAGGACCGCGGTCTTCGAACCCGATCGCACTGACGCCCACTACCTCGTTGCACACACGCACGCACAGGCCGCACATGATGCAGTCATCGAAGTTCTGTTCCTTGAACCTGGGTCCGTGTCCCAGGCCGATCTTTTCGGCCAGTTCCTCCAGGGCCGGCGACCCGGGCGAACGGGCCATGAGCAGTTCCAGCACCATCTTGCGGTCACGCTGGATCCGTTCGGTGTTCGTTTTGACCTCCAGGCCTTCGCTGACCGGGTAATCGCAGGACGTAACCAGCTTGGTCCGGCCGTTTTTCGTTGCCTCGACCAGGCACATCCTGCATGCCGCATACGGTTTCACCGAATCATTATGGCAAAGCGTGGGTATAAATATGCCGGCCTTCTGAGCGGCCTTCAGTACGGTTTCCCCTTGCCTTGCCCGTATTTTTCTTCCATCGATGACGATTTCAACCATCACTCTACCTTTATTGCATCGTACCTACAAACGTCCATGCATACGCCACACTTGATGCACTTGCTCTGGTCGATCTTGTGGATCTCCTTGGGTTTGCCCTCGATGGCCTCCACGGGACACCGGACCTTGCACAAATAACATCCCGTGCACGCCTCGGGGATCACCTCGTAGTGGATCAATTCCGTGCACACACCCGCAGGGCAACGTTTTTCCAGGATATGGGCCTCGTATTCCTCCCTGAAATACTTCAGGGTGGACAACACCGGGTTTGGCGCTGTCTGGCCCAGTCCGCACAGGCTGGCCTCCTTTACCACCACGGCCAGTTCCTCCAGCAGGGCCAAATCGTCCATGGTCGCATCACCACGGGTGATCCGTGTGAGTATGTCCAGCATCTGGCGCAGGCCCTCGCGACACGGCGTACACTTGCCGCAGGACTCCCGGGACAAAAACTCGATGTAATAGCGGGCCACGTCCACCATGCACGTGTGCTCATCCATCACGATCATGCCGCCCGAGCCCATCATGGAGCCCACCTCCGCCAGGTTGTCAAAGTCAATCGGCATGTCCAGCATGGATTCCGGCAGCACCCCACCCGAGGGCCCGCCTGTCTGTACCGCCTTGAACTTGCGGTCGTTTGCAATGCCGCCGCCGATGTCGAATATCACCTCGCGCAGGGTCGCGCCCATGGGGACCTCGACCAGTCCCGTATCCTTCACATCCCCGACCAGCGAGAATATCTTGGTGCCCTTGCTGGTCTTGGTGCCTATGCCAGCGTACCAGTCGGCCCCGTTTTTTATAATCAGGGGCACGTTCGCCCATGTCTCCACGTTGTTCAGCACGGTGGGCTTGTTGTACAGGCCCGACTGGGTCGCGTGGATGTACTTGCTGCGTGGCTCAGCGGCCTGTCCCATGATGCTGGCCATCAGAGCGCTGGACTCGCCAGCCACGAATGCACCGCCACCACGAGCGATCTCGATATTGAACGAAAAGCCCGTACCCAGGATGTCGTCACCCAACAGGCCCATGGCAGTGGCGTCCTTTATGGCCTTTGTGGCATTATCCATGGCCAGTGGGTATTCCTTGCGCACGTAGATGTATCCCTTGGTTGCACCAACCGCCCAGGCACCGATGATCATGCCCTCGATCACGCTGTGGGGGTTGCCTTCCAGCAGGGAACGGTCCATGTATGCGCCAGGGTCACCCTCGTCAGCGTTGCACACCAGGTACTTGACCTTGGATTCATGTTTTGCGGCATCGGCCCACTTCCAGCCCGTGGGAAATCCCGCGCCACCGCGTCCCCTAAGCCCCGCATCCGTGACCTCCTTTATGATCGCGGCAGGCTGCATTTCGGTCAGTGCCTTGGCCAGGGCCTGGTAGCCGCCGATTGCGATGTAGTCCTCGATGCTTTTCGGGTCGATGTGGCCGTTTGCGGACATCAGCAGCCGCTTCTGGCCCTTGTAGTACGGAATTTCGTGTTCGTGCAAAATGGGCTCGCCTGTATTCGGGTCCTTGTACAGCAGCCGGTTTACCACCTCACCGTTTACGAGCGTCTTTTTCACGATGGAGGCCGCATCCTTCGGTTTTACACGCTGATAAAAGATCTTCTCCGGGAAGATCACCACCAAGGGTCCCTGGCCGCAGAATCCGTGACAACCGGTCCCGCGGATCAAGCCCGCACCCGCGGCCTTCACATCCACGTCCAGCCCCGCGGAATCAATCTCACGCCTTAATGCCTCCAGCACTTCGCCAGCCCCGTTTGCCAGGCAGCCAGTGCCCGTACACACCGAAATATAACGCTCGGTCTTTTCCCTTGCGGCCTGCAAATGCTGGTGCAGGTCCTCAAGCGCCTGTTTACTCTGAAGCCGTTGCATTGGCACCTATCTCCTTGAGCAGTTTATCCACCTTTTCAGCGGTAACATGTCCCGTATATTTTCCGTTCACTATTACCAGCGGGCCCAGCGCACATGCGCCAACGCAACCCACTGTATCCAAAGTATATTTCATGTCCTTCGTGGTGCCACCCGCAGGTATGCCCAGCCGTTCGGACAGCATGTCCAGGGTCCTGTACGACCCACGCACGTGGCATGCCGTACCCGTGCATACCGTGATCACGGTCTCGCCCCTGGGTTCCAGGTGGAAGGCCTTGTAAAAGGTCGCAATGTGATAGATCCTGTTGATCGGCGCATGGGTCTGCCTGGCGACTTCCTGCAACACCTCCCGGGGCAGGTAACGAAAGACATCCTGGAGGTCCTGCAGGATCTCGTTCATCCTGGCCGGGTTGCGGTTGTACCGCTCCAGCACCCTGGTGACCTCCTGTGCCGGGTCCTTTTTCAACGTTGCCATCATGCCTCCTGGGTAAAGGCCTCCAGTTTGCGAAGCCTCTCGTATTCCTCTTTAACGCGCTTGCGGATGACCTCGATTTCCGGTTCCTTCAAGTGCCTGAACCGCTTTTGCACCCGCAGGTAATCCTCGATGGGCCTCAGGCCCTCCGGCTGGTTCAATGTCATCTTGTACTTGCCGTGGTCGATCTCGTACAACGGGAACACACCGGTTTCCGCGGCCAGCCTGCCCAGTCGAATCGTCAGTTCGGGTGGCGTGCCCCAGCCCGTGGGACACACGCTGAACATGTGCAAAAACGTGGGACCGTCCGCATCCAGGGCCTTACGTACCTTGCGCATCAGGTCCAACGGATACGACGGGCACGCGGTTGCCGTGTACGGGATGTTGTGTGCCGCTGCAATGGCCACCAGGTTCTTTTTCCAGTAGCCCTGGCCGAAACTGACCTTGCCCGCAGGCGTGGTGGTCGTGGACGCACCGAACGGTGTGGCCGACGAACCCTGCACCCCGGTATTCATGTATGCCTCGTTGTCGTAGCACACGTACAGCAGTTTGTGCCCGCGGATCAACGCACCGGACAGGGCCTGCAGCCCGATGTCCGCGGTGCCGCCGTCCCCGCCGAACACGATGATGTTGGTCTTTTCGTCAGCAGGCAGTTTGCCCTTCTTGCGCATGGCCTTGAGTGCCGCCTCCAGGCCGCTGGCCACGGCTGCAGCGTTCTCGAATGCCACGTGGATCCACGGCACGTTCCAGGCCGTGTAAGGATACGGCGAGCTGATGATCTCCATGCAGCCCGTGGCATTGACCACGATCGTATTCGGGCCGGCCTCCTTCATGATCAGCCGCAGCCCCAGCGCAGGACCGCAGCCCTGGCAGGCCCTGTGCCCGCGCACGAAATACTCGTCACGGCTGATCGTGCGGTACGCGAAAACGTTCAGAAAGCCTTCTTTCGGTCTGGTAATCTCTGTCATTGCCTCAGCCCCACTATGGTGATGACCTCGGGTTCCTTGCCCGTTTCCAGGTAACGGTAACCCATGTCAAAAAATTCCCTGTAGTGTTCCATCATGATGTCGCGGCCTGCCAGGCCCGCAATACCGCCGATCACGGGCGGCGCATCCTTCATCGGGTACAAGGCGCTGCGGACCTCGGACATCAATGGCCCGGCCTGACCACCAAACGATACGGCACGGTCCAGCACCACAACGACCTTCGCGTTTTTCAACGCCGCCTGGAGGTCGGCAAACGGGAATGGACGCCACATCCTCAGTTCCACGGCCCCGACCTTCTTGCCCTCCTTGCGCAGTTCATCCACGGATAACTGCGTGGTCTCAAACACGGAGCCCTGGGACAACAGCACCACGTCCGCATCGTCGGTCATGTACGTCTCGACCGCGTTGTACCGCCTGCCAAAGCGCTTCTCGAAATCGGCGAATACCTCGTCGATCACCTCGCGGGAGCCGCGCAATGCCGCATCCTGCTGTTTGTGGGCCTCGGTGTAGATCTCGGGCACGCCAACGGGTCCGAAGGTCATGGGTGTCTTCGGGTCCGCCTTGAATTGCGGGTTGTATGGCGGTATGAAACCCTCGATCTCCGCGTCATCAAATATGTAGATCGGCTCGATCATGTGCGTCAGGATGAACCCGTCAAAGGATATCATCACTGGCAGCATCACGCGCGGGTCCTCGCCGATCCTGAAGGCCATCAGGGTCAGGTCGTAGGCCTCCTGACCGTTGTTCGCAAACAACGAAACCCAGCCCACGTCACGCACGCTCATGATGTCCGAGTGGTCGTTCCATATCGAGATCGGCCCGGACAGGGAGCGGTTTGCCAGCGCCATGACCACCGGGACCCGCATGCTCGCGGCCAAAAACACGATCTCGTTCATCAGGGCCAGGCCCTGGGACGAGGTCGATGTAAACACGCGCGCCCCTGGCATTGACGCCCCGATCGCGGCACTCATGGCCGTGTGCTCCGATTCCACGGTGATGAAACTGGCCTTCAAATCACCGTCGGCCACCATCTGGGCCAGCCGTTCAACAATGTGTGTCTGTGGTGTAATCGGGTATGCGGACACCACGTCCACGTCCGCCTGCCTGGCAGCCTCGGCAATCGCCAGGCTGACCTCCATTCCAACTCGCTTTGCCATATTATTCCGATGCCTCTTCAACCATTTGAATACACATGGAGGGACACTCTACCGAGCAAATCCCACACCCCTTGCAATAATCGTAATTCGGGTTGAAATACCCGTATTCGTCCTCTTCGTAGGCCGCCTCAGGACAAAACGTGTAGCAGGTCGCACACTTGATACACGCCTTTTTGTCCACCACGGGTTGCAGTGTTTTCCAGTCACCTGTTCTGTATGCCGCACTGGTCCCGGGTTCCGGGATTACCGCGGCCAACGGCAGTTCCTTCCATGTGGGTTTTTCTTTTACGTTCATCCGATCACCTTGGCTTCTGTTACCGCCCTTTTGAACGCCCTGATTTCCTTTTGTGCGATCCTGGGGAATCGGGCCTCGATACGTTTTTCCACGAATTCCGGGTTGACCAGTTCGTCGGCCTTCAGCAGCGCCCCCAGCATGATCACGTTGGTAATGGGCACGCCCAGTTCCTCCATGGCAATGGTCGTGGCGCCCACTGCGCACACCCGGCGCACACCCAGTTTTTCAGCCCAGAATTCCGGGTCCTTCTTGGTGTTCAACACGATCAACCCGTCCTTTTTCAGCCCGGATGCCACGTTCTGGCTCTCGATCAACGTCGGGTCCAGCACCATGACGATATCGGGTTCGTATATGCCCGTACGCAGCTTGATTTGCTTGTCGTCGATCCTGGTGAAGGCCTGCAACGGCGCGCCCCTGCGCTCCGAACCAAAGGAAGGAAAGGCCGCGGCAAACGCACCGCCGTCGATTGCAGCCTGGGCCAGGATTTCGGCCGATGTCACAGCACCCTGGCCGCCCCTTCCATGAAAACGTATCTCGATCACCCCACGCCTCCGTTCGCAAAAGGTCCAGTATGCTTTAAATCCATTTTGATCTATTTGTCAAGGCAATTTTCCAAGGTTCGGGCGGATTGGGGCAGGTTTTTATGTAGTCTTTGCCATAAATCAATAATTTGGGATTCAAAACATTCGGGGCGCTTTTGACTCGTTATGCCCTGCCAATCGCAGATATAAACTTATATGACGGACTCGTAATAAATTACAACCGGCAAGATCACATCTAATAAAATCAAATGGTTAGAAAGATCGGGGTGATCAAAATCGGACTTTATCGGACTTTTTACGACTCCATCTTATATAATAAGCCACATTCCTTTGGCCTCGGATGGCCTCGGATTTCTTCCCAAAAAAGGTTTAGTTTTCCCTTGACTGAACAATCATCTTAAAATATGCTACTAAATAAGTGGACCCGCAGGCGGGAGTTGGACATGAACAGACCATTTTTAGCAGTTTTGGCAGCCCTTTTACTGGTGGCATCCGCATGTGAGCCACCCAGGGCTTCGGCTCCGGTGGGCATAAAACTATCGGCGCTGTCAAATTTTTGTTCAGGCAAGGGAACGGCATTCAATATAAAGTCCGTTAACGATGTGAGGGTCATCGTAACGGGCAGGTCCAGCGCCAGCCAGGACATCGTGGCGCTGTTGGACCACCACACCAGCGTTGACCCTTCCTCGGGCGCGATGAAGGTCCCGGATATACCGGAATCCGGAAACGCCTGCGTCACATTGCTGGCCACCATGTCGGACAAGTCCCAGTGGTTTGCCAGGCGCAGACATGTACAGATTATTCCGCAACGCCCTACAGACCTGGACATGGTACTGGTGCCATACGGCAGGTTTACCTGCATTGACAGGGACAAATCAGGCACCATAAAACCCACCATGTTTCCTGCAACGGTCAGCCTGACTGACGGCCGTATCCTGATCGCCGGTGGCTTTACCAAGGCCGAATACGCAAAGGACGGCTCCAGCGTCACCCTGTCCGCGCCAAGCACCCAGGCATACATCTATGACCCATACAAGGGCACGGTTACACGTATCGATTCACCCTTGACGGAGGGCAGGGCCGCATTTGCAATGGTGGATCTGAACGTGGAATCCGGCGAGCAGGTGGTGCTGTTCGGCGGCGCCAAAAAGATGACCATGCGGATCGATTCGGGTAACAGCCTGTCCAGTTTCCCGTTGCAGTGGACCTCCGGTGATGCACTGAACACATACGAGGTCTTTGACGTTAATGATATGAAGTTTACTGCTGCCGGCAAAGATGAAAACGGTAATCCCAAGATGATGACCATGGGGCGGGTCTTCCCCAGGGCCTTTGTCATGCAGGACAACACCGTGCTGGTCACTGGCGGGGGGCTGCCGCCCAAGGATGCCTACAGTTATATAAAGGCCCAGGTGTATTCCCCGTATGAGGACAAGGGCAAGGGCAATTTTCTGGGTGCTTGCAGGTGCCTGAGCATGCAGGCCCAGCGCAACGGGCATGCCATTGCAACCATTGTTACCTCCGGTGCACCCCAGCACCTGTTTGTGGGTGGGACCACGGATACCAAAAATTTTGCCGAGATCTACGTGGAATCCGCCCACCAGAAGGAAGGGGTAAACGGTACATTCCAACATGTCAGCGTGGATAAATCCATGCCCTTGAGGTTCTTTGCCAGCCTGTCACCCATTGGGGGCAGGGATTTCCTGTTGACAGGAGGGCTTGACTACGACCCTAAACACAAGGCCTTTCTGATCAAGGACCGCCTGTATGATGCATATTACATCCTGTCCGTAAACAAGCAGGGCACTGCGATCCATGTAAGCAGCGGGTCATTCAAGGGACTCGGGCGCTTTTTCCAGCAGGCACTGCCACTGCCCGGGGACAACCTGATTGCCGTGGTGGGTGGATTCAACGATTTTTCCGGCACGGCAAAAGCCGGTATCCTGTTTTACAATGTCCTGACCAGGAAATTTTCAAATCAGCCGGCGGGGGATGAAAAATTTATACCAAAAGCAGGTTTTGCAGGCACGGTATTGCCTGACGACACCTTGATGATCGTCGGCGGTATGCATGATTACAACACTATTACCAGTGGCAAGGGCCTGGCCGAGATATACTCGAGTTCCGCGGTGCCCGTAGAACTTTTCAAGTAAAAGGGGGGAGGTATGCTGCCCAGAAAACCAAACAGGTTCATTTCCGTATTCGTGGCCTTTTGTTTTACCTTGCTTGAAATACCAGTGCCTTTACTGGCCCAGGTATCGCAGACAAGCCGGATAGGGATATTCCTGGTGCCCCAGAGGCGATCTGACCGCATAAAGGTGAACGCCATCAGGGGGTTAATGACGGATACGGCAGCCCGCCTGGAGCAAAAAGGCGTACAGGTTGTGTGGGGTGCCGTGTCCAAGCAGCCCGCAAACATTGACAAGGTCAGTGCACTGGTCAAGCAGGGCAAGCAACTGTTGGCCAAGAATCAGGGCAAGGCCGCTTTGAAGGTGTACACCCAGGCGGAACGGCTGCTCAGGACCTGTATGGTGCAGGCTGACAGGACTTTGATCGCCAGGATTTACAAAGGCCTGGGTGTATCTTTCTTTATGAACCACCAGATGGATATGGGGCAACAGATGCTCGAGCGTTCCCTGGTCATCTATCCTGTACAACGCCCCAAGGAATACGCCTTCTCGCTGGACATACGTAACAACCTGACCCTGGCGAAACAGCAGATCGGCACGGCGGGTAAGGGTGCAATACGTGTAACATCAAACAAAAAGGGCGCCATGGTTTTCGTGGACCGTAAGTTCCAGGGATTCGCCCCCATGACAATCTCTGACCTGAGCGCGGTAGAGCACCTGGTGGAAGTCATCGAGCCTGGTTATTACGAGGGATTCAAGTGGATGATGGTGGTACCCAAGATGCAATTGGCGTGTCCGGTTAACATCCAGAAGGCCCCGGTGTTCAACGCCTTCACTGGATTTTTGAAAAAACTCACTGCTGGCATAAACAAGCCTGACGCTGTACAGTCCGTTATTGCATCCCTGTCAGACATGTTTGAACTCAACGGCGTGTTTTTCCTGCGTATGGGGGTACGCAACGGCAAACTCAATATAGCGGGCATGTACTACACGAAGGGTAAAATCGACAAGATTAAGCGTGTATTGGCCTTCGACGCCAACCTCATGAGCGGGCTGGATCAGTTAATCGGCGATTTCACGGGCATAGCGGTGCCTGCAAATCTGGCGGAACTGCCCCCACTCGATGCCCCGCCTGCCGCTGCCGTGGAGGCGTCTGGTGGTGAAGAATCCTCTGTGCTGGGGGGCGAGAACGTCATTGTCAACCCGAACTCGCCAATCTTTGCAACCAAGGTGAAGGCGGTCCACAAAAAGAAGGGCGTTACGGAAAAATGGTGGTTCTGGACGATCATCGGTGCCGTAGTGGTCGGCGGCTTTACTGCCGGATTCCTGCTGGTACGTGGCGGTGGTTCCAAGGGGCCGACCGGGACACTGCAGATCAATTTGCATGGCGTGCAGTAAGTAATCGACCCGAATTTGACATGTAAATTGGGTCAAGGCCGGTTTTCTTGCCTACAGTTTAGTTCGTGTTACAATAGGTAAGGAGGTGAAGCTTGCATTCCCGCTCCTGGTGGCAAGAACACGGGAAGTATCCGTATATCCTGGCACGACTGGTGCTGTGGCTCGGCCTGATTGCGTTGGTCCTGTATGTCCTTCAGGCCCTCCAGGTTGTCGTTGTGCCCATCCTGTTGTCCGCGATCCTGGCCTATATCGGACATCCTGTCGTGGACATGCTGGAAAAATGGAAAATTCCACGGTCCGTTGGTGCAGGTATCATGTTGGTCTTATACCTGGGTTTGCTAACGGCATTTGCCTTTCTGTTTATCCCCTATTTTATTCACCAGGTATCGGCCCTGGCCAGGGCCATGCCTGACATGCTGGGCAAACTCGTCCAGAAAATAGCGCCTTTTGCCAAGGACCACTTTGGCATGGCCGTTACGGTTGACACGAACACACTGGTAAACCTGGTCAAGGAAAACCTGTCACAGATGGTGGAGCCTACAAGGTGGATGGTCACGCACATTTTTGCCTCGGCCCTCACGTTCGGACTGGCAGTATTCAACCTGGTGATCATGGTCGTATTCACGTATTACATGATGCGTGATTACAACAGGATTGTGCAGGCCGTCAGCGACCTGGTTCCCAGGCGCCATTACAAGCAGGTGGCCTTGATAGGCAAAACGATCGACGACGTGATACGCGGATTCGTGCATGGCCAGATTACGGTCAGCCTGATACTCGCAGTCATCTATGCCACGTCCTTGTGGTTGACGGGATTACAAATGGGGGCCACCATCGGCTTGATTGCCGGCGTATGCAATTTCGTACCCTACATGGCCACGATAGTCGGTGTTACGCTCTCAGGGCTGGCGTTGCTGCTGCATTATGGCGGTGCCGGACAGTTGCTGGCCGTGGCAATCATTTTTGCTGTGGTGCCCCTGCTGGATGCGGCCTTCATAACACCCCACGTGGTGGGCTCCAAGGTGGGACTGAACCCGTTCATCGTGATCGTGGCATTGCTGATAGGTGCCCAGGTGATGGGCATACTGGGTGTACTTCTGGCCATCCCATCGGCCGCTGTAATCAAGGCCCTGCTGGTGATCGGCGTGGAAGCCTACAAAAAGAGCGGCTACTACCAGGATACCACGGATGAGAATCCCGCATAGGCTGGCAGCACCCCTGTTGGTCCTCGTACTGGCCGTGCTTCCGTACCTGCGGGGCCTGAATTATCCGCTCTTGCACGACGATTTTCCGGCAGTCCTGAACAACCCCTTGATTGTAAAAGGGTTTCACCCGATAAAGACATTCACAACCAACGCCTGGGGCGGCAGAAGACGCTATGGCATGATGTATCGTCCCCTGTGGGTGTTGGGCGTATCATTTACCTACAACTTCATCAGTGACAAGGTTTGGGTCCATCGACTGGTCAATATCCTGCTGCACGCCCTTTGTGCCATGTTAATTACATTGATCCTGCTACGCCTGCGGGTGCCAATCCCGGCCGCAGGGCTCGCAGGTGCATTCTTTGCATTGCAGGCTGTCCACACAGAGGCCGTCATGTTCATAACAAACCGCCAGGAATTACAGGCAGCGTTTTTCGTGTTGCTGGCTGTATTCTGGGCACTGAAAAAGCCGGGCATAGCAGGCCAGTCCGTACTGTTTCTCATGGCACTGTTTTCCAAGGAATCGGCCATTGTTTATCCCGTGATCTACCTGGCCCTGCTGTGGGGTATACACGGTGCACGGGCCAAAAAACTGCTGACCCACGGCCTGGTGCTGTTTTTGCTGGCCGCCGGCTACGTTGTGCTGCGCAGGTATGCCATAGGCTACTGGACATCGGGCAAGATACCATTCATGGACAATCCCCTGATCAATTCAGGTCCCTTGGAACGCGTGCTCAGTGTATTCGGCCTGTTCTGGCAGGCCATATCCCTGATGCTCCTGCCTGCCGGGCTGACCCTGGATTACGGTTTTAATGCCTGGCCCGAGGTGGAAAGCCCCGGTGACCCGCGGTTTATCGCCGGATTCGTGCTGGCCGTGTTAATCGCGGTATTCATTTATTACGGATTGAAAAACAAAGAAAATCGCCAATTTCGTATTTCCGCACTGTTCGTTGCATCCTTTGTAATTGCGTATTCCATATTTTCCAACACCCTGTTTTTAAATACGATCATCTTTGCGGAGCGTAACCTGTACCTGCCGTCCGCGTTTTTGGTTGCAGGTGTATTCGCCTTTCCATTACGGGGCTGGGCGGCCAGGATTGCGGCAGGTGCGGCCGTGCTCCTGATTGCCGCCAACTTGTTGGTGGCTGTAAACAGGGCAGGGGATTACAAGGACCCGGTACACCTGTACGCATCCAGCCTCGCAGCCAGGCCCGGCTCACCCAGGCTCGAGGTGGACCTGGCCTTGGGCCTGGAGGCAGCTGGGTACCCGGATGCCGCAATCAGGCACCTGAAACGTGCCATAAAGATCTACCCCCTGTTGCCGGATGCATACAACAACCTGGGCGCAATCTACTACGAACAGGGCGATGCGAGACGGGCAATCCCCTATTTTATCCGGGCGGTCACCCTGGGGCCCGGCAGTTTTCGTTTCAACCAGAATTTGTGCATCGCCTACAAACACATCGGTATGCCCGCACGCGCTGAATTTTACTGCCGCAGGGCCCAGTGGTTACGCCGCAGACTGTTTTCCCGGTGACTGTGGCCGTGGCCGTTGGCCGAGACCGTTGGCCGTGGCCGTTGGTCGTGGCCGTTGACCGTGTGGAGCGCAGGCGGCCTCGCCTGCTTGTTTCGCGGGCGTCCCGCCCGCCTTTGGTTGACCGAGACCGAGTGGGGCCGGCATCTTGCCGGCCTTTTCCGTGGCCGTGGCAGTGTGCTCCCGGTTACAACGGAAGTTTCCCGAAAGGCCCGCAGGGCCGTCCCGCAGCAGCCGCAGGCTGCGACCCGAGGCCCGACGCCAGAGGCCCGAGACCGTGGCCGTTGGCCCTTGACCGTGATCGGTGGAAGCTGGCGGTCCGACAAGATCGACTTTTTGACCTGCGATTTTGTACTCAAATGTATTATTATGCTCAGGTGGACGGGGAAAAGCGCATCAGAATTACGGATATGGCATTTGGAGGTGACGGCATAGGACGCCTGTCTGACGGCCGGGTGGTTTTTGTCCCCTTTACGGCGCCGGGTGACGAACTCAGTATTGTTTTAACCGGCGAGAAAAAACGTTTTTGCAGGGGAAAAGTCCTGGATATTTTTCATCACAGCCCTGTCCGTGTGAAACCGACCTGTCCCCATTTCGGAATGTGCGGTGGATGCAGGTGGCAGCATATCACCTATGAGGCCCAGCGTGCATTTAAACGCAACATGCTGATTTCAGAGCTGGTCAAAAAGGTCAAAGACATCGATTTCGAAAGTATCACCGGCAACCTTGTACCTTCCAATCCCTTTGCGTACAGGACCGCGGCGCGAATTCAGGTGAAAAAGGGACGTACAGGATTTTTTCGGGAAAAAAGCAATATCCTTGTTCCTGTTGTTACGTGTCCGGTGTTATCCAGGCGACTGCAGGGCATGATAAGTGGACTTGGAGAAGTCTTTGCATCCACAAAGTCAACGGGTTTTATGGAAATCAGTGAGGATGTGGACCACAAAACAGGTGTGTCGCTCCACCTGGTATCCGGTTTCAAACACGGCCTGAGGGATCGCATCCAAACATATGCGGACATCGTTGTCATTGAAGGCCTGGATGCTGCGAACAGCAAAAATTTTATGAATGGAGGAGGGTTTGCATACATTCCGGGGCAATTTGTCCAGAAAAACAATGGGATTAATGCCAGGCTTAAACAATACGTCAAGGACCTGGTGATACGCGAAACAGGCCTCCGTTCATTTATTGAACTATTTGCGGGTTCAGGGAATTTTACAACCATGTTGGCCGGTTTGTTCGAACGTGGTATAGCGGCCGAGTCCGCACCACTGGCCACACGTATGCTTCGGTACAACCTTGCAGTGGCAAATACGGTGGTTGTCAGGACAAACCTCTATAAAAAAACCGGGCCATTGCTGGCAAAAACACGGGACCTGTTGACCTCTTCGGCTGTTGTCAAGGGTCCTGATTTGTTGATTGCCGATCCTCCCAGGGCAGGGCTGAAAGACCTGTTCGGATTTATAGAACATGTCCGACCTGAGCACGTGGTGCTGATTTCCTGTTATCCACCGGTTTTTGCACATGATGTGGCGCGTCTGGTGCGGGATGGGGCTTACGAGATTGCCTCCATCCAGCCGTTCGACATGTTTCCGCAAACAGCCCATTTTGAGGTTGTAGGGCATTTCAGACGCAGGAAATGAACTGACACGGACAGGCTGCCTGCGCTCCACGGCCTCAGTCACCACCACGAACCCCACGGGCAACGGTCAACGGCCACGGAAAGGCCGGCAGGATGCCGGCCCCACTCGGCCACGGTCAACGGTCACGGTCACGGCCAACGGTCAACGGTCAACGGCATTACCTGCCGGATTTTACTTCCAGGGCCTTAAGAAATCCCTTGTGCCCCTTGTACCTCCAATTGAACCCGCATACCCGGTATGCCCTGGAGTCCAGCCACACCACGGACGCGTGCATCGGCCCGACACGGCTACGGAACGAGGACGTGCAATCCAGGCCTTTCACCCAGGTGAAGATCGACGTAAGCCCGTTATTAACCTTTTGTTTCCGATCCGATGCCAGGTTACCACAGATCGAAAGATTGCTGACCAGGTTGCTGATGATGACCCTGTGGACCTTTGGTGATTCACAGGACCTGTATAACAGTGCGGTATAGGGCAACCCCTTGTCCCTGGTGTAGGTGACGGCATACACGGCATAGGCATCGGCATTCCAGCACCCGGTGCTCTGCAAAACGCCTCCCTTTGGCGGCGTGATACGCGCAGCCTCCCGGGCCAGTTGTTTGCAATACGCCTTCATGTTTTTCGTGACAGGTGCCGCTTTGCGTTTTACTGCAATTACGTAGCCTCCATCCTGGACACCTGCAACGATTACACCCGTTGCTATGGGCATGACCCCAAGTATCGACCAGTCCCCTTTATCACAGTTGATGTCCGTTTCGGCCACTTTGTCCTTGTGGATACCCAATGCCTTGAACGGGGTCTTGTTATCCCTGTAAAATGACAGTGCATCAATCGTATGCGTCTCAAACACGGGTTGTTTACAGGTTTCCGTGCTAAAGGGCGAAATCACCACATCCTTCGATATGGTGATGCGTTGGCCCGTGGCCTTGACCCAGTCCCACGCAGCCCTCCCGGGGCTTGGTCCCATGGACTCCATGCCTGCCAGAACGACCCAATCACCACTTATCTGTCCGGGCAGTGTTTTGGCCTCTGCATTCAGTGCAACTACACAAAACAGCAATCCGACTATAGATCTCAACGCAATTTTTCTGTCATCCAAAATATTCGCCAATTTCGTCCCTTAGCAGCCGTCCTGGCAAAACAGCGCTTTTTCGCCTGCCCGTCTCCTCACGAGGCCAGGTAGCCGCTTTCCCTTACTTTTAGTCCATTTGCCAAATTCGTTTGCAGCGCCCTTGTAGTCCTTCCTGTTGAGTTTTTTCAACAATGTGGATTTTGCCAGGTTACCGCCTCCCACGTTGTAACCGAAACTGACCAGTGCATCAAACATGGACTGGGTAATGGGCACTTTAACGCGCCTGTGGATCAGGGCTTCAACGCGGGCGGCATCGTGCCTTAGCAATTCCAGCGCCCTCTTTTTCGTGATGCTGCCCCATTTTTTCCTGTCAGCAGCGGTTACATTGCTTTTATGCAACAAATGGCCGTAGCCGATGGTTGCATACCCGGAAGGGTCGTTATAGGGCCTGGGTTTAAAACTTTCGTACTTGGCGATTGCGTTTGCACCGCTTTCACTCAGGGTGAACTGGGATGCCGGATGCATACCCTTCGGGGATTTGGTGGAGCCACCGGTTTTATTTGGGCTGGCGGGGCTTTGTGTTTGTGAAGCCGCTCCCGCTTTCGATGCGGCTTCGGATTTTGAGGATGGTCCGGCAGGTGTAGTATGGGACGCTCCCCCTGCACCGGCATGTGCCCCTGATTTTGCGGCTTCGTGGCTCATGAACTTTAAATATCCTGCCGACATATAGCCCTGTTCGCCGGATTCCAACTGGACCTTGACCCAGCCTGCATGTCCGGGCACATGCTTTTGCAGAATCTCAACAGGCGACATATACGGCACCACCTTCAAAATATGCCCTTTCTTGTTGTCCTGCACCGGTTGAGCCCGCAACCTCAGGCCGGAATGGGCGGCCACGACGGCACCCTTCTTAAATACCTTGGCAGGCACGGTTTTACTGTGGCCGGAAGCAGCGACCTTTTGCGCGGCAGGTGATTGTTTTGCCGCCGGTGCCAAGTGTTGTTTGCCGCCTGACACGGTGTGGCTGAACATGGAATAAATTTTGTGCCAAAAGGCCTTCCAATCCGGTGATTGGAATTCGGATCGCATAGCCGGCATCATGGTATAACGGCTTTTTGCCGCCTGCTGGCCTTCCGCCGTGGATCGGCCTGTTGATGCCTTTTGCTGCGATTGTCTTTGTACCTGTTGAGTTTGCATACGTCCCACCTCTTACTCTAATAGTAAGATTTTTTGAATTTTTAAGCAAATATATTTTTCCCCAATTGCCTGACTAAATTCGGCAGTGAAACCTCGTCTGACGGCTCGTTGTTACGGCCTGCGGCCTTAGAAAGACGCTGTAAGCGGCCCATCTGCTTCGTCATTTACACATGTTTGATGTTTAAAGCATCCGAATAGTCTCATGGCCACCTGCCGATAGTAGCCTGCGGTAATTCTATTAGCCGCTATTTTATCCCCGGATTTGACAGGTAATTTGGGTTGGATCAACTTTACGTCCAAAAAAATGTTTAATGCATTATAATGAAAACCGTACGTATGCCCCGGAGGCGTGAGATGAGCCAAAAAAACGATAAAAACAATGCTTTCATCCGGAATCTGGCCCAGGAAATCAAACAGGCGTTTGTGGCCAGGAAGCAGGTGCTTTCCTTTTCGGAATACCTCGATGTGTTTCAAGAAAAGCCCTGGATCCATGCCCGTAATGCCGCCCAATACCTGCTGGACTGTATCCGGTATTTTGGCATGAATGGGCAAGGTTTTCGGTTGTTCGACCTGGAATTCGAGCCTGACGGCGAGTCCCTGATCGGTCAGTTCGAAACCCAGCAGGCCTTTTTCAAGGTGGTGGAAAAGTTTGTACGCCAGGGCAGGGTGAACAGGTTGATCCTGCTGCACGGCCCCAACGGAAGCGCCAAAACCACGTTCGTAAACGCCCTGGCCACGGCCCTGGAATATTATTCCGGGACGGACGAGGGTGCCCTGTACAAATTTAATTGGGTGTTTCCGGTGGAAGGGGCCAGGCGGAAGTTGGGCTTTACACACGATTCGCCCGGGCCTGTGGCCTCGTACGCGTTGTTACCGGAGGACCAGATCGCCACGCGTATTGCGTCCAGCATGAAGGACCATCCGTTGATGCTGATTCCCAAAAAGAATCGGCGTGAATTATTGCAACGGTTGTTGAAAGACAGGGATTTCAAGTTGTCCTTTACGATCCTGGACGGTGACCTTTCCCATTTGTCCAGGCAGATATTTGACACGCTGTTGACAGCGTACCAGGGTGACCTGGAAAAGGTGTTGATGCATGTGCAGGTCCAGCGATTTTTCCTGTCCAGGCGCTTCAGGCGGGGGCTGGTCACGATAGAGCCGCAGGTCCAGGTGGATGCGGGCCTGCGCCAGGTCAGCATGAACCGTTCGTTCGAGTCCTTGCCCAGGGTGTTGCAGAACATGAACCTGTATGAGCCTTTCGGCGACCTGGCTGACGGAAACCGCGGCATGATCGAATTCAACGACCTGCTGAAACGGCCGGTGGATTCGTACAAATACCTGCTGGCAACGGTGGAAAAGGGCACGGTCAGCCTGCCTGCCGCGATCCTGCACCTGGACACGGTATTCGTGGCAACCACCAATGACGTGTACCTGGAGGCCTTTATGGAGCACCCGGATTGGCCCTCATTCAAGGGCCGCATGGAACTGGTCAGGACCGGTTACCTGTTGTCCTACGACCTGGAGTCCCGCGTTTACGAGAGCAGGGTAGGGCGGTCGGTGGTGGAAAAGCCCGTGGCACCAAGGACTTATCTGTTTGCAGGGATGTTTGCGGTGGCATCCAGGATGGTGCCACCGAATCCTGACGAATTTGCAGACAAGGACAGGGAACTGGTGTCCAAACTGGGGCCTGTTCAAAAGGCGGATTTGTATTCCGGGGGACCGATGCCACAGTGGGCGGACATGGACACCCGGGCAAGGCTGCGTAGTCTTGCCGGTGACCTGCTGAGGCAGGGGGCTGAGTCCAGTCCGTACGAAGGCCGGCATGGGCCGTCTCCACGCGAGATGATGGGGCTGTTGCTGGATATTTTGCATGACCCGAACTATCCGTGTCTTTCGCCGAATGCTCTGTTTTTTGCCATAGAGGGGCTGCTGAAGGAAAAACGGGTGTACCGTTTCCTGCAACTGGAACCCAAGGGTGATTTTTTCAATTATACCGGGATTATCGAGCAATTGCGTGCCCGGTACATGGAATGGGTGGACAGGGACCTGAAACAGGCGCTCGAATTGGATATCGCGGCCGGCTACCATGACCTGTTCGAGAAATACGTGGACCAGGTCAGTCACTTGATACGCAACGAACAGGTAAAGGACCCGATCACCGGTCAAATGGTGCCTCCGGACCAGGTTTTTATCACGCAGATGGAAGAAAACATGGGGATTGCGCAGGATGACGCAAAACAGTTCAGGTCAGCCCTGTTGTCCAAGATAGGGGCCTGGTCCCTGGACCATCCCGGCGAGCCGATCAATTATGAAGCCTTGTTTTCCGAGTTGTTCAGTGCAATGACCAGGCGATTTTATGATTCCAGGCGTGCCATGGTCAGGCGCAGGGGCAGGCTGTTGCTGGATTTTTTGTCGCAAGGTGCAACGGACGAAATGGGGCCGGAACAGGATGCAATCAGGCAGGCGGCAGAGAGGTTCACAGGTGAACTGGGTTATGCCAGACCATGCGCAATCGAGGCCGTGTCATTGCTGTTGAAACAGAGGTATGCCGGGTAATGAAGACGCATGTACAATGTATCCCTTGTTATTTCAACCAATTGATCGTAACTGCCACGAGGTGTGGTCTGCCCGAGTCAGAGGTGGTCCAGATGTGCGTGGAACTGGGCCATGCGCTGGCAGAATTTGATTTCAGTCGTACCCCTGCCGAGAATTCGCCGTTCGTGTCAGCGATCATCAGGCAACACACCGGGGAGTATGACAATTTTGTCAGTATAAAGGAAAAGAGTACGGCCATGGCATTGCAGGCTTATCCGTTGCTGAAGGACCTGGTTGCAAAGTCCCATGACCCAATTGCCATGGCGTTACGCATTGCAGCTGTTGGTAATATCATTGATTTTGGCGTACCCAGGTCCTTTGATTTGGATGCGGAACTGCGGCGCATAGATTCATTGGATTTTGCAGTCTTTGACTATGATGCGTTTCAGGACGTGCTGGGCAGGGCAGAAAACGTGTTAATCATAGGGGACAATGCGGGTGAAACCGTGTTCGACAGGGTCCTGCTGGAGGCATTGGGGAAACCGGCCGTTTATGCTGTGCGCTCTGCCCCTGCGTTGAACGATGCGTTGGCCTGGGATGCGGTTCAGGCCGGTCTGGATCAGGTGGCCACCATCATTGAATCCGGCAGTACGATACCATCCACGGTGCTGGCACAGACCACGCAGGAATTCCGCGATGCCCTGGAGCATGCTGACCTGGTGATCAGCAAGGGACAGGGCAATTTCGAAGGCCTCAGCGATACAACGGACATATTTTTCCTGCTCAAGGCAAAGTGCGAACAGGTGGCCCGGGAACTGGGAGTCCGTGTCGGGGACTTGATACTGAAGCGTTTTTGATGCATCAGGTGCAACAGCACCTGTTCCACGTGGGCGGCTACGGGCGTCAGGACGCAGGGCGGGCTAACGCATGGGCCCTCCCCCGCCGGCACGCCGAGCCAAATCCAGGTCCTGGGGCAGACCTGTTCCACCACCAAAGGTCTGTGGGGTTAAACCCCGCGCGCGCTGTCTGACCACCGCGGTCGCCCTGTCAAACGTCCCAAAAAAGGACAAAACGTCCTAAATGCAAGGGATGTGCCAAAACGCATACCAAACACAATAATGCAGTAATATCAGTGGATTACGTAACTATGCATGCCCACGCATAAAGACAAACAGTCCGGGAATCCGGACCATCAGTCCGGAGGAGTCCGAAAATCCGGACTGTTGTATCACCGCCACGGCCCCGGTCAACGGCCTCGGTTACCGGTCACCCGTCACCGCGTCAATTTCCAACACATGGCACACACCCGGTCAACCAGTGCCAGGCATTTTTCGGATTCCGTGGCATCCACCAGGTTCAGGTTTGCCAGGATTTCCACAATCTGTTTCGTTTCCCTGGCCGAACCGTAGGCAATGCGATAGAAATTTCGCCTGGCCTTGCCCTGCCTGCCTGCGCCTTCCGTCAGGTTCAGCGGCATGGACAACGCGGCTCGTTGCAGTTGGGAAACCACGTCGCCAAAGGGGCGTTGTACGTGATTGGCCAGTTCGATGCAGGCCGTGGCCGCC
>WGCQ01000195.1 GCA_015493765.1 Deltaproteobacteria bacterium
AACGGTCACGGACAGGCGGGCGGGACGCCCGCGAAACAAGCAGGCGAGGCCGCCTGCGCTCCACGACTTGCGTCACCACCGAACCCCACGGCCACAGTCTCGGTCTCGGCCAACGGTCTCGGTCTCGGCCACGGCCCACGGTCAACGGTCTCGGTCAACGGTCTCGGCCACGGCCCACGGTCTCGGTCTCGGCCACTGGAAGCCGGCGATCCCAGGGGGAGTTTGTAACACCCTCAAGTACGCCTGCGCACCTCTTTAGCCTAAGGCTAATGATTTCAAGTCCCGAAGGGACGCAGAAAAATGGGCTTATCTCCTTGTATCTGAACCCTTTTCTGCGCCCTTTGTCATTGAATTTGACAGGTAATCCGGGTTACCGGAAAAACGCACCTCGCCATCCCTGAAATCCGGTACATAGTTGTCCGCTGCATCCATGGTTTGCACGTACACATCCTCAAAACCCATGGACTCAGCAAGATTCAGGGCACGCAGGTACTCACCGGCATAAATACGACGCGATATCAAGGGCATGTCCACGGCCTTGTACATGGGCTGGTATTGGGCCATGATGCTGATTGTGACCCCGGTACCCAGTTCCTGTCGCAAAAAATGCAGGCTGGATTCGATACCGGCAATATCATTCGGCAGCACCAGCAACCGGACGAGCAGGCCCTTGACCGCGATTCCGTCATGGTCCCGTTGCAGCGACGGCCCCACCTGGTCGGCCATTTCCAGGATTGCACGTCGTGCAGACCCAACGTAATTACGGGTGCGACTGTACTGCCTGGCCTCTGCGTCATCACTGTAGCGCAGGTCCGCCAGGTATATGTCCACGATGCCTTTTAAATGACGTAACACGTGGACCTGTTCAAACGAATTCGTGTTGTACACAACCGGCAGCCTTACCCCTTTCATGGCCGCGTGATACATGCCCATCAGCACATCGGGCAGCACATGCGATACCGACACCAGGCCCGTATTGTGTACTCCCCGGCCAGCCAGGTCCAGGATTGCGCCTGCGATAGCCTCCGGGGTTGTACGCTCGTCTAACGGAGACACCTGGCTAATCTGAAAGTTTTGACAGTAGGCACAGGACATTGGACATCCGAAAAAAAACAGGTTGCCCGTGCCCCTGGTACCCGATATTGGTGGTTCCTCGCCGTGATGCACCGCATACGCTGACAAACTGGCGTAGGCCCTGGTACGGCACGGCCCTACCCCACCCTTTGTGCGATCGACCCCGCAATCCCACGGGCACAGGTGACAGTCCTGGTAATGACCGCGAAGCGACTCGGCCGCCTCCAGTATCAAATGCGCTGTGTCCGGTGCGATCACCGGGCCGGCTCCGGGTCGAGATTCAAGAATTTGTGGACCTGCAGGCCCAACCTGACAGGCCGCCTGGCTTCCATCAGCCACTTGCCAAGGTCATGGGCGCTAAGGCCGGTTGTTTCCGGTGAAAAAATGATATTGCCCGGTTCCAGTTGCAGGACATACCTGTCCAGGAATCCCATGGCCCAATCAAATTCCGCACGGTTACGAATCACAAATTTCACCTGGTCATGGGGCTGTAACAGGGACAGGTTTCCATGGTCCAGGTACCGGGTGTCCACGAATTCCGTAAAACTGTGCGGTGGCGTAGTTTCACACCATGGGCTCTTGATGTCCATAACCTTGATTGTGTCCTTTGGCAGTGCGCTAATCGGCCTGCTGCCATTCGTAAACACAACGGTCTGAACCCCACGCTCCCGGAGTGCCCTTGCCAGTTCAATGGCCCCTGACTGCAACAAGGGTTCGCCCCCGGTAAGCGTCACATGAAACCATGGCGTACGAGGCAGATTTGCCAGGATCTCGTTGATACCAATGCGCCTCCCGCCTTTGAATGCATAGGCCGTATCACAGTATTTGCACCTCAGGTTGCACCCTGCCATCCTGATAAACAGCGCAGGCAGACCGGCCAGGGTCGATTCGCCTTGTATGGAAAAAAAGGTTTCAATGACATCGATATATTCTGACATTTTCTTGGTCCCCAAGGGGTGGACGAGTATACTAATTTTGTGCGTGGTGTGCAAATAGCAGCGGTCCTGTTGGTGCTTGGCTGGTCCGCACAGGGGTTTGCCAGGGTGAAAAAAACGAGGGTGGCCCTGGGGATTACCATGCTGGCAGGCTATCGCGACAGCAGGTGGGAAGCGGGCAATGACCTGAGTTTCCAGATTGATTCCAGGAACCTGAACCTAAGGCTGCGGGCACCCATGTACTACACCATGTCCCGGCATACGCGGCTGGACCCGTTGGACTGGGACCAGCCCAGCGACTACGGCAGGATACTGGACGTATTGCGGGTCCATACGAACGACAACAGCCTGGTTTTGTACGCAGGCCCGTTACGCAGGGTTACGATGGGCATCGGTGAACTGGTGCAGGGCTACTACAATGCCTTGAGCCACCGCAGCGCAAAGGCCGGGCTGCGGCTTTCGGGGGACGCCGGTTTCGTGGGCACGGACGTGGTGGTGGCCGACGTGGTGCGCCCACAGGACCTGGTCATGGCGGATGTATTCTTACGGCCCCTGCATTCCACGGGCAACGTGTTGCGCCGTCTCAGGATCGAGGCCCAGTTTGCGCTGGCAGGCCTAACAGGAGGCATGTACATCCGCTATGGGCTTGGCCTGCATGTCCCTGTTTACGCAAACAAGGTGTTTTCCACCGGTTTGCAGGGATTTTTTCGCAAGGATATATACACGATTGCCTGGTTTTCCCGCTGGCATACCAGGCACACCTCCGGGCACGTACAGGCCGGCCTGCGTATCAGCCGTTTAAAGGTAAACACGCCATGGATCAACCTGTTTTTTGAACTGGATCGACATTGTTTTTTGTGCAAGGGCGACAAGCACGACGTACTAAACACCGGGAAATACCAGCGGAACAAGGTCGGGGTTGCGGCCGGATTCCTGCGATTTGACATGAGGGTCAGGCACTTGCTGAACATCTGGACCCTGGTGGACTTTGATACCGTGGATACGGCGCTGTATGCAGCGGGCATGGGTCTTACCATCGGTAAAATAAGGGCCGGGGCTTCGGTGGCGATCAACGGCAGGCACCGGTTTATTTACTCGGCTGAATTGCGGTGGATGTTTTATGGCCCCGTGTTCCTGGAGGCCCAGGGCTCGCAGTCATGCGACTACACGCACGGCAGACTGGAGCGGGTCAACGTGGCAATGGCAGGGGTCGGGGCTATGCTGATGTGGTAGCCCCCCAAAAAAAAATTACCTGTCAAATTTGGGGTCCCAGGAATTCCTTTACAACTTGTGCGGCGTGTTGGGTGAACACGTCGAAACCCGGCCTTGCATCCCGGGGCAAGCTACCGGTTACCGCGGACACCATGGCCTTAATCAGGTTTGAACGGAATTGTGCGGGGCGGCTGTATGGCATGACCACGCGTAAGGTCGGATGCCCTGCAACCAGGTAAACCGCAGCAACAACAAGGGCCTCGCCAACGCCTTTGAATTCAGGCTTCTGCGGTAATTTACCGGGGCCAGGTGGCTCCGGGTACCGCAAGAGCACATTGTACCCAAACGAATCAAGGTCATCGGGCCTGCCACCGGGCAAAATATCCGTGATCTTTGCGCCTCTTACAATGCCACCGGCCTTCGGACGACGCTGAAAACGAAGCACGTAATCGAGGTCCGAAAAACAGTATTCCCGAGCCAAGGCATCCGCAATCCTTTGAACAATTTTGGCAAATTCAGGGTCATCACGGTCCCGCCACGCAGCCAGGTCACGTGCAAAATCCAGGAACCCGGACTGGCGTGCGGGAATTTCGTGGTATGCCACGCGTCCCCTGCCAGCCGCGGTCACGGCCACGCAAAACAGGATATCAGGGTCGGATTCATGTTGGGCAAAGGTACCGTGCGAAGTGATGCCGTCCCAGGTGTTGTATCGATGCCCTGGCTGCCTGCGTGCCTGTTCGAGGGTCTTCGTACAACCGCCGATGCCCGAAATCGTGCCAGTCAAGGTGTCACCCTTGAAGGCTCCGATCACATAACCGTTGGTAGCCCTGTCCCGAAACGCCTGTAAGTTGGAGGCCAGGTGCTCGCCCCAAACCTCATTATTGATCCTTACGGCCTCTTTCAAGACAGATGTTTCCGTCGGATGGATCAGGCGCAGCAGCAGACCCTGGTCATCAAACAGAAAACCCGTTGATTTCGTTTTCATACTTGGCATCATAGACCATCAACGTAGGAGTGCCAACGACCTTTTCCAGGCTGGACATACCCAGGTCCAAAAAGGCCGTGTTTATGGCCGGTCGTTCCTCGACCAGTGTATTCAGTAATCTCAATGTCGCGTACCAGGCAAAATGGTCCTGGCGGCTGCCATACAGACCAATCAGTATGATAGCGGCAATCACCGCAGGAAATCGCAGATTCTCGTCCTCACCGGATACACGCATGATGTGCAGCAACAAGGCCTCGGACTGGGACATATCAAGGTCTTCGTGGAATACCGGGTAAAACACTTCAGGAAAATATTCGACCTTATCGTCCCAAAACGGCTCGGGAATTGCGCCGAATGCCTGGTCCACGGAATCGGACGCAGCATCCAGGTCACCGTTAAGCACCTGCCAACCAGCGTATAGCGCCATAAGCAGCGATGCCTCGGCCACGGGCTCCAAGGACCCAAAATCCTGTTGCAGGATATCAGGGATACGCGCAATCGCCCGGGTGTCACCCTGCAGGAATCGTGTCAACAGAAACAAGGCGGGGTACCACAGTCGTATTTCAGGATTCGCATGCTGAAACAACGGGTCCGAGGGTTCAGGGAATGCTTGCAGGCCATCCCAACTAAGCGCATGAATCATCACATCCAGCAGGCTGCACATCCACATGAACCCCTGGCCGTCAATCCTGCCTTGCTGTATATCGGCAGTTGACGGCAAGGAGTCGATTGCCTTAACAATGCCTTGTTGACGCAGCAGGTACCTGGGCCAGAAAGGGATTATGAACTGCCGGAGTTCCGGGATTGAATCCCTGACCTCGTCTATTACGGACATGGCACGTTCCCAAATCTCGCGCCTGCCGGAATACAGTGCAAGTACGGCGTATTTACCCAGGAACACGCCCGACAGATAGGCACTGGTCGGTGCAAAGGCGATCATTTGCAGGTCGTTAGTGGCATCCACAAACAAGGAATCCAGTTCAAGAAACCCGGCACTAAGCAGGGGCGTCCGGTCGAAATGATTGATGATCGTGCTGATCACATCCTCGTGTTTACCTGATGCCCGCAGGTCCTGTATTTGGGCCTGAACCTTTTTTGACAGCAATCCTGTTTCTGCATCCACCATGGCACGCCCATCGTAGTAGATTTATAGCCCGGAAGCAAGGGATAACCCGACTTTTTTTGTTTTACGCCAAATTACCTGTCAAATTTGAGGACAAAGCACGCCGAAATGGGTTCAGATACATGGGCATTGGATCGCAGTGGCTGGTCCGTGCCCCTCTTTCTCTGGCAACGCAAGATAACCAATTGAAAAACAAAAACTTTCCATTCGGGGTCAGCAACTCACATGTGAGGTTTGGCCTCGGTGAATACGTATCCATCGATACGAAACCCATGGTGACGCCAGGGTACAGCCCACAGGAAAAATGGTGTACCGGATTGCGATGAAAGGCGTTGCAACGGAAGAATCCGTTTTGCCATGCGCCCAAACCCGGTATGTGACTCCCACGAGAAAAAGATCAAGTTCGTGTCAGCAGGCACAGGTATTCGTGTCAGGTCGTGGTATCGCCTTTGTTTCCAGAAGGGGCCTCGAAACAGACAATGCATCCTGCGATGCCTGGCGAAACAGGCCGTGGTGCCGTGCAATGCCAGGCCTGTGGACTCACGGTCAATCAACCAGATCACCGGGATTTCGGGCAAATAGAACATGGCCTGGCGGAAACTGAGATACCCGTCCCTGCAAGCCACCATAACCGGGCCATGGGTCTCGGCCTGACGGATCGTTTGCAAATAAACATGCGTTCTCGCGTCCGAGTAGGCCCTGAGACGGTAGGTTACCGGTGCATCCAGGCGGTAGATCCACGCAGGACCCGCAAAGAACTGCCATGCCTGTATTATCAGGATAAACAGGCCCAGCAAGGATAAGGCGAGTTTTGCCAACACCAACCAGGTATGACGGTCCTTTACCTTGTCCAGGATATTTTGGGCACCCAGGCCGGCAAGTACGGCTGATAAAGGAACCAGGAATAGCATGTGGCCGGGCTTTCCGATGTACATCAATATGAACCACGCATAGGGAGGCAGGATACCCAACAGCAGGACCAACAGGCTGACATTCCTGTTTTTGCCAAAAAAGGCGAAAGGAATCAGCAGGATAAACAGGTTCAGGGCAAGTAATGACCAGCGTAACAGGGATACCAGGTTCATCCTGACCATGGGCCATGGGGCACCGTACAGCAGGGACAGGGTATGGCCCCAGCCCGTGAAAAACTGGGCAGAGAAGGCATCCAGTAACAGGTGTATCCCGCCGGCAAGGTACACAAGCGGGACAAGCCACGCAAATATGCCCAGCAAGGCGGCAACCAGGGCCTTTAGCACGAGTACTGGCCTGAAACCTTGCCTGGCCAGCAGGTAAACGGCCATGGGCAACAGGAACAGGGTGATGTTTTGCCTGGCGCCTCCGGCCAGCCCCCATAGCACAAACCAGGTCACCAGCGCCCTTTCTTTGCCTGACTTTAGCACCCACACGGCCAGCAGCACTAGCAAAGGGAAGAACAGGGCATCCAAGGGATATACGGAACCATCAGACCCATAACTCAGCATGAGCGGATTCATTGCAACGGACAGGCTGAACAGCAGTTTCAGGAAAGAATTTACCTGCAAATACGACAAAAAAAGCCATACAATCAGGACCACTGCGCCGGAAACAAGTACGGATGCACCGATTACCGCATGCTGAGGGGAAAGGCCCCAAAATTTTAAAATCCACGCAATGGCAATATGCAGCAGGTATCCCGGTGGATGTGGCCTGTGCAAGGCCATGTTAAAATGTGTAAGAGAGAGGGCGAACTGGATCGGATCCCAGTGCAGATAGGCAGGCTGGATCAACCAGTACACCAGACCGACCAGTACAGCGATTATGATCGACAGCACCCACACGGGTCAATATTACAATATCAAAGGCCGAGTATCCAGGCCCTCCGTACAACCCAAATTACCTGACTAAATTCGGCAGTCGGGCGCTGCAAGCGGCTAACCTACTTTGTCGTTTTCAGCCATTTGATGCTCAACGTACCGCTAGTACGCCTGCGCTCAAATGGGCTTAACTCCGCGTATCTGAACCACTTTCAGCCCCCTTTGTTCTCAAATTTGACAGGTAATTTGGGTACAACCCCAAGGCTTTTCCGGAATTAACCTGGGTAATGAATCGGGGTTTGAGTTTGATATGCGATGCATGTCGGCTGTATGGGTCCGACTGTGGCCCCGCCTCCCTGATTCCACGCCGGGGCAAGGCTTGAGCATATGGATGGTGATGGCGGTGCCAGATCGCCGAATTTAGTCAGGTGATTTGGGTGTGCGGCAGGGGGTTGGAAATTACGCGTCGATTCGGGGTTCAGACATGTCAGCCCCTCATTTGCGCCAGGTCGAATTCCATCATGTTAAAGTAAAAACCGGTATTGGTGACCTCGTCCAACTGGGCCTTTATCAGGTCATAATGCGTATTTTCCCAACGGGCCAGGTCCATGGCGAATTTCCGGGTCTGAGGGTCACTGGTAGTATTTGCAAGGTTTTCGTAAAATTCGCTGGCCTTTTTTTCAAACTCCAGGGCCAGTTTCAAGGCATCCAGTTCACTCAGGCGCTTGTCACCCTTGGCCTCCATTGCCCCCTTGTGGAGTTTGGGCAGCAATTCCTTCATATCATAAACCTTCAGGTCAGGGGCCTTGTAGTTGCCCTTCAGCAGGTCCGCCTTCAAGCCTTGCAGCATTTCCATGTGCTCCACTTCGTCAGAGGCCAGGGTAATAAACAGGTTTTTACCCTCCATTACCTGGCTCTTGCGAGCCAGTTCCAGATAACGTTTCAGACCCTGTTTTTCCAACTCTATACCCGATTCAACCAGTTTGATTACCTCATCCTTCATTTTTCCTCCTATAAATCTGGATTCAAAAAGTAACCTGGAATGCTATAATTCATTATTCACATTCTTGTCAATGCCATTTGTCAACCACAGAGGGTATTTTTGGGATTTAGAGGGTGTTGAAAAAGTCATTGTATTACACAATGCTCAATCCATTTTGTTTCGTAACACACTAAATTTACACAATATTCATAGGGGAGGGTTCTAAAGCCGCCCTGAATTTGCCATCAAATCAACACCCTCATCTAATTTGCCTGGCAGGTCATAACAGTGTATAAAAGTCCAGCCAGGAACCACTGACTTTATCCGGGCGGGGGATGCATGAAAGGACTCAGGATTGGTAGTGGATTTGATATTCACATGTTGGTGCCGGGTGGGCCTTTGATGCTGGGTTGTGTTGCAATCCCTGTGGAGATGCACCTGAAGGGCCATTCTGACGGTGATTGTGCAGCCCATGCAACGGCAGATGCCTTGTTGTCAGCAGGACTGGCAACCGATCTGGGCAGTGTATTCCCGGTGTCTGATGTAAACCGGGGAATCAGCGGCTGCACCATACTTGGAAAAACCAGGCAACTGTTGGATGAGGCCGGATTTTCCATTGTTAACATAGACGTATCCATTATCTGCGACAGGCCTGCCCTGGTTGACTACATGCCGGCTATGGGTTCAGCCATGGCCAAATGCCTGGGGATTACCGATAATGCGATTACCGTAAAGGCCAGGCATACCGAAGGATTTATATTCCGTGAATCCAGCGACGGAATTATAGCCCTGGCCATGGTACTGGTTGAAAAACTGTAGTCCAGTTTTCAATCCTGGGCCAGGCAAACGTGTCGCTCCCGAATAACATGTCAAATTTACAAGGCTTGCAAGGTGATGGCAGCCAATGCCTCGATGAACCCGGGGAATGTATTCAATGTTGGAACCCGGTAAAAGACATCGAAGCCCATGGCCTTGGCCCGGTGCGCATAGTCTATGTCCAGTTCGTAGAGGGTTTCGAAGTGTTCGCTGACAAACGCAATCGGCACTACGGCCACGTTTCGAATCCCTGAACGCACGATATCGTGCATCAGGTCCACAGTGGGGGGGCCGATCCAGGTACGCCTGGACAACTGGCTCTGATACCCCAAAAAGGTCTTGCAATCCCCTGGAAGCCGTTCGGAAATCAATGCCACTGAACGCTCCACCTGCGTCTGGTACGGGTCACCAGCAGCCACGTGGCCCTTTGGCAGGGAATGTGCCGAAAACAGGACAGCCCTGGGTCCGGGGACGTGTGTCAAGTGTTCTTTGACCAGGTCGGCCTGGGCCCGGATGTACCGGGGATGGTCAAAAAATCCCTCAACCTTGTCGATTTTCATTCCCGGATGCGCACCAGTCAGCACTTTCGTGGCGTGGTCAATACACGTCCTCACTGTGGTAAATGAGTAATGCGGAAAAAGCGGCAGCAACAGGCAGTGTTTCATCCCCGTTAGTTTTGGGACCACGGATTCAATCGAGGGCTGCAGGTGCCGGGCAGCAAAGAACACCTTGACATCGGTGGCCTGCTCGTCCAGCAGTGCCTGGAGGGCAATGGCCTGTTTCCGGGTGATCTCCATGATGGGTGACCCGCCTATCATGCGGTAGCGTTTGCGCGACGGCAGGTTACGGACGGCGGCAATGAAGAACGCCAGGGGTTTTCGTGCCCATGGGGGCAGGCGTATTATCTGGGGGTCGGACAGGAGGCTGTAGGTAAAGGCAAAGACTTCGCGTTCGGATGCAGCCCCGCCCAGTTGCAGCAGTAATACACATCGCTCATGCACGGGAACGAACCCTCTGGACCAGGAACTCCACGGCATCCAAGGGCGTTTCGGGCAGGATGCCATGACCAAGATTAAATATGTGCCCTCTGGCGGGGTCAGCCTGTTCCAGCACGGAGTCTATACGCTTGCCCAGCAATTCCCCGGGTAAAAACAGGTCACTCGGCTCCAGGTTTCCCTGCATGGTAAATCGTTTACCCAGTTTTTTGACCGCATCCTTCATAGGTGTACGGTGGTCCACACCGATCACGTTCACCGGGAAATCCGCGATCAGGTCCAACAGGTGATGCATACCGTTTACAAAGTAAATCAAGGGCTTACCCGTGCGCCCCTTGAGTTGCCTCAGCATCCTGAGGGTCACTGGCCTTACCTGGGTTTTAAAGGTTTGCGGCGACAACAGGGAGGCCCAGGAATCAAAAACCATAAGCATGTCGGCGCCTGCATGGGCCTGTTTCAGTAAGTGTTCAGCAGTGGCATCGGCAATACGTTTCAACAATTGGTTAAATCCGGCCTGGTCCTGTTTCATCAACCGCCTGGTATCGGCAAATGAGTTCCCTGGTCGGCCGGTCAGGTACGCACTCAGTGTAAACGGCCCGCCGGTAAAACCAATAACCGCCTTGCTGCTCTCCAAACGGGACCGCAGTTCACAAACAGCATCGTATTGCCAATGCACAGCATCCGGGTCGAATCGCTTCAGACCATTGACATCAGCGAGGTCGAACCTTGGCAGGATCGGACCCGGGTCAAAACGAATATCCACCCCCATTGCCTGCAAAACCACGAGTATGTCGGAAAAGATGATCGCCGCATCCAGGTCGAACCTGCGTACAGGCTGCATACTGACCTCCGCGGCCAGGCCCGGTACTGACATCAGTTCGGCAAAACCGTGGCGTGATCGCAAATCCCTGTATTCAGGCAGAAAACGACCTGCCTGACGCATAAACCATATGGGCACTGGCCTCACCCGTTCACCAAGCGCAGCCCTGACTATGTCTGGAAACATCGCATCCCCCAAAAAGTCGATGGATTATACCCATAAAATGGTGGTATGGTAAAGACCTCAACCGAGTAACCAGGCATCTTAGACGTGAGATTATTTTTAGAACACGTTGTTTATCAAAGCATTGCAAAACCCTGGGTCAAAATCATCAATTCCGACAAAACGCAGGTACAGGGGATTAGGGTAAGCATTTGGTGATCATAGCGGCGTATTTGCATGCATTTATAGCGTTTTTTGAATTGCAAGATTTTTTATTGATATGCATCGCATATCAAACTCAAATCCCGATTCATTGCCCAGGTTAATTCCGGAAGAGCCGGTAATTTGGGTGTTTACCTCAAAGGATTTCGGGTTTACAATAGGCATTTGAACGAGGTGCGAACATGGAAGTACAGCCGCAACGAAAGACACCTTCCGGAACCCATGAAATCCCCCAGTCACCACTGCCGCCTGAAGACCCGACGCTGATCAATTTATCGGAAATGGTTCAAAGACCCGGACCCTTGCTGAAATGGTTGGGAAAGATGTTTTTCGGTAAGGTCCAGGTCCCCAGGGACGTACAGGATACGATCGAGGCAGCCGGTGCCAGGGGGGTTCCTGTCTTTGTGATGAATTCGCGGAGCCTGTTGGATTACCTGTTCCTCAACTATTTTTTCCTTTCCGTTGCACTGCCTTTGGTGTTTTTTGCCAATGGAATCAATACATTATTGTTCAGACCCGTCGGCGATATCCTGAAATGGTTGTGGCACCGGGTATTCGGCCCCTTGAAGAAACGCGTTACGGACGAGGACCTGATTCGCTATGCTGTGATCCGGGAAAAACCCGTCTTGATATTCCTGAAGCGCCCCAAAACCTTGTTGCAGTGGGGTGGCGAATATGACATCGAGCATTTGACCTACCTTGTCAGGATACAACGCCAGATAACCCAACGGCTGATGGTACTGCCTACGGTACTGGTATGGCATCCCACACCCGGACAGTACAAAAAAGGTGCCCTGGATTTCATACTCGGAGACCCGGAGGCGCCGGGATCGATTCGCAAGTTCTTTTCTTTTGTGCGCAATTTCAGCAGGGCGTTTTTGAATATTGGCCATGCCGTTGACCTGAAGGCCCTGATTGCAGGAATGGAGGACGCATCGGACGAGGAGGTGGCCTCGAAATTAAAGTTTTTGATGCACCAGGAATTCAGGTTGACCAGCAAGGCTATCAGGGGGCCGCTGCTGAAACGCAGGTCCGTGATTGTCAATGAAATCATGCGAAACCCTGATTTTGTGAAGGGTGTAAACCGCGTGGCCCAGGAAACAAAGGACCCGCCGGACGCCTTGTTGAAAAGGGCACGGAAATTATTGTGGCGCATGGCCGCGGATTTCAGCATCAATTACATAGAGGGATTCGCCCTGTTCCTGGCCGTAATCTGGAATCGTTTGTTCGCTGGCATACGCCTGGACGAGGAAGGCCAGCGCCTGATTCGTGAGGCTGCCAGGACCGCACCTGTCGCAGTGATGCCAACGCACCGCAGTCACGCGGATTACCTGTTGATTTCGAGCCTTTTCTATTTCAAGGGCCTGATTGCACCACATATCGCATCCGGGGATAACCTGAATTTTTGGCCCGTGGGACACCTGTTCAGGCGGTGTGGCGCCTTCTTTATCAGGCGCCGATTCAAGGGCGATTCCCTGTACACGTACGTGGCGTATTCCTATATGCGTAAACTGCTGAAAGAGGGGTATTGGATAGAGTTTTTCCTGGAGGGTACGCGCAGCCGTACGGGCAAGATGATGGCACCTCGTACGGGTATGCTGGGCATGATCTGCAAGGCCGTGGCAACGGGGGCCACACCTGACGTATGGCTATTGCCCAGTTCCGTGACCTACGAAAGGGTCATGGAGGGCAAGGCCTACACCAAGGAGGCCATGGGCGGTGAAAAAAAACGCGAGGGGTTTACGGATGTGGTCAAGACGGCAAAGGTGCTGAAGACGCGCTATGGCCGTGTGTACATCCAGTTTGATCCACCGGTTTCCTGTCGGAAGTACATGGAGTCTGCTGGTGTCAAATTGCCTATGACCGAGGACGATGACCCGGACCCCAAGATGGTGAAACGACTGGCCTACTTCATGACGTACAGGATCATGAAGACCATCGTGGTGACCCCGCAAAACCTGGTTGCCTTCGTGTTACTGACGCACAACCAGCACGGAATCACCGGGGAATTGTTGCAGCGTCGTATAGGCTTCGTGACCGAGATGCTGGCACGCCACGAAAGGCGTTTTTCAGACCTCATATTGAAGCCGCTGGCGGAATACGGGCTGGCACCATCACCTGACGGTAACTGGAACGGAAACCAACGCAGACTGATGGTGACCAGTGAGGATGAAGGCGACACGATTGAGACCATTGGCGTGCTTTTGCATGACGTGGTTGAGGAGGCCTTGAGGACGTTCAAGGCCGAAGAAGCCATAGAAATCAAGGAGTTTGGTGACGACCAGGTGATCAGCCCGGTGGTGGAAAAACGCCTGCTGCTGGATATGTACAAGAACGGCATTGTGAACGAGTTCCTGCCTGAGGCAATCCTGTCCGCCGGCTACTTGTACCTGTACCAGAATGCACGTATCAAAAAGGATGACCTGCGCGAGGAAGCACGGTTCCTGTCCAGGTTGTTCAAACTGGAATTCGTGTATGACCCAACCATGACCTTCGAAGACCTGTTCGATCAAAGCATACGGGAGATGGTTGGTGAGACGATCTTTACGCTGTCAAACGACATGTTGGGGCTGACCGACGCCAGCGAGGACGTGCTGATGTATTTCGGGGGGATCCTGGGCAACTTTATTGAATCCTATTACGTGTTGATCCGGACACTGCTTGATGCGGCGGAGCCGATGCCTTCCAAGGACTTGATGAAACGGGCCATGAAACAGGGATGGAAAATGTATGCCACCGGTGCCATAGGGTTTCCGGAATCGGTGTCCATGAACTATTACAAAACGGCATTATTGTGGCTGGCGGATGAGGGATATTGTGAGCGTTCGGCCGACAGGTCAAGGGTG
>WGCQ01000196.1 GCA_015493765.1 Deltaproteobacteria bacterium
GCATGCGGCAGGGGGCTCGGCCGTTGACCGCGGCCGTTGACCGCGGCCGTTGACCGCGGCCGTTGACCGAGACCGTGACCGAGACCGTTGGCCGTGGCCGGGGTTTCCGGTTGCAACGAAAGCCACCCGAAAGGCCCGCAGGGCCGTCCCGCAGCAGCCGCAGGCTGCGTCCCGAATCCCGAAACCCGAAGCCAGAATTCAGTGGCCGTTGACCGTGGCCGTGACCGGTCTCCGTGGAGATCGTGGCCGTGACGGGGGCCATGGAGCACAGTTGAACGAATGCAAGATAGTGATATAATTCCTGTATGAAAAGGCTAATTATAATGCTAATCGTACTTGTGGCGTGTGCAAGTGGCGAGGAAAGGGATTATTCTGAGGGCCGGGACGCGCAGGATGCTGTTACAGGCGACATGCGGGACACCGGGGTGGATCCCGGAAATGATACGGTTTTACCGGATACATTGCCTGTTTACGATACCATGTCCGATACGATACCTGATGCCATGGATACATCGACGCCTGACAACGCAGACGTGCCTGTCCGGGGCGTCCAACCCCTGTCATTGGGATACAAAGGCCGTATCAACGCACTGTGCAGGGACCAATATGGCCATACGTATGCCGTTGGTACGCACGGATATTGCGCCCTGGTACGGAACCGGGACTTTTTGCCGCTGGGTTTCCCCGGAAAGGCTGACCTTACTGGTTGTGCCTGCGACGGGGAAAGCCTGTTCGTATCAGGTACGAATGGTACCGTGTACAGGTACGATAAAGATGGGTGGAAAAACTTGCGCCCGCCCACGTCCAGAACATTTACCGCTATCGGTGCGGCCAGGGGGACCGTGTTTGCGGTTGGCGGCCAGGGCATGGTCATGCAGTGGAACGGCACGGGCTGGAGAGTTGAATACACAGGGGTAAAATATGCCTTGAATGCAATATGGCTGAGCAAGGCGTCCGGCCCGTTCGTGGTGGGTTCTGACGGCATGATGCTGTACAAACAAGGAAATGCGTGGATCACCAGGCAGATCGCGTTTCCCACATCCAACTTGTACGGAATATACAGGGACCCGTCCGGACTGATGGTCGTGGTTGGCACCAAGGGATTGGTCGTTACCAGTAACAACAACGATGCCTGGCAGGTACAGGTAACGAACGAGGACGTTGACCCGCCACGCGACCTGCACGCGGTTTACGGCCTGGGCCCCAAGACGATCTACGTGGCTGGCAGCAAGGGTGCCGTATTTAAATTCAACGGACACAGGTGGGGCATGGCAAAACTGGAGGGACCTTACAACACGAACCAGGACCTGTACGCACTGACCGCATGGACGGCACAGGATGGCACACCAAGGGTTTTGGCCATGGGCGCACAGGGCAAAGGCATGTTTTTCAATGGCAAGGCCTTCGTGGACGCATTCGCAGGTATCCGTTCCGGATTGCATGGCCTGTCCTGTAATGGCAGTCGGGTCACGGCCGTTGGGCAGCAAGGTACGGTCCTGACAGTTCAAAGCGACGTGGTGGCCTCCAGCCTGGCGGATACGGCCGTGGACCTGTATGCCGTTTCCACGCGTTACGCAGTGGGCGCCAAGGGTACGATACTGGACATGGCAACATTGAAACCACGCAAGGACTGCGTGGTAAACACCGACCTGTACGGGGTAATTGACACCAAAAACAAGTCCGTGGCCGTTGGCCAGGGTGGCTCTGTAGTGGACATTCTATCCGACAAATGTGATGTTTACACACCCCTTTCAGGGGTAAACCTGAATGGACTGGCCGTACTGAAAGACGGCAAGCTGGTCATAGTCGGTGACGGCGGCACAGTGCTGTTACGAGAGGGCAAAACCTTTACCCAGGTCCAGGGAAACCTGATTGCCAACCTGCGCGGCGTGGTGCCATACGGCAACGGTGCATTGATCGTGGGCGACAACGGGACCGTGTTGAAACTGGCCAATGGTAAGCTGGTTACGGTGTCCCAAAAACCGGCTTCGTTTTTTTATGGCGTTGCCGCATCCGGGACAACCGCCATGATCGCGGGCTGGGCCGGCGAGGTGTGGCAGTACGACGGGGCTGCCCTGACCCGCATCCAGTCGAATACGCCGGTGACGCTGAACGCGGTATGCCAATACCAGGGCATGTTTTATTTTGCCGGTGATGAAGGTTTTCTGGGGGAATACCAGCCATGAGATATGTTCTTGCGATTCTGTTGTTGGTTGCGGTGTCCTGTGGGGAGCGCGGCTTTAAAAGCCAGTGGGACGCGGGCAGGGATATTTTACGGCACGATGTGCGGACGGGAATTGACACAACAAGGGACAGGCACGTCGATTTTACAACGCCTGGCGACGAAACAACGGGCCTGGACGATGGTTTCGCGGATACCCGGTCGGACGTGGCAGATGCTTTCCAGCCTGCTGACACTACGGTGGATAAATCCGGCAATACGGACACCCTTGTCCAGGAACACGAATGGCACCAAAAGGGCCAGGGCGTGGTCCCCGAGGCATTCGATTTCAGGGGAATTACCGGTTCGAATGCCGGTTTGTATCTGGTTGGCGCCGGCCCGAGCGCCTACCTGTATTCAAACAACCGTTTCACAGACCTGACAAAATTGTCCGACAAATTACCGCCTGCGCTTTACGCGGTGGCATCCGATAATGCCAGCGGTGCGTTTGTCGTTGGTATGCATGGATTTTTATCACATGTCAACACCAAGGCATGGGGCCTGTCCGCCTCCTGCCATACCGACCGGGATTGCGGGTCAAACGACCCTTGTCTGATCGGCAAGTGCCAGGACGGACAGTGCGTATTCGGGCACAAAAACGCCCCCGGTTGCTGCGGGAACACCCATTTTGCCTGCGATTTCGATACCGACACCTGTGGAATCACGGTCCAGGGCCTCTATTCATCGCCGAATGGCGGTATTGTGTGGGCCAGGGCATGCAACCTGGACACCAGGGACGGCATACCTCGCGCCACCAGCGGCACTTGCGCCTTGTACTTCGGGAATCCTGACCACAAGTGCCAGGACGCACCGGACAAACAATGCCCCACGTACGACAACGGCAATACCGTTGGTGCCACGGCCACCATCCCCTGGCTCAGCCTGCCAGCGGCCGCAGGCAAGGTGACCATGACCTTCCAGACCTGGATAGACGTGGATGACCCGGAACCGTACGACGACTTTTCCGTATGGGTGGTCACGCATGAAACCGGGAAAAAGAAATTATGGGATCGCACCGCATTACCCTTGAACACCCACGGGTTCAAACAGGTGACCATCCCCTTGGACAATTATGCGGGCAAGTCGATCCAACTGGTCTTTCGTTTCGACAGCAAGGACGATTTTTCGAATTACGGGGAAGGCGTGTACGTGGATGACATTGCCATTACCAGTACTTGCAAGGCAGGTTCGGGTAATGCCGGGCTGCCTGATGTGCCGTTGTTTGCCGTGTGTTCCGGGCCGAATGGTCGCGTATTCATCGGAGGAGCACAGGGGCTCTCAGCCACGGTGGAAAACGGTTCCGTGAAGCGCCTGGATAGTGGCAAAAGTCACGATTTCGTGGGCGTGCTGTCCAGGAACGGGGAAAACTGGCAGGTATTGTCATTCCAGGGCGATGTTCTGACCATGAAAAATCAGGGTGCCGCATTCGGTGATACGGGTTTCAAGGCCTTGTCCGCCGTATCCCGAAACAAGGTGGCTGTAGGCGGCCGTGGCCTGATAGTTCGGCTTACGGACCAGGGTGCGAAGTCGATAAAATCCCCTGTTTCGGTGGACCTGATTGATGTCTATTCCTGCGACCAGGATACGGATATCGCAGTGGGAAAGGCCGGCAGGGTCGTGCGGATTAACGGGCAAAATGCGGTGCTGGAGCCCACGGACCTGACGGATGACATGGCGGCCGTATGGTGCAACGGACCGGATGACATCTATGTCGCCGGGAAACTGGGACGCGGTGCCCATTTCGATGGCCAAAGGTGGAACGACTTCCAGACCGCGATTCAGGGCACCGTCATAGGGATTGCCGGTGACGGCCAGGGGCATGTGCTGGCGGTTGGTGAAAAGGGCCAGGCAGCCTATTTCAACGGACAATCCTGGCAGGAGCAGGACAGCAAGGTAATGAAAAACCTTTGGTCCGTGGCGTTTTTGGATACCCATAACGCCATTGCCGTGGGTGAAGGCGGGATGATCGTACCATGGAAGGATGGGGCCTGGTATCCGCAGGCGCCGCAATATAACCGGGATTTTTACAAGATTGACTGCCAAAATGGCCAGTGCATGGTCCTGGGTCAGGGCATCATTCTAAAACAGGACAAGGCAAAATGGGTGTCCGTGTATGCCGAATCCGGCGACAACATCAGGGATTGCAGCGTGTTTACGGCAGACGACGCCTTGTTCGTGACAACAGGCGGTGAAGTGCTCAGATTCAATGGTAAGGTATTTACCCTGGAGCCCTTGCAGGCGATGCCGCAACAGGGCGGTGGCTGGCAATTCGACGACTCGCCGCTTTATGGCGTGTTCCTGGATAAGAACCACCAAATTGCGGTCGGAGGGGGCGGTATCGAACTTCGTCCGGGCAAGGACGGCGTGTGGGACCGGGCCGGCATAGGTCAAAAAAGGACGCTTAGGGATGTGTGCGTCACTGCGCAGGGCGACGTCTTCGAGGTCGGTGCCGCGGGCAGGGTGCTGCACTACACGGCCAAGGGTGAGGCCCATATCGAGGACGTGCCCGGTGCCGGAAACCTAACCGGGGTCTGGTGTGGCAAGGGTGGTGTTGCAGTGGTCGGCGAGGCCGGACAGTTTTACCTGTATTGAAAAGGGCTGTGGCGTGCGGCGCAAGGTCGGTACACACCCAAATTGCCTGACTGAAATCGGGTTTCAGGGATTTTGGGTTGGAGTTGACTGCCTCTTTTGTCCAAGCAGGGGCTGAAACGCCAAGGGCACGAGCAACGGCAGCATGGGATAGAATATGCGGACCTCACCAACCAGGGCCATGGAACTGGCAACGACGAAAAACAGGCCGAATGTCAACAGGTTCCTGCGCAGGAATCGATCCAGGGCCTTGTATTTACCCAGAATACCCAGGACCACAAACGGCATGCCCACGAACATCAACAGGTCGAACAAGTAGGCGTCCTGCATGGCAATTGCGTGTTTGACGTAGTTGAAATTTCTCAATAACATGAATTTTTGGCACCTGTACGGCCGGATACCGTAGATCACCCTTAAAACAGCGAAAGGGATAGCCCATGCGGTCGTAAGTGCGGTAACCCTCCAGGCAAGGTCGCTCGTTTTTTTCACCATGAAATAGGTGACCGCATACGATACCACCAAAAACGCCGATGTCTCACGGACCAGGGTCTCGATAAATATCAAGGCAGTCAGAGCCACCCACCTGTCGTCCATTATCAGCATAAAACCCAGGATAAAAACGTCCAGTTCCAGGAAATCCGCGGGATATGCGTATAAAAAGGTCAGAGGCAACAGGAGGGCTGACAAAAATGTCAGGGTAAAACTGACCCGGTCATCGAACCACCTGCGCAGGTACACGTGAAACAACGGTGGAAAGGCCAGCACAAACAACAGGTTCCATACGCGCGATGCCTGGACCCACGACAGGCCAGGGACGATACCATGCAAACCCGCGCTCAGAAAAGGCACGAGCACCCGGTACTGGTTAGGCGCCAGGTCAATGCCTTCGTACACCCCTTTCAGGATGTCATAGTGGGTCTTGACACTGATTGCACGGATAAAAAACAACAGGATGGCGAGCACCATGTACACCAGGTTATAGCGGTATGCGGGCCGACCCCTGTAAAAGGCAAGGCCCAAACCCCAGGCGGCCAGGACCGTGATGATGGCCAGGTAAAAGGTTACCAGGTTTGAAAATCCATGTACAATACCCGCGGCATAGACCAGCCATGCCACAGCGCAAAAGGCCATTACCACGATGGGGACCAGGAATGCTGGCCCCTGCCACTGTCTGCCGGGAACCTTTGTATCGAGTCTATCCCTCATTGTTGTTTGTGTAAACAATACATATTTTTTTATAACCTGAGACAGGAATCCTTGTCAACCAAATACCAGGCCGGATGGGGCGATGTTCAGTGCTTGAGCCGGTCCCAGGCCCCGGCTTTGGCCAGTAAGGCGGCTTTTTCGCCGTTTATTGCGTCGCCACCCTCCTGCAGCCATTTGCGGTCCAGGGCCTCCAGATAATCCATGTACCCCTGGTTGGCGCGTTTGAACTCCGCGATGATCTTTTGGGCTGCCAGGTCCACCAGGGTCCTTTGCACGCCCAGCACACGGGTACCCTGTTTTTTACGCCTCAGGTCCCCGAATTTCTCCCTGGCCTCCAGCAGGGTCAGGATGCCGTTGCGTGCCGCCTGTTTCAATGAATAGAAATCGGCAAATGCCTGGACCATTTCGCGTTGGACATCCGATACGAGCCGTCCCTTGGGCCGGTGCACCACGTGCATGAGGTCGTAGTACTGCCACCTGCGGTGCAACAGGCGGCCCTCGTTCACCACCTCTTTATAAAATTGTGTACCCGGCAAGGGCGTCAGCATCAGGAATTGCACGGAATCCATTTTGTGCTTGATACAGAAATCCACCGTGGCCTTGTACGTTTCCGGCGGGTCCTCGTCCACACCCAGGATGAACATGCCGTGGATCGCTATCTGGTTTTTGTGGAATACCTCGATAGCACGGCGGATGTCCTCTATGTTCTGGTGCTTGTTCAGGCTGTCCAGGCTGTCGTTGTTTATGGATTCGAAGCCTATGTACACCCTGGAACACCCCGATTTTGCCATCAACTCCACCAATTCCGGGTGCTTTGCCGTATCCACGCGGACCTGTGCGGTCCACTCGTTTTTTATGCCTTCCTGGAGTTTCCGTTCCAGGATCTTTCGGGTACGGCTGGGGCTGGCCGTGAAATTGTCGTCATAGATGAATATGTCCTTGTCCGTGTAGCGGCTGATACGCCGGAATTCCTCGATCACCCGCTCCACTGAATTCGTGCGGTAGCGGTGGCCGAACATCTCGGTAACCGAGCAGAAACTGCAATTGAAAGGGCATCCCCTGGATGTCATCAGCGGTACCCGAGGCATCTTTTCGTAGCCCTTCATCACCGTGAAATCAGGCAACGGAATCGTATCCAGGTCCTTGATACGTGGGCCATCCACGATCTTTTCCGAGAATTCGCCTTCCACCGCGGGTACGATAACCTCCTCACCCTCACCAGTCATCACGTGGTCGGCGAACAACGCCGCCTCCTCGGATTCGAACGTGGCATGAACCCCGCCGATCAAGGCCAGGCCGTCAGGATGCAGGGCCTTGTATTCACGCAGGATGTCGTATCCCCGCTCCACCGTGGAGGTGAGCGCACTGATGATACACACATCCACATCCAGTTCCCTCATGGACACCGGCCTGCCCAGGGCGTTTTCATTCAAGACCACCACGTCGTGGCCAGCCTCCTTTAATTTGGAACCAAGGTAGATCGGGCCCATCAACGGCAGGCCCATGAAATCGGAAAATACGTTACCGGTTACCCCTCTGGGTTCTATGATCGCAACCTTTTTGCGTTTGCTCAAAACATTCCTCCTGAAGATCGATATATCAAACAAAACTATCCAATTCTTCCATATATAGCAAATATACTAAAAATTCAAATTAACATTGTCCTTGAACAATTTGCTGTCAGGTCAAATTTGACAGGCAATTTGGGAATTATATGCCGTTTCCTGGTATAATCGTCCGAAGGAGGTAGCATATGGGCAATGTTGTGATACAGGAAACCAGGCACAACCACGCCACGATCCAGGTCGTACATGGTGACATCACCCTGGAAGCGGTGGATGCCATTGTAAATGCTGCGAATTCCAGGTTGCAACACGGCGGCGGCATTGCCGGTGCCATTGTGCGCAGGGGCGGACGGGTGATCCAGGAGGAAAGCAATCGAATCGGCTTCGTACCTGTGGGAGGTGCTGCTTCCACATCCGGTGGGCGATTGGCTGCAAAATACGTGATCCATGCCGTGGGTCCGATGTGGGGCCAGGGCCAGGAGCCCCGGAAACTGGCATCCGCGGTCAGGAGCGCACTGGACGAGGCGGTGAAGTTATCCGTAAACAGCATATCGATCCCTGCTATCAGTTCGGGGATATTCGGCTATCCCAAGGAAGCCGCGTGCAAGGTTATTGTGGATACCGTAATATCGTATGTCCTGGACAATCCGAATGCACCCAAGACCATCCGGTTGTGCGCTATTGATCAGCAGACGGTAAACGCCTTTGTGAAGGCCCTTGATAGGTCATAGTTGCATGATTTAATTGACTTTACACGCGTCCCGGCGTGCGGATGGGCCCTCTGCGGGCGTGGGTCGAGGTCCAGGACCTGCAAAAACGCCTTGACAGCAAGGGGGAATCCGTGGCCGTTGACCGTGGCCGAGACCGTTGACCGAGACCGAGGCCGTTGACCGTTGGCCGAGTGGGGCCGGCATCCTGCCGGCCTTTTCCGTGACCGAGGCCGTGACGGAAGCCGTGGAGTGCAGGCGATGGGGGCGGATCGATATCCGCCTTGTTGCGTAAACGGTAAAGGGCTTACGTCATCAACCCCAATTACCTGTCAAATTTGAGTACAACGGGTGCCCGTCTCCCGAATTTAGTCAAGTAATTTGGGCGGCAAAAATGCTTTGACAGTTACATAATTATTTGTAATAGTATATTGGTTGCTGATTTGGAGTTTACATGATGACACATAAAAAACTTATAGTCCTGGTATTGGCTATGTGGGCCGGGTGTACCAGCCTCAGTACGCCTGCAGGACAAAATGGTACTGATACCCGGAAGGGTCTGGATATTCCGGCCGTTGACTTATCCACCGGTGATAAGACCGGGCCGTCGGTTGACACCGGCAGCGATGCGGGCACGGAAATCATGGATAGCACGGATGCGACGGATGTGCCTGGCCGTGACCTGGCCCGGGATGCCACTTGTCCTGGTAATCCGGGTTGTGCATGCAAGGACAATACGGATTGTTATTCCGGTTTCTGTGTTGAAGGCCCCAATGGTTCCGTATGCGCGTCCCTCTGCGATTCCGATGCCGCGTGCGGCAGGGGATACAAGTGCTCCAGCGTGCAGAATACGTCGGGTGACACCGTGTTCATTTGCATCTATAAATTTCCGAACCTGTGCAGGCCTTGTATGAAGGATGAGGATTGCGCAAATCCCGTCCTGGACATGAAAAACCGGTGTGTTGACTTTGGCGCTGACGGAAAATTTTGCGGTGTCCAGTGTTCGACGAATACGGATTGCCCCGTTGGGTACGAATGTCGTGATGTACCCCAGGGCAATGGTACGGTTAAGCAGTGTACGCCGGAAAAATGGCAGTGTCCCTGTACGGACAAGTTCAAAAATAATGCTTATACGACAACATGTTACAAGGAAAACCCGTTCGGACGCTGTTACGGACATCGGACCTGCGATCAGCCATGCGACGCCAGGGAGCCAGCGCCGGAAAAGTGCAACAACGTGGATGACGATTGTAACGGCCAGACGGACGACAATGTTCCGTCGCACGAGTGTGAGATCACCAACCAGTACGGCACATGCAAGGGCAAGACCTTGTGTATAGCGGGCAAGGAACTATGCCAGGGACGCCAACCGGCTCGTGAGGCATGCAACGGCATGGATGACGATTGCAACGGCCAGACGGATGAGGGATTCCCGGATACGGACGGCGATGGTGTTGCGAACTGTGTGGACAACTGTCCCGATGTGGCGAATCCGGACCAGAAAGACACGAATCATGACGGCGTCGGTGATGCGTGCAGTACAACAAATAAGGACTCGGATGGTGACGGCGACCCTGACAGCACGGATTGCGCCCCGAATGACCCTACGATTTCACACAAGGCCCAGGAAAAATGCGACGGCAAGGACGACAATTGTAACGGTACTGTGGACGACGAAAACGCCAAAGGCTGCACGGTGTATTACATGGATAGTGACGGCGACGGATACGGCGTAACCAGCGCATCGGCTACCAGCAGATGCCTGTGTTCACCCCAGGGTGATTGGCGTGCCACTTCGTCAGATGACTGCAATGACAACGACAAGGCGATCCATCCGGGGGCTGCCGAGGTATGCGACGGCAAGGACAATAATTGTGATGGCTCGGTGGATGACGGGGCCAACATCTGTCCTAATGGTTCGGTATGCAAAGACGGTCAATGCGTGCAGGGATGTACGCCTGTAAACGGCGGTTGGACGGATTGGAACTGCCCTGAATGTAGCGCTTGTGCAACGTCCGTGACCTGTACCCGTACGTGTACGAATCCGGCACCATCCTGTGGCGGCCAAAATTGCACAGGCCCATCCACCAAGGCGAAATCGTGCGACGAATCCGGGACATTGGTCTTTGCAGGACGAAAAAAGGTATTCGATAAATGCGGTGATAATTTCATTGGTACGGTACCGTCCGGTATCCGCACGATTCATGTGAAAATGTGGGGCGGCGGCGGTGGCGGCGGCGCGCCCGGGTCAGGTGGTGGCGGTGCATTCGTAAAGGCCGACCTTTCCGTGTCCTCAGGGGACAAGATCGAAGTCCGCGTAGGCTGCGGGGGGCCCAAAAAAGCGGGTGGCGCCGGTGCGAGTTATGTTTTCTTGAATTCAAGGGTCGTATTGGTGGCAGCCGGCGGCGGTGGCGGCGGCGTGGATGGTTGCAGTGGGTGCTCAAAAGATAACGACATCGAGGCAGGGGCCGGAGGGGCTGGCGGACCTGTTGGCGGAAAGGGCCAGGACGGCAGGGTAAACAATGATGGCAATACGGGTTCGGAAGGCGGCAAGGGGGGCACCCAGACCGCAGGCGGGGCCGGTGGAATTTCGAATGACCATTCCAGTTACGATGAATGCCACTCCAATGGATTTCCTGGTGCGGCGAACCAGGGTGGCTACAACCATGCCCACTGTAAACGCGGCTATGCCGCAAAGTATCAAAAACCCTCTTGCCTTGGCATTGGCGACGGTGCTGGTGGCGGTGGCGGTTCCGGATGGTATGGCGGCGGCAGTGGTGCTGCAAAATGGACGTACAGCGGCGGTGGCGGCGGCGGTGGCTCGTCCTACGCATCGCCCGATGTTGCCCGCGACGTCTATAGTGAGGGCGGAAACTGGGCCGTACCAGGTGGCACATCCGACCCGGATTACAACGGACATGCAGGCCGGGGTGGTCAGGGAACAACCGATTCCTTTGACAACTCCAGGCAGGCCCAGCCAGGACAGGATGGCCTGATAGTGCTGACATGGTAATCAGGCCATAAACCGGACAAATGTACAGCAATACACATCGAACAGACATAAGCCATTGTATTTCAATCACTTTCAGAACCATTCATCCTCATATTTGACCGGCAATTTGTGCTTGGGGTAAAATGGGTTCAGGAAGTACGCAGGATGTTTGATAACAAGCAAGATGCTGGAGAATGAAATGAAATCCGTATTTCAATTAATTGTGTCAGTATTGGCAGGGGTCATGTTTTTGAGTGCCGGCACCCCGGGGAAAACACCACCGCGTCCATGGCAGCGTCGGGTGATCGACGCCCATAGCCACCTGAGTCCCTGGGCGGTTGGCCGGGTGGCACAAATCATGAAAGACAACGGGCTGACCGCCATGGTGAACATGTCAGGCGGATACTACGCCAGCGACACCATGCGGGGCTGCATCCGGATGCAAAAGGAACTAAAGGGACACGAATTCAATTGCTATACGCCTCAGTGGAGTCGCATAGATGAGCCGGATTTCGGCGTGGTAGAGGCCGCAAGGTTGCGTTTTGCAGTACAAAGGCTGGGCTATAAATGCCTGAAAATATCCAAGGTATTGGGCCTGTATGTGCGCGACAACGCCGGTGTCATCGTGGCGGTTAACGACGGGCGCCTGGACCCGCTGTGGACCGAGGCGGGCTTGCTCGGCGTACCGGTTTACCAGCACGTGGCTGACCCAAAGGCATTTTTCAGGCCCTGCGACAAGACGAACGAGCGCTATGCGGAACTGAAGGTCCACCCGTACTGGTGTTTTTATGGCAAGGATTACTTTACCTACGACGAAATGATGGCCCAGTTCGAGGACGAGATTCGACGCCACCCGGAAACGGACATTATCGGGGTACATTTTGGAAATGATGCCGAGGACCCGGATAACGTGGCCCGTATGCTGGATACGTACCCGAATTACTATATTGACATTGCGGCCCGTGTACCTGAATTCGGGCGCCACCCTGCAAAACAGATGCGCGCCTTCTTCATAAAGTACCAGGACCGGGTAATGTTTGCCACGGACATCGGAGTAGGCAGCAGGAACCTGATGCTGGGCTCCGGTGACGGTACGGTCAAAACAATGGATGACGCAAAGAAATTTTATGACCAGATATACAAATATTTTGAAACCGATATACCGGCGATCGCATCGCCCACTCCTATCCAGGGGGATTGGGATATATATCCCGTGAATTTGCCAAGGTCGGTTCTGGACAAGATTTACTACAAAAATGCAATGCGCCTGGATCACCTGCCATTGTCTGCCGCCACGTATCCCTGATGCCTGAGACGCTGCCCAAACTGAGGACGGACCTCGTGATCCGGCACATGGGCCAGGCCTACGTGGTCAAGGACCCGCTGTCAAAGGATTTTTTTAAACTGGATGAACGCACTGGGGGTGTCTTGTACATGTTTGATGGTTTGCACACGACCATGGACCTTGCCAACGCCCTGGATATTGATGAAACCGAGGCCGTATTGTTGGTCAATCGCTTGTCCGATTTTGGTTTTTTTGCGCCGTTAAGCAAAAAAAAGCAAAAACAACCGTGGCATTATATGATGTGGCCTGTGGTGAACCCCAGTGGGGCGCTGTCGGCCCTGGTGCCTGTCGCAAAGGTACTTTACAGTCGTACCGGCCTGGTTATTCAGGCTCTCATCGCATGTATTGGGACCTTTGTTTTCGTGCGTCACATATCCTTATTTTATACCTCTGCCAAATCGCTACTGGACCCGGCAGGAATCGTGGCCGCATATATCGGAGTCCTCTGTATTTCGCTGCTGCATGAATCAGGCCACGCCATGGCCTTGCAGGCATTCGGGGGTAACGTATCGGAAATGGGCATAATCCTGTTAATACTGGTGCCTGGTTTTTATACCGACGTATCCGATTCCTACCTGTTGCGATCCCGCAAACAGCGCCTAATAGTATTGATTGCCGGACCCCTGCTGGAACTCACTGGATGGGCAATGCTGGTGTTGGTATTCCGGGCATTCAGGCCATCGGGGTTTATCGGGCAGTTTGTGCTGGGTATCATCACCATTGCCGGCCTGCGTAGCCTGCTGTTCAACCTGAATCCATTGGTTCGTACGGACGGATACTTTATACTGGAAGAGACCCTTGGTGTCACCAACCTGTATGAAAAGGCCTTTAGCGACAAACCCCCTGGCCGCCTGTTCCGGGTTTATGCCTTTGCCTCCGTGTTATATTCTTTGTTCCTGGTGCTTGTCGCCGCCTGGGGTGCTTACAAGGCCGTAACAAGGTCCAATGTCTGGGCCATGACCTGGTTGTTCGTATTTGTTTTGATTGCCCTGTTCAGTGTTGAACGGGGCAGGCACGATAAAGCAGCGTGAGTCCACTCAAATCACCTGTCAATTTTGGGGATAAATGGCGCTGAAAGTGGTAGGACCCAGCCGATATGCATCGCATATCAAACTCAAATCCCGATGCATTACACGGGCTAATTCCGAAAGAGCCTTAAATAATTTGAATCACCTTTCCAACAGGATAAGGACCTCATATCTGAATCCAGTTCAACACCCATTGTTATCACATGCGATCGGTACACCGGGGGCAATTCGAAGGCCTTGGTGGTTGGTACGGTTTTGCTGTTCTATTTCTGTCGCAGATTAATGCGTGTCAAGTAAACTCATGTGACTCTGCCGCCTTCTGGAAACGGCGCTCGCTGGAATGCCTGAATTTAAAGGTCGAGTTTCCGCGGCGGTCCATAACCTGGCCTGACCATTCGAACACGGAACGGTACGTCTCGTCCATGTGCAGGCCCAGGTTTAGTTTGATCAGGTCACCCTGGGAAAGGGGCTGTTCCAGCACGGGGAAAAACATCTGGCCCCAATGCGTGCGGATACCGGGCCGCGTGTCAAGCACTATCCCGGGGGCCAGGTCCGCGGTAAACCAGCCCACGAATCCGCTCAGCCGCATCCCCTGCCTGTTCACGCGAAATTCCATGGTCCCATGCAGGGAATCAGGAACATCCGGGATGTCGATTTGGGCAAATACCTGCTCGGGTGCGATCAAAAATTCCTCTGGCAGATTTAGTATATATGCCCGATTTGCAGCCCAATGCGCCACGGGGCTGAAATCCAGGCCGCCAATACGGTCCTCGCCCCAGAACCTGATACCCGGAAACATCAACGCAAAGGCCGGCGCCACGTACAAGGTAACGCGACCGGGTATCATGCGTCCGTCCGGTTTCAGGAACCTGGGTAACGCCCGGTACACGGACTGCATCTCGTCGGTGACAAAAAAATTGCCGATCCCCTCGCAGATCACCAGGTCGCCGGGCTGTGGCACCTCACATTCCCGGGCATCCCGGTTGATGAACTCGACATTGCTGATGTGGTTATGGGCCGCAACCTCGCGTGCCACCTCCAGGATCGGGCTGCTTTCCACCAGGTACACCTTTTTTGCACCGTTTTTTGCGGCGAACAAGCCGAATATACCCAATCCGGCACCGATGTCGTACACCACGTCACCAGGCTGCATCAGCGCCTTTATTGCACCCAGAAACGCATCCACCCGGACGCTGTCCGCCAGCATGAGCCTGTGATAATCCACGCCCACGAAGTGTCCACGGCTCATGTGTCACCCGCTTCGGGCAGGACCGCCCTGTTTACCATGTCAATCACCTCCTGCGCGCCCGCTATGACACGATCCCTGGTGGCAAGGGCCTCGGAAACTTGTTTCCTGGAACCCGGGTCCTCGTCCCCGGCCAGGTTTATCAACACGTTCATGCAGGCGCCGATTGCCGCTGCCTGCGCCATGGCCGCGGCCACACCGGCATCGGACGCGGAGGCAGGATTGCCCTGTTCAGCCACCAATTTTGCCAAGTCCACCACCCGTGGCAGTGCACTTAGCACGCCAAACGGCACGCCTGCGGCCTTCCTGGTGGCCTCGGCAATCGCATCCAGCCTGGCGGCCTTCTCTTCGGGCGAGGACTTGGGCAGTTTCATGGCTGCCATGACCTCGGCATACGCAGCGCTGTCCTGGTCCACCGCGGCCATCAGCCGGTCCTTTAGCGCCTGTGCCTTCTGGGCCGTGTCCTGCATAACCGGATGGCGGTCCAGGAATTTTACCTTTTTCACGGTCAGGTTTGCCACCATGCCTGCAAGTGCAGCGGCTATGGCCCCTGACAACGCCGCCACCGAGCCACCACCTGGCACTGCGCTGTCACGTGACACCTCGTCCACAAAGTCTGCGACGCGCATGCCAGCCAGTTCGCCGTACGCCGGTGCCACCCGGTACTCCACCACCTTCTGCGCCGGGTCGAAACGGTACAGGTCGTTCAGTCCCAGGGAACGCACTGCCACGTCCACCAGGTCCCGCTCTGGCACACCAGGACTGGCCCCCTGCCTGGCCAGGTAATAGCGCCCTGCCTCCAACAGCGCTGCCTTTGGAATCAGCCCGACCAGTTCGCTGCCCGTGACCACTGCCCCGTACTCCGGTGCGATGCGCCGCAGTTCCTCCACCACATCGTGGATCGGTTGCAGTTTGTAGTTTGTAAAATTGATCGATATCTGGGCGGCCTTGTATTCGTCAACGTACCAGCCGATGGCCCGCACGTGCTTGAATTTTCCCGGTATTTTGATGTAATTGCCGTCCTGGTCGCGCAGCCTGCGCAGGTCCTTTCCCCGTTTATAGCCTCCGCGTTCGCGCACCCTTTCCGCCATGGCCCGGGCAATGGCCACCCGCCGTGTGTTCAGCGTGACGTTGTATGCGATCAGGAATTCCCTGGCCCCGATCGCAGTGGCACCTGCCGATGCGTTGACTTTTGCAGGTCCAAAGTCAGGGACCCAATCCGGGTCCGCCAGTTTTTTCGCCAGGCCCTCGTATTCGCCCTCGCGCACCGAAGCCAGGCTGCGTCGCTCCGGCCTGGTCGCCGCATTTTCGTACAGGTACACCGGGATCCCCAGTTCCTCGCCCACGCGTTCGCCCAGTTTGCGCGCCAGTGCCACGCAGTCCTCCATGGTGACACCGGATACGGGCACAAAGGGCACAACGTCGGTCGCACCCATGCGAGGGTGTGCGCCCTTGTGGTGGCGCATATCGATCAATTCGGCTGCCTTGCGGACCCCTGCAAACGCCGCATCCACGATCACATCCGGCGGGCCAACGAAGGTCACCACCGTGCGGTTCGTGGATGCGCCCATGTCCACATCCAGCAGGCTGATGCCCTCGACACCGGTGATGGCATCACAGATCATGTCGATTACGGATTTGTCCCTGCCCTCACTGAAATTGGGCACACATTCAACGATTTGCATTACTTAGCCTCCTCACTTCGAGCCAAATACACCAGTCCCCGCATTTGCCGGGTTTCAGGTTATCCACATCGCCCTGCACGCGTACGTTGCCGGGTATGCCGTGTTTGAATGCAGCGTGCAAGGCCCGGACAATGACGGCCTTTTGTGTGGTTTTCCTAAACTCCAGCACGGCCCTGCGCCATCCGGCCTGCGTTTTGACCTCGTAATCCGTGCAATCGCAAGGTGCCGGGTTGTAGCGAACCACGAATACATGCAACGGTTTCAACGCTTCGTAGTCATTTTGGGCAGCGAGTCTTTGCGCCTTTACCGGGTCTATCTGGGCACTGGGGCCGGCGCAGGCAAGCCCGGAGAAAACCAGCAAAAGAATCAAAGATTTACATAACATACAACACCACAATAACCGTGGCCAGCCACAAAATCAGGTTCAACATGAAAGGCCAGTCACGCACCATTACGTCCGTCGGGCTTTCGGACCCGGAATAATGGGTCAGGATCCGGTTGAACCGCAGCAGCCCGAACACCACGAAGGGCACCGTGAACACCAGGTGCCACGTGCCAAAATACGCCCTGGTCCTGGGTGCGACCGTATAAAAAGTGTACACCAGCATGGTAACAAAGAGGTCCGCCTTGATCAAGCCGTCGATATGGTGTTTCTTGTAGTACTTCAGAACCGGCCGCAGATGGTTTTCGCCGTTGTTCTTGTCCAACAGTACCAGTTCGTGCCTGCGTTTGCCCAGGCCCAACAAGAATGCCAGCAAAAATGTACATGCCACCAGGAAATAGGATATTTCATGCAGCGTCAGGCCTATGGCGAAACTGCCAGCCATGATCCGCAACAAAAAGCCGGTGGCAATGGTCAAAACGTCCACGTACGCGATGTGTTTCAGGTACAAACTGTACGCGATGTTTAACACAAGGTACGACAAGGCCAGCAAAAAAAACAGGCGATTCAGGTAGATCGCTGTACCCAGGGCCACGGCCAGGCCGGCCAGGCCTCCACCCACGGCCACTGGAATGGACAGCCTGCCCGATGCAATGGGACGATGGCGCTTGGCAGGGTGCTGGCGGTCGCGTTCCAGGTCCATGAGGTCATTAAAAATATAAACGCAGCCTGACAGGAAAACGAACACAACAAAGGCAAGCGTGGCCTGGATGTACGGTTCCACACGGCCCGCAACCAGGTGCTTGGCAAACAACAAGGGCGCCAACACAAAGGCGTTTTTGATCCACTGCCTGGGACGGCTGGTCTCGATCAGCAGTTTAATCGTTGTCAGCAACTTGTGAGATCTCCCGGATTGCAGCAGGGATCTGTGCGGACAGGTCCGTTGCCGTCATGCCGTATTGTCCCAGGGACTGCTGTGCGAGTTCCCCGGCCAGGCCGTGCATGAACACGCCCACCCAAGCGGCATCAAACAGCGTCATGCCCTGGGTCAGCAGTGCACCTGTCATGCCGGTCAGGCAATCGCCGGTGCCTGCAACCGCCATGCCCGGTCCTCCGCTGGTATTCACCACCAGGTCTCCCGACGGTCCCATTGTCAGGGTGCCCGCGCCCTTCAGCACCACCACGGCGCCTGTGAGTTCCTGCAACCGTTTCATCGCAGCCACCCGATCCGCCTGGACCTGCGCGCCCTCGGTCTTTAGCAGCCTTGCCGCCTCGCCCGGGTGCGGTGTCAAAACGGCATTGTGAAACATGCCCAGCAATTCGCGATGCACGGCCGCTGTATTCAGGGCATCCGCATCCACGACCATGGGCAAGCCATAGTCCGCAACGGCCTCCAACAACTCGGCGGCCCCGTCGGATACGCCCAGTCCCGGGCCTATGGCAATCGCATCTTTGCCCTGCACCAGCCTGTCCAGCATGGCCTTGTCGAATTGCATATTACCATCCTTGAATTCGTACAGCCCCTCCACCATGAGGTCGGGCACCCTGCCTTCCAGGCGGGCCTGGGCCTGTTTCGCCGTGGCCAGCGTGACCAGGCCTGCGCCTGTCCTCAGCGCGGACTGACCCGCCAGCACGATCGAACCGGCCTTACCAGGGCTCCCGCCGATGATCAGCAGGTGACCGAAGGTATTTTTGAACGCGGATGCCGGCCTGGGGCCGAAAAACGGGGCCACGGTCCATGTTTCGGGCGTAAAACCCGCTGTACCGGCCACCTCGACCGCGGACTGGGGTATCGATATGTCAATGACCTGTACGAAACCGCAGTACTCCCGGCCCGGATACACAAAATGCCCCGGTTTGGCCATGCCGAAGGTCACACTGGTGTCCGCAAAAAAGGCGGTGCCCATGATGCGGCCATGGTCCGAATCCACGCCTGTGGGCATGTCCACCGCCACCTTGAATGCATCGATGCGGTTGGCCAGGTCCACGGCCTTGGCATACAGCCCCTGAACGGGTTTGCTGAGTCCTGTACCCAGCAGGCCGTCCACCACAGCATCCCACTCGCCCGCAATGGCATCCTCCAGTTGTTCCTGGTTCCGGACGGGCCGGACGCGCACCGGAAAGAGGCGTAAAGATTCGTAGTTTGCAAGGGCATCACCCTTGAGTTTTTCCGGGTCCGTCATCAAGGCAACCGTGACCTCGGCGCCCTTGTCCGACAGGTGGCGTGCTGCGACCATGCCGTCACCACCATTGTTCCCCGGTCCGGCAATCACCAGGACGCGGCTGCCCGCAACATTGTCCAGGCCCTGCCTGACCGCAGCGGCCACACCACGGCCGGCCAGTTCCATCAACGCCCTGCCCGGCAGGCCCACCTCGTGTATCGTGTAGTGGTCCATGGCCCTCATTTGTTCAGCCGTGCACAGTAACATCCTGTCCTCCTTCAAAGAAAAGCACGAATAACCTTTGGTTGAGCCCGTTTGTATCCGCCCGTATCAGGCATATCGATTCGGCAGTCCATGACACGGGCCTGCGAAACTCGATGTCCCTTTCCTCGTGGCCTCCCGCAACGTGGCCAACCACCAGGCTATGCGATGCATTCGTATCCACATCAAAACCAGTACGCCTTTTAAACGTATCGTGCAAGTGTGACATGCATTCCTCGATTTTTGACACAGAACCCTGCACAGGCAGGCTGATGTTGCCGCCATTGTCTATGTTGATTACTGCGAAACTCAGGCCAAACGGCTGCATGCCCATACAAGCGGACCTGGCGTAATCACGGATTGCATATTCGGCCTCCTGCGAAATATTGCGCAGCCTTAGCAGGGTCAGGCCCCATTCCACTGCTGGCACCAGGCTCAATTTTTTGGTGTCGCGGCCAAGTATGCCCTGCAAATAGGAGTAGGTTTTGTTCACCACGTTGACCGGCAGTTCAATCTGTATTTTGAGTAGCGACGACATCCGTATCCTCCCTCTTTTGCGCCATCAGGTGCCGCCTCAGCATGTCAAGCGCCGTGTATGCAGAAATGACCTTGTTTTTACGACGGTCGTACGGAAACTGGTAACGCATTACCTCGGCCTGGCCCTTGCATCCTGCGGCGATGTAAACCGTGCCCACCGGTTTTTCGGGACTGCCACCGGAAGGCCCGGCAATACCGGATATGGCGACCCCGCAATCGGCACCGGACAATTGCAGCACACCCGTGAGCATCCCCCTTACCACAGGCTCCGAGACCGCCCCGTATTGTTTTAGAAATTTTGGATCCACGCCCAGGACCGCCTGCTTGGCATGGTTGGAATAGGACACCACGCCCAGCAGGAAGTAATCGGAAGAACCGGGTACGTCGGTCACCATGTCCCCAACCAGGCCGCCTGTGCAGGACTCGGCCGTGGCCAGGGTAAGCCCGCGTTCACGCAATATGTCGCCCAGCACCCCGGCGAATGCCTCGCCCGTAGTGGTAAATACCGCATTGCCAAAACGCTGTCTGAGTTGTTCAACAACCTCCGGGGACCTGGTGTCCAGGTGGATTACAGGAAACTCCTCCCACAACCGGTCCACCAGCCCTTGCTTGATGGACTCTCGCATCCGGTCCACCACGTCCTCGTACAGGGGGCCTAACAGACATGTGGAAAACATTGCATCCGTATCCCTATTTATCCCCATCATCCTGGTCATCCGGTCCCTTTTCCTTGTAACTCAGGGAGTATTTCTTGCGCAGTTCCGGTGGGATTTCCGCGGTTTTTTTGTACACCTCCTGGAGGTCGTCCTCGGGAATGTCTTCTGGGGTTACGTCTTCCTCTTTGATGTGATCCCCTATCATGAACCACTTGGTTTCGGAAAATTTCTTTTCCTGCCTGGGCCTGGCCTCTTCAGGCTTGGATTCACTTTTTTCTTCCTCGCTGACCAGCAGGCCGCCGTCCACAGGACAAAATTTTGCCTTGTCAGGCCATTTTCTGCCGCATTTTGGACATACCTTCATTATAACCTCCTATTCGACCTGGATAGAATCTATCAGGATCGCAGTGTCATATATGCTGTCGCCGGTATCGCCTGCCATGAATTTCAGGGTCACCGGTATCGGCCTCGTTTGACTGGAAAAATGGCTGCCGGACAGGTCCATGGTGGTCATTTGCCAGGGCGTATTCCATACACCGCCCTTGTCAAAGCCCACATCGGATTTTTGCAGGTGGTCCCGACCATCCCCCCAATAGGACCCGCAGTGCGTGCATGCCTTGCACGTGGAACTGCCCGAACTGCCACCTGATTGCTTGCATGGCACGATCCCCTGTGGACACAGGCTGTCGATGTCAACGGACACCAGGTCGCGTTCACCTGCCAGTGGGCTGGACAGGGTGACGTGAAACGTGTCCTGGAACGGGGAACCGCAAAATTCCTTGAATTCCTCGGAATAAAACTTCCAGAAGAACCGGATGCGCGTGGTACCCGGAGGCAGGCAGAATCGCTGGGTGATGCCACCGGAATCCGTGGTAAAGCCCAGGCCCGTTGATATGATGGCCATGTGTTTACCCTCCACCGGACCTGTCTTGCCCAGCCTGGATATGACACGGGCATCGCCCTCGCGTTTCCAGCCCAGCAAACCGGGTTCCTCGAAATTTGCATTCAGGATCGAGTATGCTGTCAGGTCCAGCCAATGTGACCCGAATAGCATCAACCTGGAATGAAAAAGCGGGTCGTACGTACCCTGGGACGCGGCCACGCCCACCCGGTCACCGGATTGCAACAGGGACTTGAACATGGCCCGGCCTGTTTCACCCGCGAATTGGTCCGTAACCAGGCCGTTGTAGCCCACAACCGACTGGGCCCCTGATGCCATGCACGCTGCGGCCATGCTGCCGTTGTACATGCTGCGACATGCACCCAGGTAAACCAGGGACAAGGCGTGCCCCCCCTGGCCGTAATGCGCTATGAACTGGGGCAGCACCACGTAGGCGTCTGCGCCCATGGCCAACCTGCCGCGCATCAGGTCCACCTGTGTGGCATCGAAACACACCCCGTGCTTGTGCGTGGTGAGCCTGTTTCCCTTGCCCTCTATGGTCACGGACGTAATCAGGCATTTTGACCCTACCGGGCACTGGAAGTCGCCTGTGCACTCGGTCGTCTTGCCGAGCAAGCGGTCGCAGTCCACCTGCTGGCCCGACCAGATGGCCTCCTGGCTGCCGTGGTGAAACCAGCCGTATTCCGACATCGCCTTGTCGCTGAGGCCCTTGAACAACGCATCACCGTGTGCAATCAGTGCAATGACCCCGTACTCCGCAAAATTGCGCAGGCGGTCGAGTTTTGCCGCCTTGTTTGTCCATGGACCGTCCAGGTCGAATGCAGGGCATTGCTTGTTTTTCACCATGTCCGCCAGGTCCCTGCCCTCGTCCTGGTATCCCGCTTCCGACAATTCGTTGTTGACAGGCGACCATACCAGCACGCGGTTGCTGAGCACGCGGCGTCCCAGGCCCAGTGCGGACACCACGCTGGCGTGATTGTCCGGTGTGCCGCCCGCAGACCCGCGAATTCCCTGTTCCGGCAGCCTGAGCGCACCCAGCACACCATCGTCGAACCTGACCCAGATGCCCAGCGGCGAGGCCGGGTCACCATGTTCGGCCACGTGGGCACCCTTTGACAGCACGCTGTATGCGGCCGCCTTTGCCCGGTCCGGCGACAGCCCGCTTGCACGTGCGTCCGTGTATGCCTTGCGCGCCGAGGTCAGCAAGGCCTGGTGTGACCGGCATGTTGCCGTTGTCAGGTGATTCACGCATTCCACGGGCACAGGGACCGAGTAGGCGGTGTATGCGGCCTGGCCGCCGAACGCCTTTACATCCACCGCCACCCTGTAGTACCGGATGCCAGGGGTTTTGCAGGTGTCGTTGAATTGCAGGGTATAAACGTTGTCACCCTGGATTTCGTCGCCGCTGACCTGGGCCTTGCCATCATCCTGCATCCGCCCCATGTCCTGTACTGGTTTACCGTGCCGGTCACACAATTCCAGCCTGATCATGGAGCGGTCAATCAACGAGGACGCTGGCGCCCGTATAGTGGCGTGCATACGCACCTTTTCACCCACGAACAGGGCGGGAGGCATGAGCCTGGGCGGACCGTCGAACCGGATATTAGGGTTGTAGGTGACAACGATCCTGTCCACGGCCTGCTGGTGTTCGCCCTGGGCATGGACCTCGATCACGTTGTCACCCGGCGACAGGTGTACGGCGTCCGACTGCCAGTACGGCGCGCCTTTTATATCCTGCTTGTGATGGTCCGGCGTGACCAGGTACATGGATTTCACCCTGCCGAATACCACACCGGCCAAAGAGATCGTATCGCCCATGGAGTCCGCATAACCGCTGCCCGACGGCGTGATGATCTTTACCAGGACCTCGGCGTCGGGATAATCGGCGTTCGGGCTCTGGCCGGCATCGTTGTTCAGCCAGGCCTCGGAAGATGTGACATCGCGGTCGTTGAACGATGCATCGTGAGAGAATTTTGTATCGCTGTTGTTATAAACCGGGGACGAACAGGACAACAAAAACGCAGCGAATAAAATGGAACACGTTATGACAGAAAAAATACGCATCATAAAAAGCCATCCCCGTACAACAGCCGGTATATTGTACGGTTAGAGGGGGATCACTGTCAACAGGAAGATGAGTCCCCAGATTACCTGTCTAAATTCGGGAGTGAAACTTCGCCTGACGGCTCGTTGTCACGGCCTGCGGCCTTAGATAAGGCCCTGCAAGCGGCCGCAGGCTGCGTCCCGCGCCCGATGCCAGAATCCAGATACCATGGACCGTAACCGTGTGATCCCGGTGAAAACGAAAGTCGTGGAGCGCAGTCGGCCTCGAGGGTATTAAAAAGTCGTTATATTACACAACACGCAATTTGTCTTGTTATATAACACCTTGAATTTACACAATATTCGTAGGGGCGTGTGTAAACCCGCCCTGAAATTACCATCAAATCAACGCCCTCATCCTGCCTGCCTTTTCCGTGACCGTTGGCCGTGACCGTTGGCCGTGGCCGAGTGATCCCGGTGAAAATCCGTGGAGCGCAGGCGGCCTGGAGGGTGTTAAAAAGTCGTTATATTACACAACACGCAATTTGTCTTGTTATGTAACACCTTGAGTTTACACAATATTCGTAGGGG
>WGCQ01000197.1 GCA_015493765.1 Deltaproteobacteria bacterium
TCGGCCAACGGCCACTGTTACTGCTTGCCGGTATGACCGAAGCCGCCCTCCCCTCTGGGGGTATCCCGGATTTCGGTTGTTTCAACGATATCCACCTGCACCACAGGTGCGATCACCAACTGCGCAATTCGATCGCCAGGATTGATCAATACGGCCTCCTGGCCCAGGTTCACAATGATCACCCCGATTTCGCCACGATAGTCGCTGTCAATGGTGCCGGGCGCATTAACCAGGCCCAGGCCGTAACGCAATGCCAGGCCGCTGCGTGGCCTGACCTGTCCCTCGAACCCCTCCGGAATCTCCACTGCCAGGCCCGTGGGGACCAGCCTGCGCTCACCAGGCTGCAACACCAGGGTCTGATCGAGCGCTGCCCTCAAATCCATGCCCGCAGCACCGGGGGTCTGGTACTGCGGCAAGGGCATATCATCACGCAACCGTTTTACACGTAGTACGGCCTTCATCGCCTGCGCGGACCCCTGTCCCGCCGGCCTCCACGGTCACGGGACCCGTTGTGTTTCCTGCTCTCGTGCCCGGGTGCCGACGTGGACCCGCTGGCCCCATCGGTCTTGCCCGTTTCCTTCAGTGCCATCTGCCTGGACAGGCTGATCTTGCCCTGCGGGTCAATGGCCTTTACCTTGACCAGGATGTGGTCCCCTTCCTGCACCACGTCCTCCACACGCGCGACCCGGTGGTCTGTCAGTTCGCTGATATGCACCAGGCCGTCCACACCCTTGAGGATGTTTACGAATGCACCGAAATCCATGATCTTCACGACCTCGCCCTCGTAGATCTTGCCCACCTCGGCCTCGGCCGTGTATTCGTGGATCATCTCGATGGCCTCTTTGGCCTTGTCCGGGTCCGTGGATGCGACCTTTACCCGGCCGTCGTTTTCCACGTCTATGCTGACACCCGTGGCTGCCATGATCCCCTTTATGTGCTTGCCGCCAGGTCCGATCAGGTCCTTGATCCGCTCGGGGTTGATCTGGATCGTCTGGATGCTGGGTGCGTACCTTGAGTACTCGGGCCTGGGCCTGTCGATCACCGCGTTCATCTTGCCCAGGATGTGCAGCCTGCCATCGCGTGCCTGGTTCAGCGCCTTTGTCAGGATCTCCTCGGTAAGCCCGCTGCACTTGATATCCATCTGGACCGCGGTAATGCCCTTGTCATTGCCCACGATCTTGAAGTCCATATCGCCTACGTGGTCCTCGTCGCCCAGGATGTCGCTGAGCACCACGACCTTGTCGCCTTCCTTGACCAACCCCATTGCCACGCCGGCAACCGGCCCGCTGACCGGCACACCGGCATCCATCAGTGCCAACGACGAGCCACACACCGTTGCCATGGAACTGGAACCGTTTGATTCCAGCACCTCGGAGACCACGCGAATCGTGTACGGAAAGTCCTCGTCATCCAGGGGCAGGATCTTTTTCACGCCCCAGTGCGCCAGGTGTGCATGCCCTATCTCGCGCCTGGAAGGGCCGAACATCCGTTTAACCTCGCCCACGCAAAACGGCGGAAAATTGTAGTGCAAAATGAAGCGCTTGAATATCTCGCCGGTCAACAGTTCCATGTGCTGGCTGTCCTCCATGGTCCCCAGTGTCACGGTGACCACGGCCTGTGTTTCGCCGCGCTGAAACAGGGCGGAGCCGTGCGTGCGGGACACCACACCCACCTCGCACGTAATGGGCCGGATCTCGTCGGGTTTGCGGCCGTCAATACGCCGGCCTTCCTCGAGTATCCTGGTCCGCACGATCCCAGCCTCCAGGTCCTCCACCAGGTTCACGAATGCAGGCATATCAAAGCCTTCTTCCTCGCTGAATTGCTCAATCGCCTCCTCGCGAATCCGGTCGATCAGGCGCCGCCTCGGCAGTTTTTCGGGCATAACCAACGCCTCCTCGAACCGGGGCTTCACGAAACCGGTAATCCGCTCGCGCAGTTCATCCGGCAGCCGGGCCGCCTGGAACACGCGTTTTTCCTTGCCCAGTTCACGGGCCAGGCGCTCCTGCATGTCCAGGATCGGCTGCGCCATCCTGTCGGCAAACATCAAGGCCTGCACCATTTTGTCCTCGGGTACGAAACTGGCCCCGCCTTCCACCATCACGATGCCCTGGCGTCCCACTGCAACCGTCATGTCCAGGTCAGACTCCTGCATCTGGCTGAACGTGGGATTCAGCACCATCTCGCCGTTTATCAGGCCGACTCGCAGCCCGCAAATGGGACCATCAAACGGTATGTCCGATATCATCAGGGCCACGGATGCGCCGATAATGGCAGGCACCACCGGCGGGTTCTCCTTGTCCGCTGACATGACCAGGGCCACCACCTGGGTCTCGAATGGATATCCGTTCGGGAACAAGGGCCTTATGGGCCGGTCGATCAGGCGGGCATTCAACACCTCGCCCTCGGTAGGGCGGCCTTCGCGCCTGAAATAACCGCCGGGGATGCGACCCGCAGAATACGTACGCTCCATGTAATCCACGGTCAGCGGCAGGAACGTGATGCCTTCCTTTGGGTGCTTTGACGATACGGCAGTCACCAGCACGCTGGTTTCGCCCAGGCTGATCATGCAGGCACCATCCGCCTGCTTTGCATACTTTCCGACTTCTATTGTGAGGTCCGCCGGACCAAATTTTATAACTTCTTTGTGATACATAATGTTTTCTCCCTTGTGTGTAGTACTTTTAGTTAGTACTTGACTTGACAGTGCGGTCGTGTTTACTTGCGCAGACCCAGTGCAGCGATCAGGCTCTTGTACTGTGCATAATCCTTCTTTTTCAGATAATCCAATAACTTACGCCGTCTTGCAACCAGGACCAGCAATCCACGCCTGGAATGGAAGTCCTTTTTGTGAACCTTGAAATGTTCCGTTAACCCCCTGATCCTCTCGGTGAGCAACGCGACCTGCACCTGTGGCGAGCCGCTGTCATGCTCGCTGGTACGGAATTGCTCGATGATTTCCTTTTTCTTTTCCGCTGTAAATCTCATCTTTCCTCCAACCTTCCCGGCTGTCCTACCCACGCAAATTCCTTGCAAACCATGACAAACCGGATTTCAAATAAGCCTCTACCCATCCCCTTGACATAATTCCAGGGCTGGGCTAACGTCCCTGGGAGTTTAGCAGATTCCACAGGAAAATCAAGATGCAAGACGCATGGTTGGAAAAACACGGATTCAAAAATGCAGGCACCTGGCCCGAAGTGTCATCCCGGGATTGGAGGTCCTGGAAATGGCAGTTTGCGCACCGCATGATGGATTTGGGTACGCTGGAAAAACGAACAGGCCTCACACGCGAGCAGCGTACTGCCATGGGTCAGGACCTGGGACTGCCGGTTGCCGTAACACCCTACTACGCCGCGCTGATTGCATCGAGCGGGTCCACGGCCTTGAGGCGCATGGCACTGCCCCTGCCTGAGGAGGCCATGGACACGGACAATGCCTTTGATGACCCCCTGGCAGAGGAGGCCCACAGCCCGGTGCCTGGCCTGGTCCACCGTTACCCGGACCGTGTGCTGCTGTCCGTTACCGCGACCTGTCCGCTGTACTGCCGGTATTGCACACGGAGGCGCTACGTTGGCAGGCCGCATCACGCGGACCCAAACGCCTGGTGGGATTACCTGGGCGCACACACGGAAGTCCGCGAGGTGATCGTTTCCGGCGGCGAGCCCATGACCCTGGCCGACCCGGCACTGCAACGTCTGCTGTCCAGGGTTCGCGCCAACGAACACGTACAGGTAATACGTTTGTCCACCCGCACACCAGCGGTACTGCCGTGCCGTATCACGGACCGAACCGCGCAGATGCTGGCAGAATTCCAGCCACTGTTTGTGCTGACGCAGTTCAACCACCCTGCGGAATGTACGCTGGAGGCGTTTCACGCGGTGCAAAAACTGCGCATGGCCGGCATCCCGGTACTGAACCAGATGGTGCTGTTGAGTGGCGTAAACGACAATGCAGGCACGATTGCAGAATTGGGGCGCAGGCTGCTGGTCATGGGGGTCAAGCCGTATTATTTGCACCAGATGGATGCGGTAAAGGGCACGGCCCACTTCCGGGTCGCGCTGGACCGGGGCATTGCCATAATGCGTGAATTGCGACGCAGCGTCAGCGGGATCGCCACGCCAAAATACGTGATCGACCTGCCGCAGGGCGGTGGCAAGGTTGCCCTTGCGCCGAATTATGTTGTAGAATACTCGGGGACAAGGGCCTGGCTGGCAGGGACCGATGACCGGTTGCACATGTACGAATGGCCGGAGCCTGGAAACGAAAACACGGAAAAAACAAGGGAGAAGACATGAAATTAGTAGTAATCGGCGGCGTTGCAGCAGGTATGAGTGCTGCATCCAAGGCAAAACGGATCATACGTGACCTGGACGTGACTGTATTCGAACGCTCGAATTACGTGTCCTACGGGGCATGCGGACTGCCGTATTTCGTGCAGGGGCTGGTGCCAAAGGCGGAGGACCTGGTGGCCAGGACACCCGAGCAGTTCCGCAAACAGGGCATTAACCCGTTTTTGCGGCACGAGGTCGTTGAAATAGACCATGAAAACCGCTTCGTACTGGTGGAGGACCTCGAAAACCACAAGCGATTCAAGGCACAGTACGACAAACTGGTCATCGCAACCGGCGCAAGCGCGGTGAGGCCGCGGTTGCCGGGCGTGGACCTGCCTGGGGTACACGTGGTCAAGCAGGTGGAGGACGGCATAGCCATACGCAACACATTGAAACAGGGTGCAAAGCGGGCCGTGATCGTGGGCGGAGGCTATATCGGGCTGGAGATGAGCGAGGCCCTGCGCGAGAGGGGGCTGGACGTGACCGTGGTGGAATTGATGGATCGTTTGGTGCCGCGCATGGACAACATGCTGTCCGAGGAGGCCTTGGAAACCCTGCAACGTCACGGGGTAAATGTGATGACAGGCACGCGGGTCCAGGGAATCGAGGGCGACGAACGGGTGCTCCGGGTGGTTACGGACGCGGGTAGCATCGATTGCGACATCGTAATCCTGGCAATCGGTGTGCGGCCGAACACGAAACTGGCCCAGTCCATCGGTGTAAAAGTTGGGCCCACCGGTGCAATCGAGGTGGGTGCGGACATGCAAACCTCGGTCCAGGACGTGTATGCAGCCGGTGACAACACCCAGTCCATGAACCTGTTGACTGGCAAGCCAGTGTATCTGCCGCTGGGGGACATCGCAAACAAGCACGGCAAGACCGCGGGCATTGCATTGACCGGAAAGCCGGCTGAATTCAAGGGCGTGGTTGCAACCGCCATCGCCAAGGTGTTCGACCGGGCACTGGCCACCACGGGCATGACCGAGGCGGAGGCAAAGGAGGCCGGTTTCGACGTGGGCACCGTGTCCATCAAGTCCTCGAACCAGGCGCACTACATACCGGGCAAGGCGCCTTTCAAGGTGAAATTGTGCTGGAACAGGGCGGACGGGCGGCTGCTGGGCGCCCAGGTCGCAGGTGCGGGCAACGATGCACTCAGGATCGATGCCATCGCGGCCCTGTTACACATGAAAGGCACGATCCAGGACCTGCGGGGACTGGACATGGCCTATGCACCGCCGTTTTCACCGGTGTGGGACCCGGTACTGGTGGCTGCGAACGTGGCGAAATAAGGGGACTCCATGGGCGTGGTGCTGGGCATTGATATCGGTGGGACCAGGGTGAAAACCGCCGTAGTCCGGGCCGATGACACGGTAATTGCACACGATACCATGTTCCTGTCCCCCGAGGAACACCAGGAGGACAGCATGGTGGCATTGCTGGCCCGCAAGGTGGGCGAATTGAGGCGGCAATTCCCCATCGAGGCAGTGGGCATCGGCACCGCAGGCGTGATCGAGGCGGATACCGGGCTGATCAGGCAATCGCCGAATTTTCCGGCGTGGCAGGACTTTGCCATGGCCAGGCTCGTGGGTGAGGCATGCGGCCTGCCTGTTACCGTGGACAACGACGCCAACATGGTGGCCATGGGCGAATACGCATTCGGCGCAGGCAAGGGGGCCAGGTCCATGCTGCTGCTGACCCTGGGTTCCGGCGTGGGCGGTGGACTGATCCTGGATGGCAAACTGTTTCGCGGCGAAGACGGCATGGCAGGCGAGGTCGGCCACATCACCGTGGAACCAGAGGGTTTTGCATGCAACTGCGGCAATCACGGCTGCCTGGAGCAGTATGCCAGCTCAACCGGGCTGCGCAATAAGGTCAGGCGGGATCGATTTTTCGGACCAAACACGGATGCAGCCTTGCAGGACCCGAAACTGCCGGAAAAATTGTACAAAATGGCCCAAAACTCGAATAAACAGGCCCTGCAGTACTTTGATGAATTCGGTTATCACCTGGCCATTGCCCTCGGCGGGCTGTTGAACGTGCTGAACTTACACCTGATCGTGTTTGCAGGCGGGGTATCGAAATCCATGGACCTGTGGGAGGGGCGCCTGCGCCAGGAACTGAGGCACCGAACCTTTGCCGCGGTCCTAAAACAAGTGCGCATAGAACAGGCCGTGCTGGGGGACACGGCCGGTGCACTGGGCGCCGCAAGCATGGCAAGGAAAGCGGTGTAGGACCATGACCGTGGCCGTGGCCGTTGGCCGTGGCCGTTGACCGTGTGATCCCGGTGAAAACGAAAGCCGTGGAGCGCAGGCGGCCTCGCCTGCCTGTTCCGCGGGCGTCTCGCCCGCCTTTTCCGTGGTCCGTTGGCCGTGGCCGGGGGTTTCCGGTTACTACGGGAGCCTTCCCGAAGGCCCGCAGGGCCGTCCCGAAGCAGCCGCAGGCTGCGTCCCGACGCCCGATGCCAGAGGCCCGAGTCCGTGGCCGTTGACCGTGACCGTGGCCGGGGGCCGTAGGGACAAACCTATGTGTCTGCCCTTGAGTTGCAAGAGCTGTAACAGCATGCACACGCTTGGTTGGCAAAAAACTGATCCCAGGCGTCCCCAAGGGGATTTGAACCCCTGTCGCGGGCGTGAAAGGCCCGTGTCCTTGGCCAGACTAGACGATGGGGACAAGTGAGCCCAGAAGGATTCGAACCTTCGACCAACGGCTTAAAAGGCCGCTGCTCTACCAGCTGAGCTATGGGCCCAAAAGACAAAGCACTTTATAAATGATTCCGGCCTCGTTGTCAATACCCATATCCACGGAGTCAGATTCTATGCAGTCAACCAATTGGAAATAAATACGATTTTTAGCATCAGGAAAAAGTAATGTGAGTTTTCTATTTCTGCATCACGAGCGTAACAAACCCACCGAATAACTTGGCCGGGGTCCTGGCAGCGGCCTGTTCTACGGTCTTTACGATGCGGCCGACAACGGGCAGGTTCATGGCAACGGCTGAAAGCAGGCAGTGGCGGGCGGAGCATATCCTGTGGACCCGCGTGTCCCGGGGGAAATACGACCGAAATTCGTCCAGCGTGTCAAAGCGGATGAACACGTCCCGTTCTGAGACGCCTTCAGCGACCATGCCAGCTCGTATCTGCTTGATCAGGAAACGAAAACTGCTGGCATTGTAAAACTCGGCCGCGATCATGCCCCCCGGCCTGGCCACGCGCACCATTTCGCCGATTGCCTGCCGGATCATGGGTATGTGCGCCAGGACCTTGAACGAGCACACCAGGTCGAAACTGTTGTCCTCAAAGGGCAGCCTGGCCGCATCCGCAACCATCACGTTCAACCCGCGTTCTTTTGCGCGCCGAAGCATGCCCGGCGATATGTCGATCCCGGTCACGGACGCGGCAATGGGCTCGAGCCGCTGCATGATCAGCCCGGTGCCGCACCCCACCTCCAGCACATCCTTGCCCTGCGCAAGGTCCTGTATGCACTCGAATTCCTGTTCATCCAGGTACGCATGATACCCCTTGTGCCTGGGCCTGTCATAGTTCTTGCTGAATTCGTCGTAGTATTTTGCCGGGTCCATCATGCCTCCTGTTATCGCTTTATTGCCTGCATGTACACACGTGCAAACGCCCGGGCCATGTGGTCCACAGTGTGGAATTCCTGCACGTATTTTGCCGCCTTCTTGCCCAAATCCCGAAGCCGCGTCCTGTCCTGGCACAATCCAATCACCGCATCGCTCAAGGCGTCCGCGTCCCCCGGCGTCACACCAATCGCCACGCCCGCATCACTTAGTTCCTGCATGGCCGAACCCTGGCCCACCACCGCGGGCACGCCCGAACTCATGGCCTCCAATACGGCCAGGGGGATGTCCGTTTTTGCGTACGTGGACGGTGCAGGCAGGAGCACGAGGTCGCTGACCGACAGAAGGTCCTGGAAATAGTCGATCGACCCCAGTATGCGCACGCTTTCCTGTTCGATTTCCTCTTTCAAAATCCGCTGTACCTCCTGCAACCGTTCCTCGGATTTTTCGGTCTTTGGCCTCATCGCCATGACCAATGTCCCGGGGATCTCAGCCAGGATACGCCTTGCAGCATGGGCCACCGTGATGGCCGTGTCCGTGAATTCCAGGTCCCCGGGGTACAGGACCAAAAATCGGTCCGCCGGAAACCCCAGTTTTTCGCGCAAATCGTTCCTGATCCCGGCCTGAAGCGGCTGCAACGGGATGATTCCCGGCGGGATGTGCACTACCTTTGGCCGTTTTTGCTCAGGCAGCACCTGTGCAGCCTCCTCGGCCCACGACTGGCCCAGTTTCGACCACGTAACCACCCAGTCGGCAAACAGGGCGTCCTGCATCTCCTGTTTTTGCATGGGCAGGCTCATGATCGTCTGCACTGTGACCAAGCCGCGGCGCATGCCTGCCAAGGTCCTGCCGAACCGGTTGCCCAGTTTGTTCGGCGAAAAGAAGAAATGCAGGATGTCCGCATGCCTGTCCCTCAGGGCGTGCCAGAATAAAGCCGCCTTGTCCCAAAGCCCTGCCTTGTACGCGGTGTTCGATGTAAATATCGGCATGCTGTGCACGTTGCCGGCCCTGACCTCCTGGCCCTTGTTCACGGGCACGTGAAACCGCAAATCCGGGTTGTGGGTCGCTATCAAAAACGGCAACAGCTTGCCGCTGTCGTCAAAGGGCGGATTCAAGGCCTTGGATACGAAAAACACCTCGGGTTTGCGCGCCATCAGCCCCTCTTTACCTCGCCGCCCATGGCCTCGGCCTCTGTAATGGCCCGGTCCAGCACCGCGGAGGTCTCTGCATCCGACAAAGTGTGGTCCTGGGCCTGCAACAGGAAGTGGTAGGTCACGCTCTTTTTGCCCGGCTCTATGGGCGCACCGCGATACACGGCAACGAGTTCGATCCCCGCCAGCAATGCACCCGCCGCCCGCGTGATCGCATCCCGTATCCGGCCCACGTTTACCGCGTCCGCCACGATCACGGAAAGGTCCATTTCCACACCCGGGAACTTGCTGATCCGGGTGTACATCCCGTACTGTGCCTCCAGGCCGGCCGCACCGTCCACGTCAATCTCGGCCACTGCCGCTGTGCCTCGCAAGCCCAGTTTTTGCAGCACGAACGGGTGCACCAGGCCGTAATATCCCAAGTCCCGTGCATCGCACTGGATACCTGCCCTGGCATTCGGGTGCAGCCACGGCCATTCGGCCTCCACCGCCGCCTCCAGCCCGGTCCGGCCCAGGCCCCACTGCTCCATCACCTGTTGCACCGCACCCTTTACCTGCAACAACACCTGTTCCTTTGCCCGTATGTCCCTGGCGTCCTTATCGTAAATCAACAGGCCCAACCTGCGCGGCTGCTCGGGTATGCCCTCCGGCGTATGCCTGTTGAAAAAGACGCGGCCCGATTCAAACACCCCGAAGCGCCCTTTGTGGCCCGCATTTTTCACGGCCACGGCCAGCAGGTTCGGCACCATCGACGTGCGCAGCCGGTCCATGACCCTGGACGCCGGGTTCTTCAGGCCCAGTGCATCATCCGGCGAAAATTCGAATAATGCATTGAATTCGTTGTCGTAAAACGAGTACGTCTTGACCTCGTCCATGCCGCAATTCAGGCGCAGTACCCGGCCCGCGCGCCCTGTCAGTTCGGTGGTCCGCAGCCTGGGCACGACCCTGGAACGTATGGGCGGCGCCTGGGGTTCGATTTTATCATATCCCCACAGCCTGCCCACCTCCTCCACGATGTCCTCGGGGATGCCGATGTCCTTGGTTGCCCGAAACGTGGGCACATCCACGTGCAGCGTGCCCTGGTCCTCGCGCACGCCGAATCCCAGGCCGGTCAGTATCCTGACCGCATCCGTCTGGGGCACCTCCACGCCCAGGCGCTGGTTGATATAGTCCATGGTGATCGTGACCACGGTCTTTTTTTCCGAAAAACCCCGGATGTCGTACAGCCGACTTGACCTTGTGGCACCAGGGCTTAATTCTTGCAGTAACTGCGAAAACAGGCCTGCGGCACGCTGTGCCTGGTGCGGGTCCAGGCTCTTTTCGAAGCGGGCCGATGAATCGGTGCGGCAATTGTGCCTGATCGCGGTCCTGCGTATCTGCGCCGGCTGGAAGTTTGCCGCCTCCAGCACTATGTCCGTGGTGTCATCGCGGATCTGGCTGTTTTCGCCGCCCATCACCCCGGCCAGGGCCACAGGCCCCTGCGCATCCGCAATCACGATGTCCTCGGCGGTCAGTTCGTGCCCCACCCCGTCCAGGGTGGCCATGCGTTCGCCCGGCCTGGCCCTGCGCACCTCGATCCGGTCACCGCGCAAAAAGCGGCGGTCGAATGCGTGCATGGGGTTGCCCGTGTCCAGCATCACGAAGTTGGTAATGTCCACCACGTTGTTTATGGAACGCAGCCCGACCTTGAACAGGGCATAACGCATCCAGAAGGGCGACGGCCGGATCAGGACGCCCGAAAAGCCGGCCGCGATGTAACGCGGGCAATCGGCAGCATCCTGGACGCTGACCTGCAACGTGTCAGGGCCCTCCACGGGCAGCGGGTACTCGGGCAGCACGAACTTGCGGCCCGTCAGCACCGCCACCTCCCTGGCCACGCCCTCGTGTCCCCACAAATCGGGCCTGTGCGTCACGGACTTGTTGTCGATTTCAAAGATATAGTCCACCCAGTCCATGGCCCGCGCCAGTTTTGTACCCGGCTCCATTGCCTGGACCACCATTACACCGCTGTGGTCGTCGGTCAGGCCCATCTCCTTTTCGGACAACAGCAGCACCGCACTTTCCACGCCCTTGATCACGCTGCGCCGCACCTCCACGCCCCCAGGC
>WGCQ01000198.1 GCA_015493765.1 Deltaproteobacteria bacterium
CGGCCACGTAATACGGATGTTAAACGACCCGGTTGGGGTAAAAATCTGGAATTTTTGCAGGATTAGAGCCGAAAAACCCCATCTTACCGTTGATTCTTGGGGTAATTTAATTTTTCGCACATAAAAATCATTTTTATATTCAATCACTTGCTTACATCGCAGTTGGCTCATACCCCCAATGAATAATCAAATACGCTTTGATGTTAAGATACCGGCTGGAATAGGTTGTTGATTTGGTAAAACCCCTGGCCTGCGTTTGTCTAATCGGCCTTCATGTTTTGGGCAACCAGTTCCGCCAGGTCCATGACCTTGACGTTGTCGGTCATGTTCAATTCGTTGACCCCGTCGCGCAGCATCATCATGCAAAACGGACAGGCAGTGGCGATCGTATCCACCGGATCTTCGGTCAATTGTTTGACGCGTTCCTGGTTGATTCGTGTTCCGATCTTTTCCTCCATGAACACCCTTCCGCCACCCGCACCGCAGCAGAACGTATTCACCCCGGACCTTTCGGGTTCCACCAGTTCCAGCCCCGAAATCCTGGTCAGCACCTTGCGAGGTTCGTCGAGCACCCGGTTGTAACGGGCCAGGTAACAGGAATCGTGGAATGCCACCTTGTGCTGGGGGGCGGCAAGGTCATGTTTCAGTTCGATTCGGCCATCCGCCATCAGCTGGTTGATTATTTCGGTATGATGTATGACCTCGTAGTTGCCGCCGAACTGGGGATACTCGTTTTTGATTGTATTGTAGCCGTGAGGACATAGTGTAATAATCTTTTTCACGCCATACTGGTTAAAGGTTTCGATATTTTGCTGGGCCTGCATCTGGTACAGGTATTCGTTGCCCGACCTGCGTGCCACGTCACCGCAGCAGCCCTCCTCCTTGCCGAGTATTGCAAAGTCCACGCCAGCCTGTTGCAGGACCTGCACCACTGACCGGGTAATCTTTTTGCTGCGATCATCGTACGCCCCTGCACAACCCACGAACAGCAGGTATTCCGCCTGGCCCTTATCCGCCATCCTGGGCACGTCCAGCCCGAAATCGCTGACCCACTTGTCGCGGTCGCCCATGGCCATGCCCCAGGGATTGGACTTGTTTTCGAGGTTTTTCATCGTGGTGTTCATTTCGTCGGACACCCGCCCTTCCATCAACACCAGGTAACGCCGCATGTCCACGATCTTGTCGATGTGTTCGATGGTAACCGGGCAGTTTTCGTCACAGGAACCGCAGGTTGTGCAGGCCCACAGCACGTCCTCGGTGATGACGCCGAACAGTTCGGGCAACTCGTCCTCGGTGGTTCCGGGCTCGTATTCGCCCTTGATGATCGCATCGGCCTTGTCGTACAAATGGTCCCGCAGGTTGTCGATCAACAGTTTGGGATTCAAGGGCTTACCCGTGATCATGGCCGGACAATTCACCGTGCACCGACCGCATTCCGTGCAGGTGTACAGGTCCAGGTTCTGTTTCCATGTGAATTCAGTGATCTTGGATACACCAAAGGTTTCCTGTTCCTCCAGGTCCTTGATGGGTTTAATCGCGCCCATAGGCTCCAGTTTCGTAAAAAACACGTTGGGCAGGGCCGTGATCACGTGGAAGTGTTTGCCTATTGGCAGAACATTCAGGAACGTAAGCAATACGACCACGTGCAGCCAGTACATGATTTGACCCAGGGCAACCAGGCCACCGTGCGACATCCCGTGTATCCAACCGGCTACCAGGGCGCTGATGATTGCGTAGTGACGTGCCTCAACACCTATACCCAGGTTAAAATTGGTTGCGGTGTAAAAATAATCCGTAATCATCAGTGTGGCAATGAAAACCAGGATCAAATTTGCCTCGAAGCTCAGTGTGAGCCGTGCGGGCCGAATGATGAGGCGCCTGATCAAGGCGTATGTCACCATCAATAATACGACCAGTTCCGTAAACTCCTTGATGATTATATAGACGTGGTCCAGGCCGGGCCAGAACCAGAAGATGGACCAGTCGCCCTTTGCACTGAAGGCGGAGCCGAATATGCTGATTTCACTGAGTAACAGCACCATGAAGCCCCAGAATATCAGCGCATGCATCAATCCCGGCCAGAATTCCTTGAATTGCCTGTACTGTCCCAGGCCGAAGCGTACCATTGCGTACATGCGTTCGCGCAGGTGATCAAACCGGTTTTCCGGAGCAGAGGCCAGCAACAGTTTGGTTTTACGCCATATCTGCCAGGTAAAAATGCTTAGTGCAACACCCAAGGCGATCAACATCAATATGCTTCGCAGGACAACATTCATGGTATTCCTCCCATGGCTCTTCGCTGAACTGAATCTTTCATAAACCTGGTGTTATGTCAACCGGTTGAACCGGTTTAGTTTGATTCTTGTCAGGGAAACTTGCGGGATACCGGAGTCATTCCTGATATACATGCCACCATGGAGAGGGTGTTGATTTGATGGCAAGCTCAGGTCGGATTTACATTCGCCCCTACGAATATTGTGTAAATTCAGCATGTTGCACCACAAGACCAAATGTATATTGTGTAATATAACGACTTTGTAACACCCTCGTGGACGTGGCTGTCACCGTGTCCGTTACCACCACGATTCACGCTGTCATGGTCACGGAAAGGTCAAAGGAATTATATCCGATTTGCGTGTCCCGTAAGTTCCAACAGGAAGGCCTCCGCCCGGGAAAGCAGGTCAGTGGCCTCGGCCGGCAGGCCCCAGGTTTCCATGTACACATCCATTGCGGGAGTTGTAAATCCCTTTGCCGCGGTCTTGAAATATACGCCTGGAAAACGCTGCCTGGCCTTTGCAATGAGTGGGTCCAGCACGGACTCGTCCGGCTGATTTAGCGTGATGCTACGTCGCACGAACCGACGCCCCCCGGTGATGCCGACAATCCTGGGCAGGACCTGTTCCTCGAACATGGGCTGCATCTCCCTGGGCGGCCCGGGCAGGCAAAATACCCGGCTTCTGCCGTATTCCAGGAACACCCCGGGCGCTGTACCCACGCGATTAGGCAAGGGCACTGCGCCATCAGGCAGCACCGCCATCTTCATCCTGGCCTTGTTCAGGTCACCGCCACGGATTACACCGGCCTTGGATACCTCCGAATACCGCTGAATCACCATTCGCCTTGCCTGGCTGTCCATTACCATGGGTAATCCCAGGCACCGGCCAATGTAGCCAAGCGTGCCGTCGTCATAGGTAGGCCCGAGTCCACCCGTGGTAATGACCATGTCAGCCTCTGCCACGGCCTGCTTCAGTTGCCCACACACCGCATCGAACCGGTCGTCCACCTGGCACATCCTCAGGACCTGCCACCCAATATCGAACAACCTGACAGCAATGTGGTTGGCGTTTTTGTCCAGTACGCGGCCTGTCAACAGTTCCCTGCCCGTTGAAATGAGCACAGCAGTAGGCGGTTTCATACATACCTCCCAAAATCGATTATAATTACACGCGGGGGTGCATGCAATGACATGTGATGCAATCATGAAACGTGTCCGCGAATTGGCCAGGGACAACGTGCATGGGGCCACTCATGTTACGTCCATGCTGGGTGACCTGGCAATCGAGGCGGACGGGGCCGGGTGCCTGCAAGCAGTCGTGGATGCGATCCAGCCGGCCCAGGCGGGCATGGGTAGTGTGGCAAACCTGTGCCAGAGGCTACGCTCGGCCGGGCCGGGGCAAGCCCGGGTTACGGTACAAGGCTTTCGGCAGGACCAGCAGCGGGGCATTCAGCGGGCTGTCCGACAATTTGCCGCTTTTGCGGGGAAATATTTCGGCAACCACGGTATCCGGGTGGTGACGATCAGTGACTCCAGCATGGTGCGCCAGGCCATATCCGCGTATGCCCGTGTGGATACCGTGATTGTTGGTGAAAGCAGGCCGGTCATGGAAGGGCGGATGCTGGCTGCGTGGGCTGCGAAACAAGGGATACACTGCGAACTGACCACGGACGCTGCCCTGTTCAATCGCGTGTCTGAGGCGGACATTGTGATGCTGGGTTGTGATGCCCTATTTCCCGATGCCTTTGTAAACAAGGTGGGCTCCGCCATGCTCGTATCCGCGGCAAGGGCATTCAAACGGCCTGTGGCAGTCCTGGCTGACCCGACAAAATATCTTGAAGATTCAGTCGGTTACCAACCCAAACAGGGCCAGGCCGACGAGGTATGGGACGGGCCGCCGCCCGGTGTCGTAGTACATAATCCGTACATGGAAGTGGTCGCCATCAGCCGGGAAATCCACGTGTTCGGCCTGCGTGCCGGGGATTAGAATACCGTGATCCAATCGGATTCCTCTTTACGCGGGGCCACGGATATGTTCAACCGTACGCCGAATTTACGGACCAGGTAATCCGTTATCGTGTTCAGTGCATGTTGCGGGGTGTTGTGGTCTTTGGACAGGTGTGCCAGCATTACGTGGTCCGGTACGCGACCGCGTTTGCACAGTTCGGCAATGAATGCCGCTGTTGCAGTATTGGACAGGTGCCCTTTGGGGCCATTTATGCGTACCTTTTGCTGGAAGGGCCTGGATGAATTTTGCAGCATCATTTCATCGTAGTTTGCCTCGATCACCACCAGGTTGCTGTCCAAAAAACGTTCTTTCACATCAGCAGGCACATACCCAAGGTCCGTGGCCATGGTGATGGCAGGTCCGTTGCCCCTGCCTGCCAGTTCAAACCGGAATCCGGAGGTGGGGACTACGTCGTGAGGTACCTTGAAGGATTTGACCACTATATCTTTGAATCGCCTGGGTTGCCCCACCTGAAAGCCCTCGAGCAGGCCATCTGGCGGCCTGGCAAGCCGTTTTTTCGCATACAGGCCCATGGCATTGTTCACCAGTTCGACAGGCAACATAATGCAAAGTCCGTATTCCTCGCCTACCCTTAACCCGGAATAGGAAATATGGTCCGTATGGGTATGACTCACCAGGATTGCATCCAGGTCCTCAGGCCTGATCCCCTGTTTTTTTAAGCCCTCTACGATGGCCTTTTGGGATGAAAGCCCGAAATCGACCGCTATCACAGCGTTTTCACTTTTTACCAGGTAAAGGTTCCCTGAGCTTCCACTACGAATCGATTTAAAGGACAGAAACATCTGCTGACTCCACTTGCATGATGTGTGAAATGAATCCCGGGTCACCTTTTTGGATGGCGCTCATTGCAATGGCATCCCGCACGTGGAAATCGTTGACAGAGAGCCGCCTGAGCGACCGCACAACCCCGCCAATGCCCAGGGCCGCGCCCACGTCAACAGCAAAGGACCTCACGTAAAATCCGCCGGATACCCTCATTGTCACAGCCATATCCGGAGGGCTGTAATCCCTGAGTGCCAAATCATACAAGTGCACTGCCCTGGGATTCACCGGGACCCGGATCCCCCGCCTGGCATAATAGTACAAAGGTCTGCCCTGGTATTTCACGGCGGAAAACGGATGCGGTTTTTGCAGGATCTCGCCCACAAACGACCGCAGCACCTGCCTGACAGTATCCATGCCAGGCATCGGTGTGTCCATACGCTTTACCACGTTGCCGGTCAGGTCACCTGTATCCGTTTCCAGGCCCAATGTGATGACCGCCTCATAGACCTTGTCGCCCCCCGTGAGCCTGGATTGCATCCTGGTGTACCTGCGCCCGATCAACACAACCAGCAGCCCGGTTGCAAACGGGTCCAGCGTACCACCGTGTCCCACCTTTTTTACACCAGACGCCTGCTTTACCCTGCGTACAACGTCATAGGATGTAACACCGGCGGGCTTGTCAACCAGCAGGATTCCCTCAATCATCCTGGTGGATCCTTTCGAACAGGGCTTCCAGCCGTTCCACGCGTTCCATGGTATCGTCCACAAAAAATCGCAGTTCAGGCACCCGTTTAGCCCTGAATTCGCCTGCCAGGCCGGTCCTCAGAAAACCCTTCACCTCGTTTAGTCCGTCCACGGCATCAGATGCCTTGCCGGTCACTGTATGCACGTACACCTTTGCCACGGACAGGTCAGGACTCACCACCACACTGGTGATCACCACATCCTGTACCCAGGACTCTGTGAGCCTGGTCCTGATTAATACCGCCAGCAACCGCTGAATCTGTCGGTTTACCCGCTGTGTTCTTTTGTATGGTTTCATTGGAGTACCCACCGGGACCACGCATGGTCCCACCCAGTCAATGCATTACAATTCCTGTTCCACGGATTCCTTGCGATAGACCTCGATGATGTCCCCTTCCTGGAAATCACCGAACCTGGACAAGGATATACCGCATTCGTAACCCTGGGCGACCTCCTTGACGTCATCCTTGAAGCGTTTGAGCCCTGACAGGGTATCCTCGGCGATCATGGTATCCCCGCGTATGACCTTCACCGGGCTGCCGCGCACCACCTTGCCCTCTGTTACCATGCACCCGGCCACGCGGCCCTGCTTGGACAACTTGAAGACCTGGCGTACCTCGGCACGCCCGCTCAACACGAGGGTCACCTCGGGCTGCAACTCGCCCAGCATCGCCTTTTTCAGGTCATCCAGCAAGTCATATATCACGTCGTATATCCTGACCTGGACCTTTTCCTGCTCGGCCTGTTTCATAACCCGGTTATCAATACCCGCGTTGAACGTCAACACCACGGCCCCGGCCGCAGACGCCAGGTTGATGTCATTACTGGTCACATCCCCGACCCCTGAATGGATCACCGTGGGCCTAATCTTTTCACCTTCGATCCCCTCGATTGCCTGACGTACCGCCTCAAGTGACCCCTGGACATCGGTTTTCAACACGATCTTGAATTCCTTGGTTTCGCCCTTCTCGGCCATGGCAAACAGGTCCTCCAGGCTCATCTTCCTGGCCTTGGGCTGTGCCTGGTCCGAGCGTTCCTTCACGTAACTGATCACCTGTTTCGCGGTCTTTTCATCGGGCACCACGTAGAATTTTTCCGCGCCCTGGGGTACGGCATCCCAGCCTGCCACCTGTGCCGGAATCGAAGGCCCTGCCTCGTTCATAGGACGTCCGCGGTCGTCCAGCATCAGCCTGGCCCTTCCGTGTACAGTACCAACGACCATGATGTCACCCTTGTGCAAGGTGCCTTCCCGGACCAGCAATGTGGCAACCGGGCCTTTCTTTTCGTCCAGGGTGCTTTCCACGACCACGCCGGACGCCGGCTTGTCCGGATTTGCCTTCAACTCGCTGACCTCGGCCTGCAGCAATATGGCGTCCAACAGGTCCTCCACACCGCTCCCGGTCTTGGCAGATACCTTTACAAATACCGTATCGCCACCCCATTCCTCGGGTATCAACTCGTGGTCCGCCAGTTGTTTTTTAACCACGTCGGGCTGGGCCGTTGGTTTGTCGATTTTGTTTATTGCCACCACCACGGGTACACCTGCATCCTTTGCGTGGTTGATGGCTTCAATGGTCTGGGCCTTGACGCCATCGTCCGCGGCCACCACCAGCACCACAATATCCGTTGCCAAGGCACCACGGGCACGCATGGCCGTAAATGCCTCGTGACCGGGGGTATCCAGCCATACAATGCGACCCTTGGGCAGGTCCAACACGTATGCGCCTATGTGCTGGGTAATCTGGCCTGCCTCGCTGTCCACGATACGGCTGTTCCTGATTCGGTCCAACAGCGTTGTCTTGCCGTGGTCCACGTGACCCATAACCGTCACCACCGGCGGCCTGGGTCGCAGGGATTCAGGCTTGTCCTCCTTGTTCAGGCCCAGGGCTGCCTCCATGTCAAACCCTATGCGTTCGATGGTGTACTCGAACTCCGATGCAAGGATCTCGGCGGTATCCATGTCCAAGGGCTGGTTCACACCGGCCATCACACCCATGGACATGAGTTTTTTCACCACTGACGAGGCCTTTACACCTATACGTCGGGCCAGTTCGCCAACCGAAATGGAATCGCCCTCGATCTTTATTACCCGTTTTTCGGCCTTGGGCGCGATCACCTTGGTCTTGGCGAACTTTTTCTTTTCCTTTGTCTTTTTCCGCCTGGGCGCCGGCCTCGGTGGCTTGAGTTCCTCGAACTGGTCACCGTCGATATCGTGGATTGCAATGACATCCCGTTTCTTGTCATAGATTACGCGGCGTCCCTTTTTGCGTTTCTTTTTGCCCCGTTTATCGGCGTCCTCCGATGCGGGCTCCTCCTTGCCCGTACGCTCCGCAACCTTGCCTTTCTTTTTGGCCTTGCGCCTGGCCTCCTCCGCCTCAGCCTTGCGCCTGGCCTTTTCAGCCGCCTCCTTGGCCCTTCTGGCAGCCAGTTCCGCCACTTCCTTCTCGTCGGGCTTGGAAATAATCCGCAAACCCTTCATCACGGGAATGCCTCGTTCATCCCGTTCCATTTCAGGCGGTTTTTGCTCCTCTTCTTTTTCTTCCTTTACGGGTTGTTTCTTTACGGGTTCAACGACAGGTTCAGCCTTTTCTTCGGGCTGCTTTTGCTCTTCTGGTTGTTTTTCCGATTTTTCAACCGTGTTTTTTTCAACCTCGGATTCTTTCGGTTCCGGCTCGGCCTTTACCCGGACCTCCTCCACAGCCGGTTTCTCACCGGCCTGGGGTGTTTCCTCGGGGGTGACAACAGGTTTATCCTCTGTCGTTTGGGGCTCCGGCACTGGTGCAGGGGGTTCGGCAACAGGTTTTGCCACCTCTTTTTCTTTAATCTCCGCAGGTTCCACGGCCGGTTTTACCTCGGTCTGAGGTTTGGAAACGTGCAGGGAATTGGGCACGGACGGCGTGGGCCGAGGCTCTGTTTTCGGTGTGGTTTTGCTGACCACCTTGCGACGGCGGCGCTTCACCGTTGAGCTGATCCTCTTTTCCTGGATGCCGCCTGTCATCCTGTTTTTGACATAATCAACGATCTTGCGTTCCTGGGTCTCGTCCACCTGGCTGAGATGGTCTTTGATTTCATCAAACCCCTGCTGACGAAGTTCCTGGACGAACTCCTTCAGTTTGACATCCTTGATTCCAAGTTCCTTGGCTATTTCGTAAAGCCTTCTTGCCATTGCTCAACCAAATCCATTCCGTGCATAGGATGCCCTTCAACGGACATCTTGTCAACCATTTGCCCAAATCGGGCGTGGTGGAAAAGACTAAAGGTCTTTACCCACCGTAAAAATCTCGTTTCCGAGATTGAATACGACCTGTCCCCGACGAAACAGCCTGTTCCACCGAGTCTGTTTGACCCTTGACAGGCCCTTGCGGCATGCAGTTCCTCGACACACGTAAACACCCCTTCCCGGCATCCTGCCGTCCGTATCGATAACCACGTGTCCGTCCGAATCCACGACCAATCGCAGCATACCTGCCTTCTCCTGTTTCCTGCCGCAAACAATACATGTCCTAATCCCCGGTGGTCTGCTCATCGTCCTCCGGTTTATTTTCCGGGCTTTCCTCCTGCTCAGCCCCGGCAGCATCCTGTTGTGGTTGCCCTGTCCGGGGCTGGTTTCCGCCATTACCCTTGCCTTCAGCCTGCGACCGGGCCAGTTCTGCGGCCTTTTCCCTGATGGCTGCTGCGATTTCAGTCGTTATACCGGGAATAGCCAACAGTTCTGCATCGTCCAGTTCAGCCAGGCTTTCCGGTGAATGGTAGCCCAGTTTAAATATGTACTGAATCGAAGACTCGTCGATGCCATCGATTTCGTGCAGGGCCTGGGCCAGTTGCTCCTTCCAGGCATCCACCTGGCCAAGGCTGTGTACTTCGATTTTCCACTGCACCAGTTTGCTGGCCAGTTTTACGTTCTGTCCCCTTCGGCCTATGGCCAGGGATTGCTGGTCATCAGGCACGATCAGTTCGATTTGCTTGCTGTCTTCATCTATCAGTACCCTGACCACCTCGGCCGGTGCAATCGCATTGCATACGTATCTTGCCAGGTCCGGGGAATACGGCACGATGTCGATTTTTTCGCCCCTGAGTTCCTGGACAATCGCCTGGACACGCGCCCCTTTCAGGCCCACGCATGCCCCAACCGGGTCCACGTCGCTGTCCTTGCTGACCACAGCGATCTTGGTGCGCTCCCCCGGTTCCCGTGCCACGTTCATAATAGTAACGATGCCTTCGTATATCTCGGGCACCTCCTTTTCAAACAATTTTTCCACGAAGCGGGGGTCCGTACGCGACAATATCAACTGGTGGCCGCGGGTGTCCTTTACCACCTCCTTGAGGTAAGCCTGGACCCTGTCACCGGGCCTGTATGATTCACGGGGGCACTGCTCCCTGGACGGCAACAGCCCCTCGGCCTTACCCAAATCCACGATCACGCTGCCCCGTTCAAAGCGTCTCACCGTGCCAGTCACCAGGTCGCCTTCCCTGTCCTTGTACTCGTTATAAATCATATCCCGCTCGGCCTCCTGGACCTTCTTCAGGATCTCCTTTTTCACGGTCTGGGCCGCAATCCTGCCGAACGCCCTGCGCGCGGTCTTTATTTGCAGGATGTCCTGGTATTTTTCGTCCTCCTCCCTGGCCCGTTCCTTGTCCGATTCCAAATAGAATATCTGGAATCCCAGTTCGTCCCCCACCTCGGCCTCAGGGTCCACCATGTGTGCCTGTTCCAGCGTGATTTCAGTCGTAGGATTTTCCACGGTTTCCACGACTTCCATGTACTGAAACAGTTCCACCTGGCCGATTTCAATATTGTAACTTGCCTCCAACGCCCTTTCCTCGCCAAAGACCTTTTTTGCCGCCTTCAGTATCGCATCCTCCAGGGCCTCCACAATAACCTTTTTGGGAATACCCTTTTCCCTGCTCACCTGTTCCAGTATGCTGTCCAGTTTTTGTACTTCAAACGCCATTTCTACCTCCACAGGTTTGCACGTTTTATGTTGGCCATGGGGACCACAATTTCCTGTGTCTCGTCCAGGACCACGATTCGATCCGTGTCCACCTGCACCAATCTGCCATTGACCACGTACAGTCCATCCACGGGTTCATGCAGCACCAGCCGCACCGGTTCACCCGTAAAACGCTTCAGGTCCTGGGGGACCCGCAGCCTCCGCCTGGGTCCCGGCGACGATACCTCCAGGTTCAATCGCCCCTGCACCAGCCCGTCGCTTTCCAGGAGCCACCGCAGTTCCTTGTGGACCGTAACACAGTCCTGTATTGTCACATTCCCAGGCCGGTCAATCAAGAGCCTCATGGACATCCCGTTTTTGCGGGCCGTCATCTTCAGCTCGATTAAATCCAAACCCTGTTCCCGAAGATATTCCTTTACCACCTGGGTTAATCTGTCCTGCACAGCACCCCCTATAACAGGATTCTGGCCGACACATCGGGAAGGGCCCTCGAAAGGGTATTGGGATTCTAAACCATAACCCGATTTTTTTCAAGGGCTGGCTCGCCCGCCCCAAAAAACCTGACCAATTTTATAACCTAAGACGTCAGAAGTGATTCGGATACGCCTGGTTAAGCCTGCTTGAACGCAGGCGTACTAACCGGTACATCGAGTTTCAAGCATTATTCACTGCTGGATTCGCTTTCACTGCTAAGGCACTGGCTGGCACATTTATCCTGGGCCTGCCATACGCCGTCGCAGCATTGCCGCAGGCCTTCCGTGGTGCAGGTATCGGATGTTATGCAACACGGACAATCCGTTGGCTGCGTATTGCAGGCATACAACAGCCCGTCCAGGCACAACACGCTGCCACCAACCACCGTGTCACTGGGTACCACGTTGCCCTGGTAACAACAACTCCCGCCTGCCCTGGGATTGGTGATGCACTCACCCGGGTCATCCCCGCAACATGCATTTCCCATCCAGTGTGTTGCATCGAAACAGGCAGCACAGTATTCCTGGCTGTTGTCCGGGTCCTTTCTGCGGTCGTAACAATAATCCAGGGTATGGTTATCCCCCTCAGCACACCCAATCAGGTGGTAATACGTATGACCATTATCCCCTACGACACAGCGGTTGCTGCCACAGTCCTTACTGTCCCATACCCCGCCGTTGCAGTAACGGCTGTGATGGCCATCGATGCATCCCACCACCTGGTCATTATTATAAACCGTGCCGTCATGTACACAGGAATACACGGATGCACAGAATTTTCCGTCGCCGTCATAATCGTCCTTGCATGCCCCGCTCAGGCAATCCTCAGTTCTTTGGCAAGCCCCTCCGTCCATGGTTTTGCAGTTTCCAAGGGCGTCACAGGATTTCCCATTCGTACATGTATCCGGATCCGGTCCCATTTTAACGGTCAGGCACCTGCCGGAGGAATCACATTTTTTGCATGTACCGTCACACGCACTCTCACAGCAATGTCCGTCCTGGCAAAATCCGCTGACGCATGCCGCAGCACCCAGTTTGGTGCAATCATCACCGAGTTTTAGCGGTTGGATACAGTGTTTCGTGTCCGCTGCGGCCCCTGCACAAATATACCCGGACTCGCAGTCCTGGTCCGTGGTGCACGACTTCATGCATTCACCGTTTGCATTGCACAAGGCGCCATTGCACGCACCGGCCTTTTCCGGCATCGAGTGGTCCTGCCTGGGTGTACACGTCCCGTCCACGCAGGCCCTGCACGGTCCGTCGCACAAGGTATCGCAACACAGGCCTTCGTCAGTGCAATGTGGCTGTTTATCCGTACCGTCCTGGCACTGGCCGGGCCACTCGCATTTGTGTCCCAATGGGTATTTCTGGATACAAATGCCCTGGTTACAGAAAAATCCATCGGGACAGGGTGTCTGCTGATCACACGAACCGCACTGGGTCACCTCCGACAACTTTGATTCGCACCCGTTGCTTGGTTTCCAGTCGCAGTCGCCGAAGCCATCGTCGCACACGGGCAAACAAGCCCCGTCCTTGCACTGGGTCTGACCGTGTTTATTCGTACAAGCCACCCCGCACTTGCCGCAATTATTGATGTCCGTTTTCAGGTCGAACCCCTCGTCCGTTTCTCCGTCGCAATCGTCGTCCAGTTCGTTACATATCTCCGTGGTAGGCCCCACAGCGCCCATGCAAGTCACTTTGGTCTGTTGCTGCGGCACATGCAGACAGACATCGACCCCGGGCTTGCATGTGGGACCATCCGGGTACACCTTTCCTTTCCACGTATGGCAGGACTGGTCCGATGCGTCCGGGTTCGTGTCATCCACGTATCCGTTGCAGTCATCGTCCACGCCATCACATCGTTCCCTGGCCCATGGATGCACCGCAGGGTCATGGTCGTTGCAATCCACCGTGTTCGGCCAGCCGTCATGGTCCGCGTCCGTCATACCCGTGCAGTCGAGTTTTTTGCCTGTACAGGCCCGGTCCTCGCCGCATTTTTCAGGTGCACCCGGGTACACCGTGGGGTCCTTGTCATTGCAGTCGCCTTGTGCCGGTGTGTATCCATCGCTGTCGTGGTCATTGGGGTCACACCACTTGATCACCCCGTCACAGTTCAGGTCGCACTGGCAGGGCACGTTCATGCCTGTCTTGTCCTTGAGCGAAAGCGGGCAGCATGGTTCTTTATTATAGGGATGTGTAACAGGCTTACCGTTGCCCAGTTTAAAACCCTCGGGAAATACCTCGCTGTGCCTGATGGCATAATCCTTGCATTCTTCGTTTTTGCAGTGGTCCATCTCCCACTGGTTGGGCACGCCATCCCCGTCCCAGTCCTCGCCTGCAGCACTGATACACCCCGTGGCACCCGGTGTGCAGCACTTGCCGTCATAACACGTCCGCCCCACAGGACAGCCGCAGTCGGCCGGGCACGTATCGCAGCTCTCGTCCTGGTCACACACGTGGTTTCCGCATAATGGCATGTCCACGCATTTGCCGTCCTTGCACCCCTGGTGTTCCCCGCATTTTCCGCAACTGCCGCCACAGCCGTCGTCCCCGCATTCCTTGCCTGCGCAGTTGGGCGTACAGGCCTCCCCGTCCGCAAACATATCCGCAATATCCCCTGGCCCGCTGTCCCTGCCCGGGTCCGGTTGGCCAATGTCCTTTAACGACTGCCTGGGCACGCATACATGTTTTTGGGTATCGCATGTCCACCCTGCCGCGCAGTAGTGGGTCTGGTCGCAGTAATATCGTTCCTGGGTAAAATCAAAGCCCGTACACCCGCCTGACAGCCACAGGCCTGTCCCTACCAATACCAGGACCGTTGCCGCGTTGATGTCAAAACTGCGTTTCAAATCCAAGACTTGCTCCCCCTGCTGTGGGCGTTGCGAATACCGATGCCGCCTTCTTGTGTCCAACCACGATCATGACCACGGACGTGACTGCCACGGCCGCGCCCACGCCGTACATCACCCATGACACGGTCCTTTCGGTGCGGGCCGTGGATTGCAGATCCGCCGCGTTTTCCTGATCCATACCTATGATCAGGCCATCCTTGTTGCGTTTGGCATTCCTCAGGCTGGAAAAATCCCGGTTTGCCAGCAGCGTAAAAACCACACCCGTGGCCAGTACGGCACCGGAAACGCCCGCCAGTATATAACCTCCCGTTTTAAGGCTTCGACCCTTGTTAGCCACGGGTTTTGGCAATACCACCGGCTGCTTGACCACGGCGGATGCCTTTATCTTTTTACGCAGGGCCGCAATCCTGGCCCTTGCAGCGATTACGCCCACGGAACCCGGCTTCTGTTCAATGTATTTCTTGTACCATTTTATGGCCATGTCATCGTTGCCGGTATTTTCATAGGCCTGGGCCCGGTGCCACGTGCACTGTGGGTCGTGGCGCAATTCCCATGCCTTTGCGATCAATGACAGGGCCCCTTTCAGGTTTCCCACCTTTGCCAGCAGGTCCGCATCGTTTAATAGTTTGTTTTGCAATTTGCGTTTGACCTGGTCTATTTCGTGGCTGATCGCCTGTTTTTCAGCGTCATTCTTTGCCTGGTCCAGGTACGCCCTGTACCTCAGCAACGCTGCCTGCAAATGTCCCGTATCCTTTAATGCCCGGGCCCACGCCTTCAACACACCCGGGTTGTGTGTGAGCAGGTATGCCTTCTGGTACGCCGCATTGCCCGCCTTCACTTTTCCAAAACCTATCAGGTCGTGTCCATTCTGCAATAACTGCTGTGTCCACAGGTGCTTGACCCGCTCGATGCCCATCTGGACACGCCTGCGTTGTTCAGGGGTCAGCACTTTTGCCGCCAACACCTGTTTGTATTTTCTCAAAGCCTCGTCGTAGTGTTTCATTTCCTCCAGGCAACGACCCATGTTCCAGAACAGTATGGGCTGGGGCATGATTTTATAGACCTGCCGAAGTACTTTCAGCGATTTCCGGTACTGCCCCAGGGTAAACAGTTCCTGTGCCTGTTTCAGCATTGCAGTGGTGTCCTGCTGTGCCCTCAGCGGAATTGCCAGCACCAGGATCAAGCCCGTTAACCACACATAAAAACGAAAACGTATCTTCAATGTCCGCCTCACCACATCTGGATTACAGCCTTTTTCTTCGCTTTTTTCTCCTTCACGGTTTTTTTGTGCCCTGTACGCACAGTCGAACTGCGGCGAGTCCCATGTCCAACGACCCTGTGTGTGCGCCGCCTGGCAGGTACTGTCACGGGCAGCCTCCTTTGTATTTGTTCCGGGTGTGCGGTGACCCTGATCACAGGGGTATCCAGCCCGGGGCTTACCTTGGCGTGGGTATGCACAACCCTGGTTTTCATTACCTTGAACCTGGTCGAGCGTTCCTTGCCCGTAATTTTATTCACCAACAATCCCACGGCCAGCCCGACCATGGCCACCAGTACGATTGTCACCCATTGCCGCCGGCCCGTTTTTTTCTCCCCATTCCCTGTAATCCGGGGGCGATCCACCAGCGTGGGCATGCCGGCCACGTCCTCTTCCATATCCTGGATATCGTCGGCGTCGTCTATTTTTCGTATGCGGCTGGTTGCGGTGGGCGTAAAAACGGTTTGTTCCTCGACCACAACCGGTTTACCTTGCACATCCTTTATTACATTGGCAAATTTGAGTTCCTTGATGCGATCGGCCACTTCACCTGCGGACTGGGGTCGTTTGCGCCAGTTGCGATCCGTCATGCTGTAGATTAGATCCGCCATGCCAGGTGGAAGGTTGGTGGCCACGTCATCCGGGAATGGGGGCAGCGATTCCTTGAGGTGTGATACAGCACTGGCCATGGGCGTTTCCTTTTTGAAAGGCCTGAGACCGGTGACCATCTCATAGAACACCACGCCAAAACTGTATATATCGCTGCGCTCGTTCACCACTGCCTTACCCAGGACCTGTTCAGGGCTCATGTATTCCGGTGTGCCTGGCACCATGCCCTCCTGGGTGAGCCCTTCCTCTTCCCCTGACAGCAATTTTGCCACGCCAAAGTCCATGACCTTGGCAAAGTCCTCGCCCCTCACCCTGCGCACGAAAATATTGTCCGGCTTTATGTCCCTGTGGATCACACCCTTGCTGTGCGCGTAGTCCAATGCCTTGGCCACCTGCAACGCAATGGTTGCGGCCCTGTACGGCGTCAAGCGCCCTTCCCTTTTCAGCAGGGTACGCAGGCTCTCCCCCTGTACGTATTCCATCATGATGAACTGCTGTCCGGTTTCCAGTTCACCGAAGTCATAGATCTTTACTATGCTGGGGTAGTCCAGTTTTGACACCAAAAACGCCTCCCTCTGGAACCGCTTTACGGCGTCCATGTTGTCCAGCAGGGAACGTTTTATCACCTTTATGGCAAAGCGCTTGTCAAATACCGTGTGCCTGGCCTCATATACGTTGCCCATGCCACCCACGCCAATCAAGGCCGTGACCTGGTAACGTCCCAGGAGTAGTTTGCCTATCAGGTGGTCAGGGTCCCTCTTTTGTTCTATGTATTTCGATACATCGATGGTCCTTATTTTACACTTCGGACATGTCTCTTCCTCGGTCTTGAGATTGCAGTTCGGGCATACTCTCATACGTCCATAGGACTCCTTGGGGCTATTATAGCATATTCTTGACAATCAAGGGCTTTTATATTAAATGAGGGCAATGACTTTTGGGCATTCTAAACCGTAAGGAGTCACCATGGATACAACGAATCTTTTGTTTTACCTGGCAATCGCCGTGGGGGTCATTGGAGTAATATTCGTGACCATAGCGGCGAAATGGGTCCTGAAACAGGACCGTGGCACGGACCGGATGAAAGAGATCCAGGACGAGATCCAGAAAGGAGCAAAGGCCTACCTGCGGCGCCAGTACACGTCGGTCGGTATATTCGTGATAGTGGTTGCCATCATCCTGGGCGCCACCTACGGGCTGAAATCCGCATCTGCCTTCGTGGTTGGTGCGTTCCTTTCGTTGCTTTCGGGCTACCTGGGCATGATCATCGGCACCGGCGCCAATGCCCAGACCGCTGCCGGTTCATCGAAATCCCTGAACACGGGCCTGCGCGTGGCATTCTTTTCCGGCACGGTCATGGGCTTTTCCGTGGTCAGCCTGGGCATCCTGGGCCTGTCCCTGATATTCTGGTGGCTGCTGGGCAGCGGTCATGCACACGTTGCCTCGGCCGCCCGGTTGATCCCAGCATTCGGCTTCGGTGCCTCGTCCGTGGCCCTGTTCGCCAGGGTGGGCGGCGGTATATTCACCAAGTCCGCTGACGTGGGTGCTGACCTGGTCGGCAAGGTTGAGGCCGGTATCCCCGAGGACGACCCCCGCAACCCTGCTGTGATTGCGGATAACGTGGGCGACAACGTGGGCGACATCGCGGGCATGGGCGCTGACCTGTACGAAAGTTACGTGGGTTCGATCATCGCCCCCCTTACGATTGCCTACATTGCATTCTATAAAGACCCGAACCTCCAGGTTCACGGACTCAACGCAATGATGCTGCCCTTTGCCGTTGCAATCACCGGTATCATCATGAGCCTGATCGCCACCACGTTCGTACACGTAAAGGGCGACCGTACCAGCATGGGCGTGCTGTTGATGGCCCTGCGCAAGGGCGTGTGGGGCGCCGCTTTGCTTACGGCTATCGCCCTGTTCTTCGTGGTCAGGTACGTGATGGGACCCGGATTTGATGGCTTGTACTACGCAATCCTGTCAGGACTGGTCGCAGGTGTGATCATTGGTTACAGCACCGAGTACTACACGTCCCAGGATTACTCACCCACAAAAGAGGTATCCGCATCCGCAGGTACGGGTGGTGCAACCGTGGTAATCCGCGGTATGGCAGTTGGCATGTTGTCCACCGTGATTCCCATCCTGACCGTGGGCGCTGCCATCATCGTGGCCTACGCATTCTCCAAGGCCAGCGCACCTCATGCCTCCGTGATTGGCGGGGTCAACCTGGTTGGCATCTATGGCGTGGCCCTGGCTGGTATCGGCATGCTGGCCACCCTGGGTATCACGTTGGCCACTGACGCGTACGGTCCTGTGGCCGATAACGCGGGCGGCATTGCAACCATGGCCGAACTGGACCCGAAGGTCAGGGAAAGGACCGATGCCCTGGATTCACTGGGCAACACGACCGCTGCGACCGGCAAGGGCTTTGCCATCGGCAGCGCTGCCCTGACCGCCCTGGGTCTGACGATCTCGGTGATCCTGGTTATGCACGACATCATAGGCAAGGACTTCCAGCATATGCTGTCCGTGGCCGACCCCATGATGATCGTGGGCATGTTCATCGGCGGGATGCTGCCGTTTCTGTTCTGCTCCTTCACCCTGAATGCCGTTGGCAAGGCGGCCAATGCCATGGTCGAGGAGGTCAGGCGCCAGTGGCGCGAGATCAAGGGCCTGCGCGAGGGCAATGCCAAGGCGGACTCCGGGAAGTGCGTTGAAATTGCAACCCTTTCCGCCCAGAAACAGATGATTGCACCTGCCCTGATCGCCGTGATTTCGCCGTTGCTGGTCGGTTTCCTGCTGGGTCCGACGGCCCTGCTGGGACTGCTCACCGGCTCGATCGTCAGTGGTTTCCTGCTGGCCGTGATGATGGCCAATGCCGGCGGTACATGGGACAATGCCAAGAAATACATCGAGGAAGGCAACTTCGGCGGAAAGGGCTCCGACTCGCACAAGGCCGCGGTTATCGGCGATACCGTGGGCGACCCATTCAAGGATACGTCCGGACCCTCCCTGAACATCCTGATCAAATTGATGGCCGTGGTTTCCCTGGTCTTTGCAAGCCTGATCGCCAAATATTACATCCACTGGTAATTAAACCCTTCCGACCAAATCGACATCACTCCGTATAAAACAAACAAAATGACAGATAGGTTATCGGTGACAGTGTGGCTTACGTTGACCGTTACAGCCACGGTCAACGGATGTCAAACTTCGCAGTTTCCTCAGTAAGACCAAATTTGACAGGCAATCTGGGTCCAAAATAAATTTTGACAAAATTTTGTGTGCAATCTAAAATTATTTTCCGAAGACCCCTAAGGGAGAACATTCCGAATGCTCAAAAGATTTGCTGCAATACTCCTGTTTTCGATGGTGCCTGTCGTTGCGTTCGCCGGTGGTTTTGAA
>WGCQ01000199.1 GCA_015493765.1 Deltaproteobacteria bacterium
ATTCGCATGCTGGGTCTGGTGGATGATGGGGAAATGGAAACGTTGATCCTGACACTCGACCGGTTGAATGGCCTGGTGTGGGGGCTGTGCAGGTGACTGGTTTTCGGGATTCGGGTTTCGGGTCCCAGGCCACAGCCTGCGGTTGCTGCGGGGCGGCCCTGCGGGCCTTCGGGAAGGCTCCAGTTGCAACCGGAAACCCCGGCCTCGGCCAACGGTCTCGGTCAACGGCCTCGGGACTCGGGTATCGGGATACGGGTCGCAGCCTGCGGCTGCTGCGGGACGGCCCTGCGGGCCTTCGGGAAGGCACTCGTGGTAACCGGAAACCCCGGCCTCGGTCCACGTTCAACGGCCAACGGCCACCGACTTCCGAATTTAGTCAGGTAATTTGGGGGCGATGCGAGTATTGACTATGGCTTCAAATTTATATAGACTTATATCGTGTGTGAATATACTCATGTATATTTAAGAAACAGGCATATTGGTATTGGAGGCCTTTGATGAAAACCTTGCACAACATAGCGTTTTTTACTGCCATCGTTATCGGGCTTGGGCTTGCTGGATGCAGTGGTGGAAGCGTGCCGCATTGTCCCGTATGTCCTGGTGCCAAGAAGGATGTGATTGAAACAAAAACCGCCGATACTGTGGTAACTGATTCGGACGTGGCAGTGGATAGTGATGTGTCGCAGGAGATAGATGCCCAGAATACCCTCTTCAGGGATACCAGTGGTGACCAGGCAGGGGATGCGGAAACCCTGTCCGGGGACACGGCCGGGGATAAAATCGTGAATCCATGGGACAACGGAAAGGAAATACAACCTGGTGCGTTCGGTGCAGCGTGCGAAAACAACACGGATTGTGAAAGCGGCTTTTGTATAGAAACTCCGTGGGGTTACGAATGTACCAAAACCTGTATAGACAGTTGCCCTCAACGGTGGCAGTGCAAGACCTTCATGATGGGCGGGGACATGATCAGCCTGTGTACCCCTACCGGCATCAGCCTGTGCAAGCCCTGTACTTCGGATCGGCAGTGCAGCGAAGGCAAGTGCGTGGTGATTGGTGGCAGCAACTTCTGTGGTACTGACTGCGAAGGCGGGGATTGTCCACCAGGATACGAATGTAAGGATGCAAAACGCGCGGATCAGAGCGCTGCGGGCCAGGTGGTCAAACAATGTGTGCCCGTAACCAACGCGTGCGATTGCGGGGAATCCAACAAGGGCGCGCAGAAGGTCTGCGAGGTATCAAACGAATACGGCCGTTGCCTGGGCACCGAGACCTGTGACCCCGAGAAAGGCTGGATCGGATGCGATGCCAGGACACCTGCACCTGAGGTATGCAACGGCATAGACGACGACTGTAACGGGATTGTGGACGATAACCCCAAGCCACCGGACACACCATGCGAAAAAACGGTGTCCGGTATCGGTACGTGCAAGGGCACCTATGTGTGCAAGGGTACCGGTGGATGGGATTGCCTGGCCAGGACACCCAAGAAAGAAATCTGCAACTATGCGGATGACGACTGCGACGGCCAGACGGACGAAGACTTCAAGAATGCGGATGGCAAGTATGACGACGTGGACAACTGCGGGGAGTGTGGCAATTCGTGCAAGGGCAAAATCCCGTTTGCCGAAAAGGTGACCTGTGATGCCAGCGGTGATACACCGGTATGCAAGGTTGTCAAGTGCCAGGAAGGCTACATCAAGGCAAATGATTTCACGTGCAAACCCATGGTTTCCAGCCTCTGTCTGCCGTGCGAGAGTGACGCCAATTGCGGTATGGTGGGAAATAAATGCCTGGACATGGGTAATGGCGTAAAGTATTGCGGCAGGGATTGCTCGGATGGTTCGTCCTTTGGTACACAATGCCCGCAGGGATACAAGTGCAAGGACTTTGGCAACGGTGAAAAACAGTGCGTGCCTGTGTCCGGCAGTTGTGACTGTGGACCTGGGAATGAGGGCCTGACCAAGACCTGTGCGAAAAAGAATGATTATGGCACTTGTTACGGCCAGCAGACATGTAAGGGGGCTGACGGATGGAGCGAATGTGACGCAAAAGAGCCGGCGGCAGAGATTTGCAACGGCCAGGACGATAACTGTAACGGCCTGGTGGACGAAAACCTCACCCCCCCAACAAAACCCTGCGAAAATTCGTGGACAAATCCTTATACCGGTGAAAAGGATACGTGCAAAGGCAATTGGGTGTGTGGCGAGCACGAAGGTGCTGTACAGTGGTGGTGCAATGCAAAGATGCCAACCGCTGAGAAATGCAACTACATAGACGACGACTGTGACGGCCAGACGGATGAAGACTTCAAACAACCAGGAACGGACAAGTATGTGAACCAGGACAACTGTGGCGTGTGCGGCTATTCCTGTACCGGTTTGATCCCGCATGCCACGGCAAAGTGTGATGGTACGGGTGCAACGCCGACCTGCGTAGTGGACCACTGCGATACAGGCTATTACAAGGTCAGTGACCTGACATGCCTGGAGGCGGGAAACTACCTGTGCTCCCCTTGTAAATCGGATGACGACTGCCCGGTGCCTGGCGATAAGTGCCTGGACCTGGCAGAAGGTAAGTTCTGCGGTCGGGACTGCAGCGATGGCAATGTTTACGGAACACCCGCCGGACAGTGTCCCGATGGATACAAGTGCATGGATTATTTTGGTTCGAAGCAGTGTGAACCCATATCCGGGGCATGCGACTGTATGCCTGGCGATGAGGGCAAAGTAAAGGTCTGTTGGAAGTCCAATGATTACGGCCAATGCCTGGGCAGCCAGGTGTGCCACCCGGATACGGGTTGGACAAAGTGCGATGCACAGGAACCTGCTGCAGAGGTCTGCAATGGCAAGGACGACAACTGTAACGGCATGGTGGATGAAACCTTCACTGACCTGGGTGCTGTTTGCACCGTGGGAAAAGGCGAATGCAAGGCCGTCGGAACCATGGTGTGCAATGCCGATGGCACTGGTACCGTGTGCTCGGCCAGGGAGGGGACGCCTACCCAGGAAATCTGCGACGGTAAGGACAACGACTGCAACGGTGTGATCGATGACACCTGGGCCGATCAGCTGGGCAAGATGTGTTCTAAAGGTCAGGGACAGTGTGCCGCTGTGGGATTGTACGTGTGCAAGGCTGACGGCAGCGGCGTGGAGTGTAATGCAAAGGAAGGCACGCCCTCAACCGAAATCTGTGACGGCAAGGACAACGACTGCAACGGTGTGATCGACGACACCTGGGCCGACCAACTGGGCAAGCCCTGTACCAAGGGCGTGGGTGAATGTGCGGCCACTGGTGTTTACGTGTGCAA
>WGCQ01000200.1 GCA_015493765.1 Deltaproteobacteria bacterium
ATTCCATGGGTCACCCCCTTTGGGCAGCCGTTAATCCGGCCAGGCCCGGTTAAAGTTAAAAGAACTTTAAGGTCCACAACAGACCTTATTTCATTTGGATATCTTATCAGGATATCCGTCAGGGGGTGACCCTCTTCTATGTTTACTCGAGGACGCCTGCGCTCCATGGTCTTTGTCACCACCACGATCCACACGGTCACGGTCAACGGTCACGGTCAACGGTCACGGTCAACGGTCACGGTCAACGGTCAACGGCCACGGTCAACGGTCACGGTCAACGGCCTCTGCCCCTCTGGTGCCGGTCCGCAACCTGCGGAAGAGCCCTGGCATTATATCTTTCCACGAAATATGTTACCATGATACGAAGGAGGCATTCAGAATGAGAAATATGGTACGCATGGCAGGCCTGGTTTTCGTTGCGTTTCAGATGGTTCTGCTGACGGCCTGTGCCAGCAGCAGCCACAAAAGCAACAGTGATACGTCGGTCAATACCGATAACGGCCCGGGGGATACTGTTGGGCAGGATACCCGGGACGCATCGGACCAGGGCATGGATTTGGGACATGGTGACATCGGCCCGGCCGACCATGGTGTTGATGCATGTACCTGTTCCGGAAAAAACTACTGCTGTGACGGATGCAAGCCCATCAACGAGGGCGCGGCTTGCGGCGATTTTGGTGCGTGCAAGACCAAAGGCACGTGTCAGAAGGGCGTGTGCGTGGGAGGAGGCGAGGAAAAGGCATGTAACGACCCCGGTCCGTGCCAGGTGAACAAGGGCAAATGCAACCCGGATACGGGCAAATGCGAGTATCCGGCTGTACCTGACGGCCAGCCCTGCCAGGCAAAACCTGGCATAGACGGCAGCGGCATCTGCCAGTCAGGAAAGTGCTTCGGATTTGGTGCCTGCGACCACAGTGCGTACGGCCAGCCCATGGATTACCCATGCAATTTCAACAGCGAATGCAAGAGCGGCTGGTGCAAGCCCTTGGACGACCTGTGGACGAAATTCTGCACCCGGGAATGCGGCCCTGACATGCCACCGTGTCCAAAGGGCATGTATTGCGTCAACGGCGGACCGGACACGGGCAGGTATTGCAGGCCCGTGAACCGCGACGCAATAGGACCGAAAGACCGCAGCCAGGACCTGTTTGCACCGTGCCACAGCGACGCGGATTGCAAGGGTGGGTTGTGCCTGGCCCTGGACGGGGTACTGTTTTGCAGTGCAAACTGCGAGTCCGGCGACCACAAGGCGGATGACAAGTTGTGCGGTGCGTGCGGGCACTGCCGTGACAACGGGGACAAGTTGAAATTCAAGTTCAAATACTATTGTACCCCTGCAGGCAGCCGCAGGCTGGGTGAACCATGCAGGTGGTCCGGGGACTGCCTGCACCGGTTCTGCATGGACGGCCTGTGTTCGAACCAGTGCCTGGATTTCAACGGCAAAAGCAACTGTCCTGACAGCATGCAATGCGTTTCCGGCGTGGTGAATGACCCCACGATCAAGGTCTGCGTGCCCAAAAACAGCCTGGACAAAGGCCTGGGCGACGAATGCGAGGGTGACTATTCATGCAGCAAGGGGCTGAAATGTATCAAGATTGGGACCAAAAAGATATGCACCGCTGATTGCAGCGCGGAGGGCTCCACGTGTGCCGAGGGTGTTTGCACGCAGTACGCATCCCACAAAAAGGCATGCCTGCCCCAGTCGTGGGTGGGTACAAAGGCCGAGGGCGATGCCTGCACCACGGGTTTCCAGTGCCAGCAGGGCCTGACCTGTATCAGGGGTGCATGCCTGAGACTCTGCGACAAGGATGAGGATTGCAATGGCAAGGAATGTTTCATCGACCTGTGGTACCAGGCGGGCTATTGCGTGGACAAGTGCGATACGGACAAGGACTGCCCTGACACCATGACCTGTTTTGACGGCCAGTGCGTAATGAGTGCGAACCACGGTGTTTTTGTGAACGGCTTCTGCAGGACGGACAAGGACTGTGTCACGGGCATGTGCAAGGGCAGCCTATGCGTGGCCCAGTGCTCCGACAGCAGCCAATGCGAGGGCAGTACGCCCATACAACCTGGTGGATTGTCCCTGTGCAAACCCTGCGACCCGAACAAGTTCGGCATGGATTGCAAGGATGATTATGGTTTCAACGATTGCGTCCAGGACGTGGAGGGGCATTATTTCTGTGCGCCCATGTGTGACCTGACGGGGCCAGGTGTGTGCCCGGTAGGCACCAGGTGCTATTCCATGAACGGCATATCGGTTTGTGCGCCCCTGTCAGGCGCCTGCGACATGCAGACCGCCTGCAACAGCAAGGGCCTTTGCACCAAACCCCAGCCCCCCTCCCTGCCCTGCGAGGAGGATGCGGATTGCGGCAACGGAAAGTGCAAAAATGGTCGCTGTGACGGCCCGGACTGCACAGAGGACGCGGATTGCAAATGTCCCCTGCGGGCCTGCGTGGACGGCCGATGCGTAACCGCGCCTGACGCCGGCCTGGCCGAGCGGGAACCAAACAACACGCCAGCCACGGCACAGGCTTTGAATTATGCCACAAAACCGCAAATGGTGGTTGCAAGCCTGTACTCGCAGGATCAGCCGGACAAGGATTATTTCAGCATCACGTTGAAAGCAGGGGATATGATGGACGTGTGGACCGAACCGTTTTGCCGTCAGTTTGCGGACACGAAATTGCTGTTGCTGGACAAGGATGGCAATCCCATCAAGGACTGGGTGTCGGACAACATCACGCCCAAGTACCCGTTTTCCCTGCTGCAGGGGTTCAAGTCCCAGGCGGGTCAAAAGGTCATCATAGCGGTCATGCAGGGCGAGTACACCCTGGGAGTGGAGCGGTTGAACTACATGCTGGGCGTCAACATCTTTCGGCCGGTCCAAAACGATACGTGTGCCCAGGCCGTTACACTGGACCTGGACGGCCAGGCGCACCAGTACGACCTGGCCAAGGCAACGAATACCATGTCAGCGCCATCCTGCACCGGGACGGACGCACCGGGCAAGGACATGGCATTCAATGTCTCAATTCCTGCAAACACTTACGTAATCATGGATGCGCAAACCCCATTTGACAGCCAGCTGTACCTGCTGAAGTCGTGTGATGAGCCCGACAAAAATTGCGTGGCAGGCGTGGATAATTACTGGAGGCCGGCACCCGAAAAGTTGCTGTATGCAAACCATGGTTCCGAGGCACAAGACCTGGTGCTGGTGGTGGACAGTTTCCTGCCCATGCGGGACATGACATTCACGCTTTCCGGCAAGCCCCGGGCCATAAACCCCGCAGTAAATGACACGGTTGCAACCGCCACACCCATTGCCAGGGGCAACAGCACCATCACCGGGGATACCATAGGTGCGGCAAACGACTACGATACGGGCAAGACCAGTTGCGTGGGCTCGGCCCTGCCTGGAAGGGACGTGGTGTATTCAGTCGAACTGCAACCGAACGACGTCCTGGACGTTACGTTAAAGGATTTTGCCGGTGTGTATCCCGTGCTGCTGTTGACCAAAGACCCCACTGACCCAAAGGGCTGCCTTGCTGTTAAACAGGGCAGTCTTTCCTACCAAAACAAGGAATCCTCGGCACAAAAGGCATTCCTGGTGATCGATTCCGTCATAAAGGACGGGTACAGCACGTTCACACTGGACGTAAAGTTAGGGCCTGGCACCAGGGGACCTGCGCAACCGCACGCGAACAAGTCATTTTTACCTCGTGCTACCCCACCGCATCCTGCTTTCAGGTTTTCCAAGTCACTGAAACCAAAGATATAATGCCGTTCTGCACATGTACATGCCGACTTACAGGCCAGGCTGTTGGTTTGATGGCAATTTCAGGGCGGGTTTAGATACCCTCGAGGACGCCTGAGCTCCACGGCTTCCGTCTCCACCGCGATCCACACGGCCACGGTCTCGGCCAACGGCCACGGCCACGGTCAACGGTCACTGGATTCGGGACTCGAGCGTCGAAACACAGCCTGACAGCAAACACAAATCCTGGTTCGACTCAAACAATTACGACTCCCCCGAATTTAGTCCGGTAATTTGGGTTTTGGTTGATTATTTGACTAACAACAAAACAGGGTTATAATGTACTCGTGTCCTTGTCAAGGTATGGAGGCTCTTGTGGCTGGTGAGTCTGACGCACTTCGCAGACTGATAGACGAAAAGTTCGATCTGGTTAAAAAGAATGCCGACTACTATAAAATACTTGGTGTTCCAGAGGATAGCGACTCGGCAACTGTAAAAAAAGCATATTTCAAACTGGTCAAACAGATCCATCCTGATATTATCCGGCGCTTGAATGACGAAACTTTGCACCAGAAATCGCAACAGGTCTTCATGGTACTTAATAAGGCATTTCAAACGCTTTCTGATGACGCCGAAAGGGTCGGATATAGGAGTAGTCTCCATAAATCCACAAAATCACAGAGCAAGGCAATTGACAAAACACAGGAGGCCAAGGCCTTGTACCACAAGGGCAAGATGTTTCTTGACCGACGCATGTATGCGGATGCGCGCAAGGCTCTGGAACAGGCCGTGGAATTGGATCCCAAAACCGGTTTGTACCAATTATACCTTGGATTTACCTGGTACTACGACCCTGATATCAGCGATGATATCAGGATGACGAGATGCCGCAAATACTTTGAAAAGGCGCTCGAACTGGACCCTGAAAATCCCCAGGCGAGTTATGCCATGGCCTTGTATTACAAATCCATGGGTGAATACACCATGGAGTACAGGGCACTGCAAGATGCATTACGCCTGGACCCGGATTACCTGGAGGCCAAGCGGGAATTGCGCCTGTTGAGTATGCGCTGGAAACAAAACAAATCCTCCCTGGCCTCGCAATGGGCTGATTTTGTGTCAGGATTGAAACGTTTTTTCAGTGGCTCTAAAAAAGGTAATGCCTCCAAATCAGGAAAGGGCAAAAAAAAGAGATAACGAGGAATAATCGCAGTTTTTTTGTACCCGGCCTGGTCACATAATATAATAATAAGGGATGGCTCCACTGTACAGGGGATAGGATGCAGACAAAAGACGATAAAACGAATTTCACGGTCATAAGGACCCGGCTGGGTATGGAAAGCGCAGGTATCAGCATACTCATCGGGGCACTGGCCATATTCCTGGCACTGATTAGTTTCCACCAATCCGACCTGAACGTGCGGCTGGATACTCCGGGTGGGGTTCACAACATACTGGGCGTGGTTGGCACGCACCTGGCAGACCTGCTGTTCTACCTGTTCGGTGTGCTGGCCTACGAGTTGACCGGCTTTCTTGCGTGGGCAGGCCTGCGTATTACAATCGGTCGGACGTTCAAATTAAATGCAAGGGATTGGGGGATTTTGGGCCTGCACCTGCTGAGCCTGGCCGTGGTGATACACGCCTTGTTCTGGCCGACCCGTTTCATGGGGCACCAGGTTGCCGGCTTGCTGGGACGAGTGCCAGGAAACCTGTTGATTATCCTGTTTTCCAGGGTCGGAGCCGTGATCCTGGGCCTGGCCACGGCGGTCATATCCGTACTTTACGTGGCGCGAATCAGTATAGTTGAGTTGACCAGGAATTTGTGGTTTGCCCTGGTGCGTAAATTTGGCCGCAGGCACGCTGATGTTGCTACTGCTGCGGAGGTGGTGACGACGGCCCTGGAGTCGGGCACCTTTGCAAGCATGGAACACACCACCTTTGAGCATAGCACTACTGCCACGGAACCCCAAAGGCATGCCGAACCGGTGGGCGTATTGACCAGCGAACTCACGGCCAGCGGCGGCCAGGCAACGGCAACAGAAAAACCGAATTTCGATGCAAACGAGCAACAGGCAGAGCCGTTTAACGATGTCCCGGTAATCACCAAACCGGGCAGCAAACCGGAGCCGGATGTTGAGGCCAGCGGGGCGGGAAACACGTCAGTCAGCCCCCGTGCGAAGGCGGCCAGCCAAGGGCCTACCGGCGCAGGGCCAGTGATCAAACAGCGGTTTGTACAAACGGAACTGCCAAACATCGGCGGGAGCCTTGGTCCGGCCGAGGCAGGATACGAACTTCCCCCTCTTTCGTTGCTGGAATACGTGCCCCAGCCCGTCAGCCAGATGGACGAGGAGACATACAAGGAAAACGCCGAGACCCTGGAAAAGAAACTGCGCAATTACAAGGTGGACGGAAGGGTCACCGAAATACACCCCGGACCGGTTGTCACCATGTACGAATTCAAACCCGCGCCAGGTATCAAGATCAGCCAGGTGGCGAACCTGTCCGACGACCTGGCCATGGCCTTGCACGCCCTGTCCGTCAGGATCGTGGCGCCCTTGCCAGGCAAGGGCGTGATCGGTGTGGAGGTGCCAAACGAAAAACGCGAAACCGTGTACCTGCGCGATGTGCTTGGGTCCGATGCCTTTCGCAAGAGCAAGGGCAAACTGACCATGGCCCTGGGCAAGGATATTGTGGGCAAGCCCGTGGTAACCAACCTGGCAAAACTGCCGCATTTGCTGATTTCCGGGGCCACCGGTTCGGGAAAGAGCGTATCCCTCAATGGCATGTTGCTGTCAATCCTGTACAAGGCCACACCGGAGGACGTCAGGATCATCCTGGTGGACCCCAAGGTCGTGGAATTGCAGATATTCGAAGGGATTCCGCACCTGTTGCTGCCCGTGATCTATGACGCAAAACATGCGGCCCAGGCCCTGAAATGGGCGGTGGGCGAAATGGAACGCCGCTATGAACTGCTGGCAAAATACGGGGTCAGAAACATCGATTCCTTTAACAAACTGGTGGTAAAAGCCGAGGAGGGCGAGGATATTTCCTACAACCCGAACCACCAGGTATCGGATATCAGTGAATTGAAACACATGCCCGCCATTGTGATCGTAGTGGATGAGTTCGCTGACCTGATGATGGTTGCCTCCAAGGAGGTGGAGGCCAGTATTACCAGGCTTGCCCAGAAGGCCAGGGCAGCAGGCATACACCTGATCATGGCCACGCAGCGACCGTCCAAGGACGTGGTAACAGGCCTGATCAAGGCCAACTTCCTGGCCAGGATATCGTTTCGCGTGTCCAGCAAGGTGGATTCCAGGATTGTGCTGGACCAGAACGGCGCCGAATCCCTGCTGGGCTACGGCGACATGCTGTTTATGCGGCCTGGCACGTCGATCCTGCAAAGGGTGCACGGTGCCTACACCAGCGAAGACGACGTGAAACGGGTGACCAATGCCTGGCGTGCCCAGGGCGAACCGAATTACGAGATGGACATCCTGCGATCCGAGGAGGATGAAGGCGGGATCGACCCCAAGGAACTTGACCCATTGATCGAGGAGGCCCGCGAAATCGTGATTGAAAGCGGGCGTGCCAGTATTTCGTACCTGCAACGCCGTATGAAGATTGGTTACAACCGTGCGGCCAGGATGATGGAACAACTGGAAAAACTGGGCGTTGTGGGTCCGCCTGATCACAAAGGTGAACGCGAGATCCTGAACCAGATTTGAGACAGAGGATTATTTACCGATAATGCCATTCAGCACTTGCCCGGCAGGTCCCTCAGCCATGGAACCATGAAACACGGCCAGTTTTCCACCCAGGATCACGACGGATGGCTTGGGTGCCAGGGACATACCCGCGAATGGCGACCAGCCGGCCCTGGATGCCACGTCAGCCTGCGAGAAAACACGTGATTCGTCCGGGTCGACGACCATTACATCCGCACGCATGCCAGGCCTGATTTCACCACGGTCATGCAGGCCCAGGATCCGTGCAGGGTTTCGGCTGAGCAGGAACGACAACTGTAGCAGTTTAACGGACATCTGCCTGGACATGGTCAGGGCATACGGGACCAGGGTGTCCAGGCCTGGCACTCCACCAGGTGCATGCTTGAAGTCCTGCATCTTTTCCTCGAACAGGTGAGGTGCGTGGTCGCTTTCAATATTGTCGATCAGCCCGTCCTTGACTGCCTTCAGCAGCGCATTACGGTGCGTCTGGTCCCGCACAGGTGGATACACCTTTATGGTCTGGCCAAGGCGTTCATAGTCCCTGGTTGAAAATGCGAGGTGGTGCGGTGTAACACCAACGCTGAGGCGTTTGGGCTTGTTTTTCTTCAGGAATTCCACTTCCTGCCTGGAACTGACGTGCAGGTAGTGACACCTGCGACCGGTCTCCTCGGTCAATGCCGTCACAGCCTGCAGTCCTTGTAATGCGGCATCAGTGGACCGCTTCATCGGGTGGTCCGTAATCCTGCGTGCCGGATCCTGGCGATTTAATACCTCCTGGAGTTCGCCGTGAAACAGGTACAAGGTGTCGATTGCATCCATGACATGCCCGGCCTGTTCAGGGGGCACCAGGAGTGCCGCAGTGCTGGACCCGAAAAATGCCTTGACACCCGTTAGCAGGCCCGCATCCCTGACCTTCTTGATTTCATCCAGGTTTCCAGGTGTCATACCCATGTAAAAACCTATGTCCGTGTAGGTCCTGCCCTGTGCCTGCCGGATCTTGTGTTTCAGCGCGTCCAGGCTTGTTGTCGGTGGTATATTGTTGGGCATGTCGAATACCGTTGTAACCCCCGATAACAGGGCCGCAGCGGTCCCGGATGCGATGTCCTCCTTGTGGGGCCAGCCAGGGTCCCGCAAGTGTACGTGTATATCAACTGCACCGGGCATTACGTATTTGCCCCGGCAGTCGAACTCGAAGTCCGCTTCATGTCCCGGTCCCACAGAATCAATCAATCCCTGGTCTATACAAAGGTCCCCTTCGATTATACCATTAGGCGTCACAATCTTTGCGTTTCGTAAAACAATATCCATGAACACCTCATCCAAGGTTAAACGACATGTAATTATGAAGGAAACAGGCCAGTTGTCAAGGGCGATGTGTGCCCCAAATTACCTGACTAAATTCGGGAGTCGTACGCCGCAAGCGGCCCATCTACTTTGTCGTTTGCACCCATTTGATGCTCAATGTGGCTCTACCACACCTGCGCTCAAATGGGCTTAACTCCTCGTATCTGAACCACTTTCGGCGTACTTTGTACTCAAATTTGACAGGTAATTTGGTGTGCCCCAAATTACCTGACTAAATTCGGGAGGCAGGAATAATCGTTGACAAATGCGGCATATGACTGTATAAAGAACCGACTTTATTGCCGGAGAGATGATGAGCAGCGTTGTAAAAAAGAGGCGTAAAAAGATGCGCAAACATAAATACCGTAAACTGCGCAAAAAGATGCGCCACGAAAGACTAAGACGAGGTAAATAGTTTTTTACCTGTAAGTGACTGAATCTGTTTTGACGGACAGGACCATTTTTTCCTGCATTTATTTTTAGTGACAATCGATGGGTGCGTACGCAATCATGTACCCATGAAATCGTGGGCACTAACTTGCTTGAGCCTGTCCGGACGGAGTTCTGAACCAAATACGGCTTGCAAGGCGGCGAGTAATAAGCCTTCCCGATCCTCACCTATATCCACAACCATGAACGCAGGTTTAAAGGGCATGGCATTTGAAATTGCCCGCAAACGTTTGACCAGTGCATCCTTGTCCACGGGTCCTGACCATGGTCCCAAAACAAACATCACGCCGTCATGCCTTTGCAATGTCTGGACAATTTGCAATAACAGGCGAAACGAGCCAGGTGGCGATGCATCCAACCCGCCCAATTCAATGCCCAGGTACACTGGTATTTTGCCCTGGACGCGTTGCAACACATCCAACACCCTGGTCTCGTTGCCGTACTCGAGCATACGTGAGTCTTCCATGCGGGGCCTGGCGAGGTGACACTGAAGGATAGCAGGGCACCGATGTTTCAGGAGCAAATCGGCAATTGACCTGGTTGTAATCCGCATTTCACCCGGAATGAAATGGATGAACGGGCATGCATCCTGTGGCGTATCAGTGCCTGGATGTCTTTGTCGAAGCCTGTCCAGCAGGTAGTCCAGGTTCTCCTTGGTCAGCAGGTCCAGGCTTGTAATGACTTCACCAGCGACACCGTGTTGGGACAAAACCTTGTGCAACATGACCTTTTGGGGATATGCCTCCATCCTGAATCCAGGACATGGCAGCGTACAGACCTCGCAGGCCGTGGTTTTGAAGAACTGGCGGGAGGACGTATTCAGCGCCGGCAACAGGACATCCGCTGTCCGGTATTCCGGGATGGTAAAACCCTTGGTTGAGACCTCGAAGTACTGCAACTGGTCAGCAAACAAACAGGGGGGAATATTGAACAGGCGGATACGCGCATTAAACGATTGGATTACCGGAAACGTCTTTGCCACAGCGGCCCGGATCTCCTCGTACGAACAGTACAGGTTGTCGAGCAGGCCCCGATTGTATCGGTTTGTAATAAGTGGCTGGATCCCGAAAAGTCTCACACCCAGTTTGCCAAGAACACTGAATAAATCGGCCAGGCCCTGGCAGTTGGGCTGCATAATTATCGTCATGGTATCGAGTTCAAGGCGACGGTTCAATAGTTTTGATGCATGCAATAGGTTACGGATGCCTGCGAGGGTTTGTGCCATGGCACCCCTAACGCCGCTAAGCCTGTCGTGCACCTGTGGATCGGAGGATTGTATGGATATGCTGACCCTGTCCATACCCGCCTGTAAGGCCTTTTCGGCAAATTTCGGGTTTGCAAACATCCTGCCGTTGGTCGTGACACCTACGTGCTTGAAACCAATAGCCCTGGCCGCATGCAGGAGTTTGAAAAAATCCCGTCGAATGGCAGGTTCACCACCCGTAAGATGGCAGTTTTCAAATCCCTTCTCATGGGCGAACTCCATGCGTCGAACGAGCTCGTCAAAATCCAAATCAGTACGTGCAGCGGCGGACATGCCGTTAGCAGGCCTGTAGCGCAATTGGTAGCAAAACACACAGCGATTGTTACACGTGATGCCGGTTTCTATGGTTGCGGTATCATTCATCTGCGTCCTGTTTTTACCACCAGCCTGGTAACAAACAAGGTCAGGGCAGGTATTGCCGCACCTGATGCAGATGATTTCAGTGTCACTTCCATGTCCGGTGCCCGGGCCAGGAAACCCAATAATTCCTCCTGGGTAAAGTTCCTGGTCTGTTCAATCAATTTGCGCGCCGGAAACTGGGACATCCCCAGGTGCGATGCCAACGCCTTTGCCGGTTCAGGGACCATTAAAAATCCCTGGGCATCCATCAATTTGCGTACGTGGTTCACCACGGTACTAAAGACCCTCAGGGTATCCTGGCCGCTTTCATCCAGCAACAGGTTCAGGAATTTAAGTGTGCGTGCAAGGTCGCGTCCACCGATTGCATCGGTGAGGTCCCAGGGCATGACCCTCGTCCTCCTGTTTACAATGACCGTACAATCCCTGGCACTGATTCGTCGATTCGACCCGTAGGCATCGGCCAGTGACTGGACGGCGGCATTCAAGTAACCACGATC
>WGCQ01000201.1 GCA_015493765.1 Deltaproteobacteria bacterium
AAGAACATGATCGATGTGTGGTTGGTTGCCACGAACAGATGGCTGACCTCGTCCTCGCTGCGGGTTGACATGCCAATCTTGCCCCTGCCGCCGCGCTTCTGGCTGCGGTATTCCGCAAGTGGCGTACGCTTGATGTAGCCTGCGGAAGTAATCGTAATCACCACCGGGTCATCCGGAATCACGTCACGCGGGTCCAGTTCCGTCAAGTCCTCCGCAAACCTCGTACGCCTGTCGTCGCCGTATTCCTCACGTATCCTGCGCAATTCCTCGGTGATCACCTCCATTAATCGCCTGCGGGACCCCAGGATCTCTCTCAATTCCGCAATCTTTTGCAGTATGGCGGCCAGTTCCTCCAGGATCTTGTCACGTTCCATGCCGGTCAGGCGCTGTAGTTTCATGTCCAGTATGGCCTGGGCCTGCACCTGCGTGAATCCGAATCGCAGCATCAGTTTTTCCCTGGCCTCCGGAGGGGTCTTGGACTCACGGATCGTCTGGATAATCAAATCGATCTTGTCCAACGCAATCTTGAAACCCTCCAACAGGTGCTCCCTGGCCAAGGCCTTTTCCAGTTCGTATGCGGACCTGCGTGTCACCACGTCCATGCGGTGCTTGATGAATTCCTGCAACATCTGCTTGAGGTTCAGCACCCTGGGCTGGCCTTTTACGATTGCCAGCATGATCACGCCGAAACTGGTGGTTAACTGGGTGGGGCCCATCAACTGGTTCAGGATCAATTTGGGCTCCACATCCTTTTTGACCTCGATGACCACCCTGATTCCGGACTTGTCAGATTCGTCCCTCAGGTCGTGGATGCCCGTGATCTGGCCTTGCTTCACCAAATCAGCGATCTTTTCCAGCAATTTCGCCTTGTTCACCTGGTACGGCAATTCCGTAACCACGATCCGGGCACGACCTTTTTTTGGGTACTCGCAGTTCGCCTCCGCCTTGAGTTTGATAATGCCCCTGCCTGTCATGTAGGCATCCATGGTGCCCTTGCGCCCGGCAATATAGCCCCCGGTTGGAAAATCCGGACCAGGCACGATTTCCATCAGTTCAGGTATGGTCAGGTCCGGGTTTTCTATCAATGCAATCACCGCATCGATCACCTCGCGCATGTTGTGGGGCGGTATGTTCGTGGCCATGCCCACCGCGATCCCCGAGGACCCATTGATCAGAAGGTTCGGGAAACCCGCGGGCAGCACCGCCGGCTCCATCAGGGAACCGTCGTAATTGGGCACCAGGTCAACCGTTTCCTTGTCGATGTCACGCAGCAATTCCTCGGCCAGTTTCGCCATCCTGACCTCGGTATAACGCATGGCAGCAGGGCTGTCGCCGTCAATGGACCCGAAGTTTCCCTGTCCGTCCACTAACAGGTAACGCATGGAAAAGGGCTGTGCCATCCTGACCAGGGTATCGTATATTGCCGCGTCGCCGTGCGGGTGATATTTACCCATGACATCACCAACGATCCTGGCGCTCTTCTTGTACGGCTGATTATGCAGGTTTTTTGCCTCGTACATCGTGTACAAAACACGCCGATGTACGGGCTTCAGGCCGTCCCTTACATCAGGCAGTGCACGGCCGATGATCACGCTCATTGCGTAATCGACATAGGCATCCTTCATCTGGTCTTCAATGACAACCGGAATGATCGTTTCCATCCATTGCCTCCAAGCTGCCAGCAGTATATATTTCCTGGTCGAAATGGTCAAGTACCAGCGGATGTCACCTGAATTACCTGACTAAATACGGCAGTCAGGCGCGGCTTACCCCTGCGTCCAGTCAACCCCGCCAGGACCGGGCTTGAACACCCCTCGGTCGGTTATAATGGCGGTGATCAATGACGCTGGCGTGACATCAAAGGCCGGGTTGAATACCTTTACGCCCTTTGGTGCAATCCGCCTGCCGCCACAAAACAGGACCTCGTCAGGGCTTCGTTCCTCGATCACAATATTCGCTCCGCTGGGTGTTTTCAGGTCCACGGTGCTCCATGGCGCAGCCACGAAAAACGGGATGTCGTGGCGCTTTGCCAGCACCGCATGCGTGTAGGTGCCTATCTTGTTTGCCGTGTCCCCGTTCGCCGCGATCCGGTCGGCGCCCACCACCACGGCCTGGATCATGCCCCTGGACATCATGTAACCCGCCATGTTGTCCGTGATCATGGTGACATCGAACCCGTCGCGCAGCAGTTCCCACGTGGTCAGCCGAGCCCCTTGCAGGTAAGGCCTGGTTTCGCAGGACACCACGCGCACCTGCTTGCCCGCGTCCCTGGCCCCCCGAATCACGCCCAGTGCGGTCCCGTAGCCGCCTGTTGCCAGGCTCCCGGCATTGCAATGGGTCATGATCGCGCCCTCCGGCAGCAACTCCCCGCCCAGGCGGCCGATCCTCAGGTTCATGGCAATATCCTCCTCGTGGATACGCCTGGCCTCGTCAAACATCAGGGCAATGCATTCTTCCCTGCCTTTACCCTCGCATTCGCTGGCCGCCTTGTCCAGCATCCGGTTGACCGCCCACTCCAGGTTCACCGCGGTGGGCCTGGCCGATTTCAGAAATTCACCGGCCTGCCGCAGCGCCGTCATCAGATTTCCATGTTCCGTTGACTCCATTGTGGCAAGGGCCATGCCCGCGGCCGCGGTGATCCCTATTGCAGGCGCACCGCGCACCGCCATGTCGTGGATCGCATCAAACACCCCCCGGACCGTGTTTATGCGCAGCCATCGCTCCTCCTGTGGCAACAGCCGCTGGTCCAGCAGCACAATATCGGTCCCATCGATGTAAACAGGCTTAAACATTTCCATGATTCTGCTTCACTCCTTCCTTGATTTTCCACTGATTACCAGGGTCACTTCACCCTTTAGCCCATCGCGGTTCGACAGTTGCTCGTACAACACGGATGCCCTGCCGTACAGGTATTCCTCGTGCATTTTTGTGGCCTCGCGCATGACAAATACCTCCGGGTCGCCACCTGCCGTTGCCAGTTCCCCCAGCACCTTAACCAGCGCCCTGACAGGCACATAGACCACGGTCGTGATGCCTCTTTCCCGGGTCTCCTGCCACAGCCTGGACCTGGCACCCTGCTTCTTCGGTACGAACCCGGCGAAACAAAACCTGTCCGTGGGCAACCCGCTGACACTCAACGCGGTAATCACCGCGCTGGGACCAGGCAAGGGCAACACCTTTACGCCCGCCTGCCTGGCTGCACGCACGAGCCTGTAACCCGGGTCAGAAATCAGCGGCGTACCCGCGTCGGACACCAGGCACGCCGACTGCCCGTCCTTCAACAACCTCAACACCTGCTCCGCCCGGGCCGCCTCGTTGTGCTCGTGGTATGACAGCATCCGCTTCGCACGCACGCCAAGCCCGGTCAACAGGCGCCCAGTGGTCCTGGTATCCTCGCACAGCAACACGTCCACCGCCTTGATCACCTGCAATGCCCTGTAGGAAATATCGCCGCGGTTGCCGAGGGGCGTGGCAGCAACATACAGGCATCCTTTCTCGGGCCGGGTGCCTCCGATGGGCAAATCTAAATCGTGTATTGGGTCATCCATCCCAGGTATCTTTCGTCTTCTCCGCGAATGATCCGGAAAAATGCCGATTGAATGTCCTTTGTGACAGGGCCTATACTGCCGCTGCCGATCTGCCTGTGATCGACCTCGCGTATGGGCGTGACCTCCGCCGCGGTCCCGGAAAAAAATACCTCGTCCGCCAGGTACACGTCATTACGCGTAAGGCGGCGCTCCACGACCTTGTAGCCCAGGTCGCCGGCCACCTGGATCACGGATTTCCGGGTGATGCCCTTCAGGATCGTTGCATCCTCGCCCGGCGTGTAGCACACACCGTCCTTTACGATGAATACGTTTTCACCGGTGCCCTCGGCCAGGTAGCCTTCGTGGTCCAGCAGCAAGGCCTCCGCGTAGCCGTCCCTGACCGCCTCGATCTTGGCCAGCACGGAGTTGACGTAATGGCCCGTGACCTTGCCGTTCACCAGGAACGAGTTGATGTGATACTTGTTGAAACTGGAGAATTTTACACGGATCCCCTTTGTCAGGGCATCCTCGCCCAGGTATGCGCCCCATTCCCAGGTGATCATGGCCACGTGCACGTCCGGTACGTCCCCGGGATACACGCCCACCTCACGCTCGCCCAGAAAGATAATCGGGCGGATGTACGCCTCGGTCAGTTTGTTCGCCTTCAGCGTCTGGATTGCGGCCTCCTGCAGGTCATCCAGCGTGTACGGCAGGTCCAGGCTCAGCAACCTGGCGGAATTCACCAGCCTTTCCATGTGCGCCCGCAGCCTGAACACGCCGGACTTGCCATTTTCCAGTTTGTAGGACCGAATCCCCTCAAACGCGCCGTAGCCGTAATGCAGGGTATGCGACAGCACGTGCACACGCGCCTGGTCCCACTCCGCCATCTTGCCGTCCATCCATATAAATGGTACTTTTTTCACCATCGTGTTACCTCCGACTTGCCAAGTGAGAGATTGTCAAACACCGTTTCCGGGTCATTATAAGGCGCTATCCGGCACTTGACAAGCGGGAAAATGGATTGAGGGATTCTCGATACAGAATATTTTTAGACTACGTTGTTTATCAAGGCATTACAAAAGCCTCAAATTGACATGTCATTTGGGGTTGCCCTGGATACTTGCGATGTGTTAACGGATAATGTACCCTTCAATGAGTCCTTGGGAGGTACAGGTGTTCAGAAAATGGGCCTCGATATCGGTCAGGCATCCCTATATCATTTTTGGGGTTTCAACTATCGCGTTTTTTGCGTTTCTGTGGCTGGCAATCCACCTGGACCTGAAAAGCAGTCTGATTGAATTGCTGCCCACCAGCGCCAAAAGCGTAAAAGACCTGAAAAAGATACAAAAGACCGTGGCATCCTATTCCACCCTGACTGTGGCGATACAGTGTCCCGATTTGAAGGACTCCGAACGTTTTGCTGACGCCCTGGTAAAGGAACTGAACAAGCTCCCGCCAACCATGGTCCGATTTATTGATTACAACATGAAACCGCTCCAGAATTTTTACAAACACAACAAACTGCTCTATGCGGACCTGAAGGACCTGCGGGATTTCCGTGTACGACTGAAAAAACGGATCCACGAGGAGGAAGAGGCATCCCTGATCGAAAACCTGGACAACGAGGAACGCCCAAAAACAGACTTGCACATCAAGCAACTGGAACGCAAGTATAAAAAAAAGAGCAAAACCGTGGACAAGTACCCGGACGGTTATTTCGTCACACCGGACCGCAAACTGCTGGCCGTGTTCATTCGTCCGCCATCCACACTGGATACGTACCAGGAATCAAAGAAACTGGTGGCAACAGTGGACAGGATCGTAAAACGCCTGAATCCAAAGTCCTTTAACCCGGCCATGACAGTGGGCTTCACCGGCGAGGTAAAAACCGGCATAGAGGAACGCGATGCCCTGGCCTCGGACATGCGTACCATCGGGATCCTGGCGTTCCTGGCAATCCTGGCATTGCTGGTTGGTTACTATCGTTCTCTGCGCATGATCACGGTGATCGGGCTGCCCATGCTGTTGGGCCTGACCGCAGCCTTTGCGCTGGCGTACCTGGCCATTGGATACCTCAATTCTGCCACAGCCTTTCTGACGTCCATTATTGCTGGCAACGGCATAAATTTTCCAATCATCCTGTCCGCACGCTATTTTGAGGAGCGCAACCTGCGAAACGACGACTTCGAGGTAATGCTGGAACGTGCCATGCGTTCAACGGCAAAGGCCACGCTGATAGCGGCGGCAGCGGCCAGTATTGCATACGGCTCCTTGTCCATTGCGGGATTCAGGGGATTCAGGCAGTTTGGAATCATTGGCGGCACAGGCATGTTGTTTTGCTGGCTGTCTGCCTTTGCCACTGGCCCTGCATTGATCGTGCTGCTGGAAAAAATCAAGCCCTTCAGGAAAAAATCTTTCAAGGAGGCACGGCACCCGGTGACGAATTTCCTGGCAGGCATGGTCGAGTCAAAAGCCTGGGTCGTAGTGGGTATAAGTGTGCTGATCACCGTGATTTCCATAGCCCTGTTGGTACCTTACATGCGCGACCCGTTCGAATACGACTTTCACAATCTACGCAATCGCAAGACCGTGGAATCCGGGTCCTCCATGTTGTCCAGCAAGGTGGACAAGATATTCAACCTGCCACCGTCGCCCATGGTGGTACTGGCCGACACACCTCAACAGGCTCGCAAGATCAAGGCCATGATCGACGCCGACCCGAAGCACGGCAAAATCGTGGGCGATGTCAAGACCCTGTGGGACTTCCTGCCGGATCATCAACGGGAAAAATTGGCAATCCTGAAGGATATCCGCCGTATGATCGACAAAAAAATCGACTTTCTGCCCAAAAAAGACCGCAAAAAGATACTGAAAAATCGTCCGCCGGATGACCTGCACGTGCTGACATTCAAGGACATACCCATGGGGATCGCCAAGGCCTACACGGAAACCGATGGCAGGCAGGGCAGGATCGTGTACGTGTATTCGCATCCCGGTGACAGCCAGTTGAACGGCAGGTACCTGTTGAAATTCGTGGGATTCATCAGGAAATTCAGGGTCAACGGCAAGCCCTTGATCGTGGCAGGACAAGGCCCGGTATTCGCGGACATGATCAGCGCAATCGTGCACGACGGCATCAAGGTGACATCCCTGGCCGTGCTCCTGCTGGCCGTGCTCCTGTTACTCAGTTTCCGGCGTCCGGGCCTGTCCATGCTGGTGCTCTCCAGCGTGTTTCTGGCAGTGCTGTGGCTGGGTGGAGTGGCCGCAGCAACAGGTATGAAACTGAACTTCCTGAATTTCGTGGTGATTCCCATCACCCTGGGCATTGGTGTCGATTACGGAGTCAACCTGTTGTCCCGCTATCTGCTGGAGCAGGAACCGGGCAGGGTGCGCAAGGCCATGACGTCCACCGGAGGTGCCGTATTTTTGTGTTCCCTGACCACGATCATCGGGTATGCCACGCTGATAACGTCAATGAACATGGCATTGCAAAGTTTCGGCATACTGGCGGACATTGGCGAGGTGACTGCGTTGATTTCCGCCTCAATCGTGATGATGGCCGTACTGGTACTGTGGAATAGCACCGGCAAATCCCGGACCTGATGCGGTCTCAGGCGTACTTTGTACTCAAATTTGACAGGTAATTTGGAAAAATATCCTAAAAGATATTGAATATAGATTTTTTATGGCGTACAATCAGCGTCGATTATGAAGGTAGGCGACTACAATATACTTCGACAGATCGCAAGCGGCGGGATGGCCGAGGTGTATTTGGCGGAAAAACAAGGGGTTGGCGGTTTTCACAGGCGGGTGATACTGAAAAAACTCCTGCCCAAGTTCACCGAGGACCCTGCCTTTGTCGAGATGTTCTATAATGAGGCGATCCTGGTATCCAACCTCAACCATCCGAACATCGTCCAGGTATATGACGTTATCCGCAACAAATTCGAGATATATATCGCCATGGAGTACGTGGACGGTCCCGGACTGTCCATGGTGTTCCGCCACATGCGCACCTACAACATGCCCATGTCCTTTCCCATGGTGGCGCGTGTGGTTGCCGATGTTGCCAGGGCATTGGACCATGCGTACAACGCAAAGGACGATGAAGGCAGGCCACTGAACATCATCCACCGGGATGTCACCCCGTCGAATATCATGATCAACAAGACCGGGGTGGTGAAACTGGTAGATTTCGGCATTGCAAAGGCCAGTTTTACGGATGACCAGGCGTTCGTGGACTATGTCAGGGGTAAACCCGCGTACATGGCGCCTGAATTATTCAACCGCCGCGAGGTGAGCCACCAAAGCGATATATTTTCCTTGGGCGTGGTGTTGTTCGAATTGACCACGGGCCACCGATTGTTCAAACGCAAGGACCCGGTTTCCACGGTTCGTGCGGTCTTGCGGTGCCACATCCCCCCGCCGACCAAGCTGGTTCAGGGTTATCCGGGTGCCCTGGAGGCGGTCATCAATCGTGCCGTTACCAAGGACCCGGAAAACAGGTACAAGTCCGCTGCTGACATGGCCAACGACCTGGAAACCTATATTTCGTCCACACCCAAAAAACGGGTGGACAATTCGGAAGTTGCCGAATTTATACGCAATTTAATGACCAAGGGCACGGAAAAATCCTTCGAGGAAATGACCATAGACGACTTTGTGTTGCCTGATGGCGTGCCATCCATCACAACCACGTCCAAGGCCGCGGCACTCACGACGGACAGTTATTCCAGTTCCACATCCAGTTCCACTGCGGCCAGGTACGATGGGATGAACCTGGATGAGTTCATTGCATCACTTGGGCACAAGCAGGAATCAAAGCGGACCAGTCGAATAATCTGGATTAATGGATTCCTGGTGGCGTTGGTGGGTTTCGTACTGGTTTACCTGTTGTTTTTACGGCCCAAGCCAGTGCCCAAACCCATTGCGCATGAACGGCAGGAGCCACCCAAGGTAACACGCATAGAACCACCTGTGATTCGACCCGAGACATCTGTTGACATAATTCGAACCATAGGACGCCGGCCTTTGTGGGCCTTTTTCGAACTACCGGGCACGGCAAACCATGGAAAGCAGAAAAAGACCGGCATGTTGTCCATGCAATTGTCACACAAGGCCCGCATATATATTGACAGAAAACGGGTAGGAACATACACCAAACTGGAATTGAACCTGCCAGTTGGCAAACATAAACTATTAATAAAATCAAAGGGATACAAGACATTCTCAAAGCGTATTAGAATCAGGCAAGGTAAAAAAATCAAACTGGGCATCACACTCGTATCCCTGAATCCGGTCAAACAAACAAAACCCGCAAATTCACCCCAGACACCACCAGTGCAAAACGTTCAGCAAACGCCGCCAGCAAACGAAACAACAAAACCGACACCACAAAAGGTGGCAATGAATGCGCCTCCTCCTGCGGTACAGCCCATGCCCAAGCCACAGCCGCCCCCCCCTCCCAAGCCTGTCAAAAAGGTACCGCACCTGGGCTTTGCCATGTCCGTGATCCGGCAGGTGGGCGTAATACTGAACGTACTGGCCCACGACCAGGGAAAATTTTCCGGCATATCCACGATCAAAACCGCGGTTGTATGCGATGACGACCCGTATAGCAAACAAAAGGCCCAGGTCGTATTTTCCAAGATGCACGCTGTCTCGGGCCGTACCGTGGCAGGGAAACGAATTGTCCCGACGCTCGTGGTTTACCAGGATGCGGACAGCCTGAGGTCAAAACTTCGTTCCATGCACATAAGGCTGGTGTACATAGTTCCGATGGACCGGAAAGATGTCAGGGGTGCGCTGCATGGCGCACTGCGTGCCGGTGCGGCCACGGTAACCGGGATTGCAGGCTATCAGCACGTGGGTGTATGCCTGTCTGTAGGCCGCAAAGCCTCGGGATTTGCCTTGATAATCAACAAACGCAGGTGTAAGGCAGAGGGGGTAAGGTTCGATGAAAAGATTCTCAACCTTGCTGATGTGTATTAGCCTGGTCCTGGTCTTGGGCCATTCCACGGGTTATGCACAAACAAAACATAACGGGCAAAAAAACAATGGACAGAAGGCAAACGAGGAAAAATACCTCGAGGAACACCTCGGCGAGATGTCCTTGGAGGAACTGCTGGGGGTAAAAACCAAGACCGCCACCAAGGTGGAACAGACCGTGCAGGAAGCGCCTGCCACCATCGAGGTGATCACGCGCGAGGAACTGCAACAAATGGGTGTTGAAAACCTGTACCAGGCCCTGTCGTTTTTGCCCGGAATAAACATCACGGAGAGTTTCAACGGCTACACGGACGTGGTTATCCGTGGTGTTGTGCCCTCCCATTTTAATAACAAGGTCCTGTTGATGATCGATGGCCACCCCGTGGAGGACCCGTTTACCGGTTCCTTTTATTTGAAAGGCTTTCCCTTGAAATCCGTGGAGCGGGTTGAGGTAATCAGGGGACCTGCATCGGTGCTGTACGGTACTAACGCATTTTCCGGTGTGATCAACATCGTGACGCGCAAAAATGTCAAGAAGGGTGAGGCCAGCCTGACCGCACGCTATGGCATGTACAACGTAAAGCAGGCCGGGATATATGCGGGTGGCAACCTGGGCAAGGACGGCTATTTTGTGTTTGCGGGAAACGGCCGCTATGGTGATAACTATGACCTGAAGGTCGATGCGGACATCGAGGGCGACAACGGTAAATTCCCGTACACGGACAATTTTGGAAACCTGTTTTTCAAGGCCGTGTACAAGGATTTCGAATTCCACGCGTTTGGCTACCTGCTGCAAAAACAGAAGTTTGGATACAATGCGGCGATTTCGGCACGTGGTGATGCCGAACAGGCCGGCCTGGGTGCAATGTTGCGCTATGACAAAAAGATCACAAAAAAGGTGGAAACCGCTGCCACCTACTGGTTCGACCTTCACAAGCGTACCGAACTGCTACCCTACCCTTTTTTGCGCTATGTCCAGGGTACCAGCAAACTAAACCCGGTCCAGCAAAATCCTTTGTACGCCAGGTATATGGCATACAAGCACGGGCTTGACTGGTATGTGAACTGGAAGGCGGTGAAGGGCCTGAACCTGATGGCAGGTCTGACGTTCGAATACTGGCATTATCGCGACCTGAACGCACACAATGCCAGGGATGCATTCCACCTCAGTTCCAAGGACTCGTACAGCATCGACGTGATCCAGCCTTACGCCCAGGTAATCTACAGTATAGGCGATTTTTCCTTCAGCGCGGGCGTACGTGCGGACCGAAACAAGGTGATCGGGTGGAGCGTGGTGCCCAGGGCAGGCATCGTATGGCAGGCCGCACATAACATGTACCTCAAGGCCCTTTACGGCCAGGCCTACCGGGCGCCATCTATCTATGAATTGACTGCCCTGATCCCGGATGTGCTGGTAGGAAACCAGAAATTGAAATCCGAAAGGGTGCAAACCGCGGAGCTTACCTTTGACTATAAGATCAAGGGACATCATGAAATTACGGCGGACACGTATTTTTTGTACACCAAGAACGAAATCCGCCAGGTTGCCAGGGCCGTGGAGCAAAACGGTAAATTGATTGCACCCAAGACCTACGACAATATGCCCGGTATTACCGTGGTCGGCGGGTCCGTTGAGGGCAAGGGCGACATCTATAACAAGCATGGATTGGCCTTGCGCTATCAACTGAACATATCGGCAAAATGGGCAAAGGACCGGTACAAGGACCGCAGGATCGACTACATGGCCCCGGTGTTGCTGAATGCCGGAATACGGGGCAATTACAAGGGCTTTTACTTCTATCCGTGGGTCCAGTATGTGCCTCCACGCACGGGCAAGTACATCACGAATATCAAGGGACCCTCGGTGTACAGCAGCAGTTCGGAAAAGATCCCTGGCTACGTGCTGGTCAACCTCAGGCTGGGGTACAGGGTCACGAAGTGGCTGGAACTGTCCGTGGTCGGCTATAACCTGGCAAATCAGAGGATTGACTACCCGGACATGATAGTCAATTTTTCACAAAACCTGCTGAACAGTTACTTTGACGGTTCCAAGCGATCAGTCATCATCATACCGGGGCAACCAATAACGGCATTCGGCGAGATCACGATCAGGTTGTGAGGTGTATATGCGGTTGAATACATTGTGCCTGCTGGCAGCGGCACTACTTGTCAGTGCATGCGGCGAGAAATGGGGGTCTGGCCAGGCCATCAACGGATTCACCCCTGGGCCGGTATCGGTATTCGATCCCTTTGAGCAAAAGATGCCGTTTCCAAACAATTTCTACATGGACCCTTCGACCAAACAGGTAAAACTCCCGGTCACAGGGGACACGAGTGCCTTGCAACGCTCGATCATCGCCCAGGTGAACACACTGAAAGGCTTTTCCACCCTGCCCAGGATCACCTTTGATTTTTCCAAGCCCCTGGAGAGGGCGTCGGTAAACAGGCAATCGGTAAAACTATTCGAGGTGACCCGGGGGGACAAACTGGTCCCGGTCAAGTTGTACAATCCCCACCTGAACCTGTCCATGCCCACGCGTGTAGAAATTGATTTCGATATGCCACTGAAGGAAGACACCACGTACCTGGCCCTGGTGACCAACGATGTACGCGGTGAGGGCGGTACAACGGTTGTGGGCTCACAGGTATTCAACGTACTCAAGAGCCAGAAGCCGCTGGTCCAGGGCAATACGTCCATGATCGTGTTTATGACCGACAAGCAGGCCGCCTTCTTGAACAAATTGTGGCAGGTTTATTCGAAGTATTTCGACATACTGCAACAGGAAGCCGGTATAAAACGGGCATCCATCGTGAACATGACCGCCTTTACCACTCAGAATATTACGTCGAAGCTGTCGGCCCTGTACGAACACAGCACAAAGGCCAGTGTTGCACTGAATGGCAAGGGCAAGGATAAGACCCTGAAAAGGCATGTTGATATATTGTCGGTTGCGGAATTTCAGCAAAAACACCCTGAACTGGCGTATATTGATATGAACGGCCTGCAGGGCGTAATCGAGGGTACCATGCCTTTACCCGATTTCAGGACACCGGTAACGGACGACCCTGCATCAGGCGGCATGGGTACCACCCCCAAAACCGTGGATGTCCCGTTTGTCCTTTATATTCCGGCGGCACGCCAGAAGTTCCACGGAATGGTGGTGCAGTGCGATGAGCCCATGAAAACCGCAATATTCGTGCATGACATCTACAGTGACGAGTATTCGTCCGCGAATATCGCACCATACACCTCGGCCGCGTGTTACGCGTTGCTGGCGTTTGACCTGCCTGAACACGGAACAAGGCCCACCAGGGACGTGGATGGCAACGGAATGACCACCTCGGGCGAGGGATTTTTTGATCCGTTGCACTTGATTGCCACCCAGGCGAACTTCCTGCAGGCCGTGACGGACATGTTTTACGCGCGTCGTGCCATTGCCGGCTATTCGATGGACATGTTTCCCCTGGATCACCCGAACGGCACAAGGGACCTGGACGGCACAGTGCCTGCAATCGTGGGACACGGGCTGACCGGCGCCTTGGCCCTGGAGTATGCCCGGTATGCCAAGGATGCCAAGGTGTTGGTGTTGAACACGCCTGCCGCGTATCTCGCGCGTGTGATGGAACGTTCGCCCACGGTCGGTCAGCGGCTCAGGCTGCTCGTCGCCCAGAAATTAAAGACCGAGCCCTCCTCCAGGGTGTTTACCGATTTCTTTAACTGGTATCTGCCCATGCTTCAGTGGGTGGCGGACCCTGTTGACCCCTTGAATTATGCCGATCCTGCAAAGTTCAAGGACCAGGCGGCCATCCTGTACCAGGAAGTGGTCGGCGACGAATTCATAGGTAACGGCCTGAACAACAATACCCCTTACGAGCCAAACGAGGTCCTGGCCTGGGCACTGGGTATATTTCCACCAGGAATCACGGCATCTGTCAGGTCCCTGGACAGGCCTGTGCGTACAACAGTACGATTTATCAAGGGATATGCAGCCCATGACCTGATAGCAGGCCAAAGGTTTACCTCGGGTTCTGTTCTGGAAAGGGGCTTTTACGAAATGACACACGAGGTGTGGTCTTTCATGGTTTCAGGTGGCATGCAGGTGGGCATACTCGATTCGGAGGTGATTGTCCCATGAAACGATATATCCTACTTGGCGCGTTGTTGCTGCCGGTATTGGGCTGCGAGAGTTTTTTCAGCATGTCCAACACATCCGCACCGGACGCAGCGATAAATGTACAACAGGACGCAGGGGATGCGGGTATTGTGGATCAAACTGGCCCTGGGTCTGACATTTTTGTCAGACCGGATATCTACATACCTCCTGTCAAGACAATCCTGGAAGGCCGCCTGGATGTGCCAAATTCCCTGAAAAGCGGTTGGCGAAACATGAGGGTGTTGCTGATCACGGACCTTACCACAGCGGGCTCACATATCCTGCAAATGGTTACACCCACAAAAGACGGGGTTTTTAAATTTGTCAACTTTAAACCGGGGACTTATTACCTGTACGCGTTTCACTTTACAAAGCAAGGGCTGTCCGTGTTGCCGGATGCAATCGGCGTGATCGGCGGGGACCCGGGGCACCCCAAGACTGTAAAGGTCCCGGCCAATAACCCGATTGTCAAGGATGTTGTTATCAAACTGACACCGCAATACATACCTTACGGTAACGGGTCGATCACGGGGCATGTAACCCTGGACGATAAGGCCTTTGACCCGATGGACGCAGTGCTGTTCCTGGGGGACAATCCCGAAATAGGCAAGTGCCACTGGTACACCATGACGATTCTGAACTCGGACTTGAATCTTACGATCAAGGGACTGTCGCCTGCAACGTATTACCTGAAGGCCTACCTGGTACAGGGCGGCGATATCACGAAGCCCATAGGGTACGGTTATTACAACGACGGCTTTTTCCCAAAGGGCATAGTGATTTCCAAGGACCAGCCCAATGCAAGCAACGTGGATTTCCACATATACGATTATTTCCAGTCCCCTGCGCTTGTGAGCGGCAAGGTCACCGGTGCAAACGGCGGTGTTACCTACGTGGTATTTTTACGGCAGCCCTTCCCGGTGAAAGGTATTGCGCCACGGGATTACATCCAGCCCGACCAGGACGGCAAATACCTCGAAACCACACTGCCGTATGACAACTATTACGTTTACGCGTATCATTTCAAGGACCAGGCGTCCGTGTGTCCCGATTGCTACGATGCATCCGGTTTTTATTCCGGTGGCGGCCACTATCCCAAGGCCGTGGTCCTGTCCAAAAAACACCAGGTGGTGGGTGACATAGACATCAACCTGGTGCCGTTTAAAAAGGGCAAAGGCGTGATCTGTGGACGCGTCCAGTACAGCCAGGGCATGGATCCAAACATGACACGAGTTTTTTGCACGCTGGGGCCGAGCCTGGGACCCGGGGAAACCCCTATCCGTTGGGCGACCGTTGATAAATCCGGGTATTTTTGTGTAAAAAACCTGCCGCTGGACCAGTCGATCTATGTTCACGCATCCCTGGTTAAGGACTTTCAGACAATGGACGTGAGCGCCCAGGGTACGTATATGGGCGATGCCCATGTGCCCGTACCTGTTGTGCTGACGGAACACAGGGTTGAGTTCGACGGCGCCTTCATCCAAATGATGCCGGTGACCCATACGCCGTACACACTGGACGTGACCTTGAATGTGGCGCACAACAGCAAATTGAAGCCCAGCCAGACGGCGATTTGCCTGACCCCATACCCGTACCTGGACCTCAGCAAGTGTACTGCCGTGGGTGTGCCCGATGCCAACTGGCACGTGAAAATGCCGGATATGCCCAAAAACGGCCTGTACGTGTTTGCCGTAACGAATTGCGACCCTCAGACCGGTGCATGCCAGGCCATGGGATACTATTCGGACACAAAAAACAGTACCGGATTGCCTGCAAAGGTTAACCTGGTGACCTCACCAACCATAAACTTTGCGCTGAAGGACGTGCCTGCCGGGGATTGTTCCATTCAGGGTACTGTTCAGGGGCTGGATCCGGATATGTATCTGAGCACATCGGTGTTTATAACCCAAAACGGCCCCCAGGGTATCGGGAATATCGATCCCGTTATGATCACGGGTGTGGACTCAAAGGGCAATTTCAAGGTCAACGGCCTGTCGTGTGAGTATTTTATGCCAACGGTAATGGCCTTTAACAGCGGTGATACGGGCAATCTGCCCTCCATGGTTGGCATGCCGTTGTCAGGTGGTATTCCCGTGGCACTGGATATTTCCTCGGGTGGTGTGGTGCAGGTGCAGACCCGGAAGGTGGATTACGGCGGTGGCACTGTCATCGTGAGCATACAGGATTTCGACCAGTGGAAAGGCCACAACATAGTGCTGGCCCTGTACAGTGATGCGCCGCAATGGGGCACGAACCCATACCCGTTGGTCCAGACCCCGGATGCCACGGGTCACGTGGCCTTCAATAATGTGCCCTATGGCAAATGGTTCGTGTATGCCTTTGCATATAACGGACCGGTTCAGGGCCAGGGTTTCGATGCGATTGGTGTGTCATCAGTTGATACGATCCCCGTGCCCATTGAATTAAAATCCGGTCATAAACTCGTGAACCTTGAGATGCATATACATACGGCACTTCATGGCGAGGGTGTGATTACAGGTCACGTTACCAATATCGGGTCATCCATACATTATGCTGATGAGGCCGTATTCCTGTGCACCAACGCCCTGCAACACGGCGATGACCCCAAGGGCAAGGCAATCCTGGCAGTGGCAATCCAGGATGATGGCAATTACATAATCAAGAACCTGCCCAATGGGCGTTATTACGTGTATGCAGCACATTACCCCAACGGAAATTTCAAGGGTACGCCAGACGCCGTAGGGTTTTACACCATGGGGACCCAGCCGGTCCCGGTGTCAATCAACCCCCAGACAGGCCAGGGCATACAGTCCGGGATCGACCTGGTACTCAGGCAGGGGGTGCAGTAGATCCGGGTCCGTGACCGTTGGCCGTGTCCGAGATCGAGACCGTTGACCGTTGGCCGTTGGCCGTGACCGTTGGCCGTGTGGATCGTGGTGGTGACGGGAGTCATGGAGCGCAGGCGGCTTCGAGGGTGTTGATTTGATGGCAATTTCAGGCCGGGTTTAGAACCCGCCCCCTGTACATGAGTTTCCTCGGAATGGGTGCTGCATAAAAGGGTCAAAAAATAATTCTTACATAGAGGTATCCTAACTCCTCTAACACAACTTGAAAAAATCACAATGCAGGGTTATATTCAACCCTGGAGGTACGTGGTGAAAAAGATCCTGATGGTATCGATGATGCTGACAATGACTGCGTGTGGTGCCAAGTATATCGAAAACACAAAGATTCCGGATACCCCCCAAACGCGCAAGATCCTGAATCTGGTTGAAAAATATCGCGTTGCCATGGAACATCGCGACATCAAAACCCTTGGCGCCATGCTGTCACGACGGTATTACGAAAATGCCGGGACAACCGCCACTTCCGACGATGACTATGGGTACGATACGGTTGTAAAAAAGGTCTTTCCCATGTTGCAGGATAACGTGAAGGCCATCCAGTATCATATTAAGGTTAGCCGGATTACCGTCGGTAAACACAAGGCATCCGCCGAGTTTGAATACATGGCCAAGGTACTAATTGCCGTGGGTGAACACAAGAAATGGATCTTTAAGGACGATTTCGACCGGTTGGATTTTGTAAAAGAGGATGGTGTATGGCGTATTGTCAGGGGCATGTAATGGAGGTGCATCATGTATAACAGATTCTTTATGATCGGGGTGATGGGCCTGGCGCTGGCCCTGGGTGGTTGCAAAAAAAACGAAGTCAAGAAGCCCGAAAAACACGCAAGCGCCCGGAAGGTGAAAAGTGTCACCAAAGCCCAGAAAACACAGAAAACCCAGGCAAAACAGGTAAAAAAGGAGGCAAAAAAGATGGAAAACAAAGCGGAAACGACCGTAAAACCGGTCAAAGGCCCTATTTCGTTGAAAGAGGCATTGAAAGGCGTTAAAGGCAAGGGTGAAAAACTGGTGGCAACCATAGTGACATCACGTGGTAAATTTACCTGCGAACTTTTTTACAAGCAGACGCCAATGACCGTGGCCAACTTCGTGGGACTGGCATTGGGTGAACAACCTTACAAGGATGTAAAGACCGGCGAGTGGAAAAAGGGTAAATTTTATGACGGACTGGTATTTCACCGGGTTATTCCCAAATTTATGATCCAGGGCGGCGACCCCAGGGGCAACGGCACGGGCGGACCGGGATACAAATTCAATGATGAATTCAAGCCCAACCTGAAGTTCGACAAACCCGGCAGACTGGCCATGGCAAATGCAGGCCCTGCCACAAACGGCAGCCAGTTCTTTATTACCGAAGTGCCAACCCCCTGGTTGAACGGCCACCATACAATTTTTGGCCAGTGTGAGCCAGTAAGCCTGGTGAAGGAGATTGCCAGGGATGGTAACGGCACCACGAAAATCGAGGCCGTCACCGTAGAATGGCGATGAACAGGCATGGTCCGGCACCCGAAAGCCAAATCCCAGTGTTATGTAACACATTGATAAACAGCGTGGCCTAAAAACATCCTCACATCGAAGATCCCTCAACTCGAATCAGGAATTGCATCCCGGGAGATTTCGTTTTAACATTGACGGGAGACATTTGTCTTCATGGCGAGGTGATTATGAAAATATCCGCATATTTGTGTCTGGCGATTATTCCGGCGATCCTGGCTTGTTCCCAGGGGCAAAACAACGTTTCCGACCTGCCGGCAAACGAGATTGCAGGAAATGACACCCACGGTGCGGATGAAACAACACAAAAGGACAACGGCGAGGATGTGGTTGTGGACCAGGGCAATCCGCAATTCAAGTGCCCGTCCTCCGATACGGTATTCGGCAACATATTTTCAATCGACCCCGCTGGTCCCGATACCCAAATCCATGCGGCTGCTGCCTGGGACGGGAAAGGGATCTGGGTGGCATATAACCTGCCTGGTAAAGGCGACAAGAAAGGCTTCGATGTATGGGTCGTTCGTCTGGCCTGCGACGGGACACACATCGTTGAACCGTTCATGGTAAACCACGAATCCAAGGACAACTACACTGACCCCTCAATTGCAATCAACCATGACATCATGATGGTTGCGTGGCAGGCGGATAATGGACAGTCTCCTGATAACCTGTCCGTGTGGTACCGTTCTTTTCATATTGATGGCTCTCCCTTGATGAAACAAGACCGCAAACTCGACCTGACAAATACGGTGGCGGCCAATCATAACGCCCTGGCCGAACGTCTGGCCCCGTTACCCGGCGACCGGTTTGCATTGACCGCGGCCGTGGGTGCCAAAGGCTTCAAGTCATTCCAGGTATGGCTGCAAACCATAGACAAGGATGGCAACAAGGTGGGCCAGGGTCTTTTGCCGGCACCCCATAAGGGCATCGCCGAGATGTGGCCCGTGGTGGCATCAGACCCGGATTATATTTACCTGTCATGGCAGCGCGAACAGACCGACGCAAATACCAATGTAACCACATACGGTGTCCGCATGCTTACGTCACCCTTGCGGGGGACATCCAATGAGCCTTCCGGGGTGATAGACCCGTATCCTGGACACCAGAACCAGGCCCCGGATTGTGCCTCTGCAACGCAGGGGAAGTCCCCGTGGTTAGTCTTCCAAAGCAGTGACCCGTCATCCAAGGATTCCTACATAGTCATAGAAAATGCCAGAAATCCGTCCGGGACACCGACCGTTATCAAACGACCCTCGGGTATGAATCACACCCCTGCCGTAGCCACCGTTCAAGGGGGTGGGGCAGTTGCATGGTACAAGGTGATCCAGGGCATAAGAAACGAGGTCTGGTTCCAGGAATTCAAGGCAGGTGCTGATGGCTCACCCGTGCTGATCGGGAAACCCGTTAAATTGAACCATAACCCTGCGGCACCGTATCCGCCGGCAATAGCGGCCCTGCCGGATGGTTATTTCGTGGCATGGAGCGAGGGAACCAGTCCCAGGTTTCGAATCAACGCTGTGTTCGTACACAGGACAAAGATGTAAATGGGCCGCTTGCAGCGCCCGGCTCCCGATTTTAGTTCAGGTAATTTTGGAAAAAAACTCACATCGAAGATGCATCAACTCGAGCCAACTTCGATGTAGGCAAATGATTGAATATAAAAATGATTTTTATGTGTGAAAAATCAAATTATCCCAAAAATCAACGGTAAGATGGGGGGCCGGCTCTAAACCTGCAAAAATTCCAAATTTTTACCCAGCCGGGTCCGTTTAACTGCCGTATTCCGTGGCCGTTGGCCGTTGACCGAGTCCGTGACCGTGACCGTTGGCTGTGGCCGAGTCCGTGACCGAGACCGTGGAGCGCAGGCGGCCTCGCCTGCCTTTGGTTGACCGAGGCCGGGGTTTCCGGTTACTACGGGAGCCTTACAGAAAGGCCCGCAGGGCCGTCCCGCAGCAGCCGCAGGCTGCGTCCCGAAACCCGAATCCCGAAGCCCGAAGCCAGAATTCAGTGGCCGTTGGCCGTGTACACAAGGTTATGCGTGGTCACACATAAAAATCTTGCGTTTTCGTTTTTGTGATATTGAAACCGGGCGGGTTTAGAACCCACCCCTACGTATCATGCACGGTCTTTTTCCCCACCACCCCACACAAGGGGTCCGACTGTGGTCCTGACGACCGGCACAAGAGGTCGATGAATCCGGCAGTCGGGCACTGTTTTCACCTTTCCCAATACGGCCCGGCCCCTCATCCCATACAAGATATGTGGGGCGAGGGGAGCGGTACGAGACCCCTTGCGGGCGACACCGATCCCGAGCCACTGTGACATGCCTTTGCCTGTTTCAAATCTTACATCCCTGCCCACCGGGCCCAAACCTTGATATGCATCGCATATCATATCCTTATGAGGGCCGAGCGAGTCACGCAGCCACAGCGCAACAAACAGCCTCGAAGCCGGCGAGGAATCAGACGGCAGAGCCACAGTGGGACCCAGTAGCCGATATGCATCGCATATCAACAAAAAATCTTGCAATTCAAAAAGCGCTATAAATGCATGTAAATGCCTCGCCATGATCACCAAATGATTACTCTAATCCCCTGTACACGTATTTTGTCAAAATTGATGATTTTGAACCATGGTTTTGTAACTCCTTGATAAATAAGATGGTTGAAAAATAAGATCACATCGAAGATGCCTCGCTTGATACGGCTTCCCTATTTTTTTATAAAGCGTTAAAATAATCCCATGTTGTTCGATGAACCGGGCATTACACTCAGCCTGCCTTACAATTTTCAACCCGACTTTATTGAGCAGGTCCTGGTTCCTTTTGCCAACAGCACCGAAGAGGTATACCTGTCCCAGGATTGTTTTCGTTGCGACTGGTGCAAAAAACACATCCAACTCGGCCATTCACAGGGACACGCCCAAAGTGAGCAAAAATCAATCATCATTGCCAGACTTACAATCGAAAACGGGCCTGATTTCCTGGTATTCGAGTTGGATTCAGGACATCCGGTGTATCAAAGGGCCGGACGCCCGGGTATTGCTTACCAGGCAAACAAACTGACCGATACAATCGAACAGATGGGCAACAAACTGGCAAAAGTCCTGATAAGTTTGCAGAAAAACAAGGATTTCCACTTGGAATCACTTGTGGATTCAACAGAATTACATCAGGAATTCAAGGGATTAACAGTGACCCTGGAACGCAAATCGTTACAACCCGGATCACCTGCAGGGGCATACTGAGGACCTGGCATGAGTATTACAGAGATCAGGCAGCAAATTGACAGGATCGACAGGGATATTGTACGACTCCTGCAACAACGGGCGCACCTGGCCATGAGGGCCGCTAACCTGAAAAGGACAGTTGGCATGCCGATCCGCGACCAGGGGCGTGAAAACGCGGTGCTGGCCAAGGTGACACGCATACATGGACCCATGTCCGGGGACGCAATTCGCGAGATCTTTGAGGTGATCATCAGAAAAACGCGTGAAATGGAGGCGCATGCTCCGACTGAAGGGTAAGATCACGCTCAGAGGGGACAAATCCCTTGCACACAGGGCCTATATCATGGCCGCCCTGGCAGACGGGAGTTCACACATCAAAAACTCGTCCAGGTGTATGGATGTGGTGGCGACCAGGCACGCCTTGTGCAGGCTCGGTGTTTTGAATTTTGACGAACGCGACAACGACCTTGTTTTGACAGCCAGCCCATGGAAATCAGGCCATTACCGCATAGACTGCAAGAATTCCGGCACCACCATGAGGCTGCTCATGGGCGTAATCGCCGGTATGCCAGGTGTCAACACCTCACTGGAGGGGGATCAAAGCCTGGCACAGAGACCCATGGACCGCGTGGCAATCCCCCTGTCCGCCATGGGGGCTCAGGTCAGCACCAATAACGGCTTTCCCCCGATCGAAATACATGGGACATCACTGTCCAATGCAACGATTCGGTCCAAGGTCCCGTCGGCACAGGTCAAATCCGCGGTCTTGCTGGCCGGCCTGCTGGCCAGGGGCACAACAACCTACATCGAAAACCTGCCCACCCGCGACCACACGGAAAGGTTATTTCAATACCTGGGGCTTCCTGTCGCCATATCACCCGCGTCCGGGGAAGCCCGTGCGATCCAGGTCCGAGGGCCTGCCCGCCCAAGGACATTCAGTTTACATCTGCCTGGCGATACATCGAATGCCTCGGTGCTGGCAGCCCTGGCACTCAGCCTGCCCGGATCGGACATCGTGCTGTCCGGGGTGCTGTGCAACCCTTTGCGCAACGGATTTTTTGAGGCCTTGTCACACATGGGCGCACACATATCCACTTACGTCCAGCCTGCTGCCCCGGAATCCACGTGCACAATCCACGTCTCTTACACCAGGGGCCTTCGGGATTTCCACGTGTCACGCATGGCAGCAATCACGATGATAGATGAAATCCCCGTATTCGTGGTCACAGCAGTGCTACACGGGGCCAAGGGAATCATTCGCAATATCCGCGAACTACGAGTGAAGGAATCTGACCGGGCGCAGGCAATCGTGGACCTGATGGGTCAAATCGGTGTCACGGCGTACATTGAAAATGAGGACCTGTTGATAACGGATACCAGCATCACAAGGCCTGATAAACTGGTTTACAAGGGCATGGACCACAGGATGGGATTTGCCTATAAACTGGCTGGCATGGCGCTGGACATACCAGTGGAGATCGAACGGGTCGGGTTGCTGTCCATCAGTTATCCCGATTTTGAAGAGGACTTGAAAGTACTTATGCAATGAAAACACTAACCCTGTGCCTGATCGGCCATAACATCGGTAACAGCCTTTCACCCTGCATACACCAGGCATTTATCGATCTCATGGGGGTGCCGGCCAGGTACATACTATGTGACACGGACAGGGACGCAGACCTGGCAGGAGCCGTGGCGCAGTTGGAATCCGGGCACATCCATGGGATCAATGTCACCACACCGTACAAGGTCAAAGGCACCGAATACTGCCAGGCATTGTCCACGGGTGCCCGCCGATGCGGGGCTGTAAACACGCTGTATATGCACAAAGGCGTGGTAAATGGCGCTCTGACGGATCTGGAAGGCTTTGTGCGTGCCCTGAAATTCCACCAGATCAAGGGTACATCGGCCCTGGTGCTGGGCAGCGGCGGTGCGGCAAGGGCCGTGGTTGCGGGCCTGGTTGATTCGGGCTATGAAACCATACATGTGCATGCCAGGAACCATGCAACCGCAAGGGCATTGCAAGACATTTTTCCCTTCGTCAAGGCCTTTGAACCAGGGCAGCCGGTGGACCTGGTTATCAATGCAACTCCCTTGTCTGGCCAGGCAATAGCGCACTTCCTGCCCGGGCCTGTGGGTGATATACTGAAACCCGGAGGCGCATTTTTCGACCTTAACTACCAGGGTAGGACCGTGGGCATGCAACTGGCCATAAACACCGGGCGACGAGGCATAAACGGGCTGGCAATGCTGGTGTTTCAGGCCGCGCTTGCATGGCGATTGTGGTTCGGTGTGGACCTGAGTGAGGCAATCAACGTAAAAAACACTATTCAAAGGTGTGGACATGCTCAGGATTGAAACGGCAGGACACTCACACGGTACGGCCATAACCGGAATATTGACAGGCCTGCCCGCAGGTGTCGCCATCGACACGGCCGCGATCCGAAAGGCCCTGCAAATACGGCGCACATGGAAGGGACGCAGCCCCAGGCAGGAAATGGAGCAGGACACATTTCAAATCATCGGAGGCATGTGCAAGGGCTTGAGCACCGGGGACCCCCTGGCCCTGGTCATAGAAAACCAGGACAGCAGGAGCGAACTTGGGGCGATGCATATACCTGTACCGGGTCACGGCGACATCGGCGCTGCCGTAAGGCTGGATTCCGCGGATTTTGCACCGGCCAGGGAACGCACCAGTGCCCGGGAAAGCGCTGTACGGGTGGCAGTGGGAGTGATTGTACAGGCATTTCTGGATGAACTGGGTATCGGGATTGCCGCCCATTGTGTGCAGGCTGGCCGCGTTCAGGACCAGGGACCGTATCCTTTCAGCACACGAGTGGTAAAAGAGGTGCGCGGCCACGGTATCGGTATGCTGCGCAATGAGGATGAGGCGGCCGGGGAAATCGAGGCTGCTGCAACCCAAGGCATATCAGTGGGGGGACGTATCAGGCTGGTGATAGACGGCCTCGCACCTGGAATCGGAGGCTACGAAACCACTCCCCGAAAACTGGACGCCCGGCTTGCAGGCGCGCTAATGGCGATCCAGGGGGTCAAGGCCGTGGAAATCGGGCGAATTGCCGGCAGCGAGGGGCTGTGGACCCCCGAGACCTACGGTGCTGTCCTGCCCGGAGGCGTGACCACGGGCATGTCGGGCGGCATAGAAGCCGGCATGTCCACCGGCGGACCCATAGAGGTGTTCGTCACATTGAAACCCGTGTCCGGTGTACGCATACCCTTACGCAGCCAGGACCTGTACGATGCAAAACAGGCGGATACCCCGTACATTCGCAGTGATACCAGCGCACTCGGTCCTGCCTTGCAGGTTGTACAGGCCCAGGCCGCCTTTGTCATTGCCGACGCCATCCTGCAGGACATGGGCATGGGCACGTTACCAAGGGTCAAGGCCCGCTGGTTTGAATACTGCACAGAGGCCAAGGCAAGGCTGGGTAGTGTTGGTCCAATCGTGTTGTGTGGCATGCCTGCCAGCGGCAAAACAAGGCTCGGCGAGGCACTTGCGCGTGCATTGGGACGCGTATTCCTGGATACGGACCACCTGGTGGAGGAATTATTTGGAATATCCGCGAGGGACATGATACGTACGCAGGGGCTGGAGGCATTTCGCAAGGCGGAATCCTCGGCAGTGACAAACGCACTCCAGGAGCCGGACCGGGTCGTTGCCCTGGGTGGAGGCGCACTGAACGAATCCGTGGTCCGTGAAATACGCAAACGCCAGGGCATTTTGCTGTACCTGAAGGCTGACACGGATACACTGGTCGAACGGATCACCAGGGACCAGGCCAGTCGCCCTTTGTTTGACAAACTGGACAAGGACGGAGTACGCAATAAATGCCTGGAACTGCTGAACACACGCGAAAATCTATATAAAATGGCGGACATCCATGTTCCGGTGCCGGATATAGCCCTGGAGCTGAACGTGGACGAGGTGCTGGCAAGGCTGGGAAAATGGAGAAACTACAAGGTCGCATAAACCTGCCGGACCAGGACTATGACATCACCATAGGTTCGGGTGTATGTAACAGCGTCCGGGATATAATTGATAGGTTACCGGGCAGGCCGTTTTTTGTGGTGGACGGCGGCATACCTGCCCTGCCCTGCCCTGCCCATTCACGGGTCCTGCGCGTCCCTGGTGGCGAGGCAATAAAAACCATGGATTTTGTCCGGACCCTGATCCATAGGCTGGTATTGTCCGGCATGCACAAGACGGACTTCCTGGTGGTCGTCGGCGGAGGGACCCTGCTGGATGCTGCCGGTATGGCGGCTGGCTTGCTGTTTCGAGGCGTCCCCATGGTATCCTGCCCTGCCACTTCCACCGCCATGGCGGATGCAGTAATCGGCGGCAAGACCGGTGTCAACCTGCCTTGGGGCAAAAACCTGGTTGGTATGTTCAAACACCCGGACCTGGTACTGGTGGACCCGCAATTCCTGTTAACTCTGGGCATGCGCGACCTGTACGCCGGCCTGTTCGAGGTGCTCAAGACCAGCCTCCTGGCGGGTGGAGACATGTGGTATTACGTGTCCGAACATGTGGCCGCACTGATCGATCGCGACCAGGATGCGTGGACGCGGGTCATTACCATGTCCCTGAATTTCAAACTTAACGTTGTAAAAGCGGACCCATTGGACCAGGGTGCCCGTCACGTATTGAACCTGGGACATACGATCGGTCACGCCATTGAGGCTGCTACCGCATTCCGCACCTTCAGGCACGGGGAGGCAGTACTCATGGGCATTGTGGCAGCAGTTGAACTGTCGTACGCGCAGGGTTTGATGTGTTTGGACACCAAACGCACCATCCTGAATGCAATCGCACGATTCCACTTGCCACATATGAAGGAACTGGAAGTTGATGCCTTAAAAGACAGCCTGGCACTGGACAAAAAGGCTGGGACATGGGTGCTGTTACACGATATCGGTCGGCCCGAATTGGTGCATGGCATACAATGGCACCAGGTCCGGGCTGCACTGGTCACCTCCCTGGAATGGCTGAAACATTCCGGGCGAACGTATTCCGTACGGCCACCCAATGCGGTAATCCTGGTGATCAACGGACCAAACTTGCAACGTCTGGGGGCCAGGGAACCGAAAATATACGGGCATGACACCTACAGCGACCTTGTCACCCTGGTACGCAGGCATGCAAATGAACTCGGTGTTCACACCATCTTCTTCCAGTCGGACATCGAAGGCGAATTGATCGCAACAATCAACAGGCTCGCGGGCATTGTGGATGGAATCGTAATCAATCCGGGCGCACTCACCCATACTGGCATCGGGTTGCGTGATGCCCTGGCCGCGTGCAACAGGCCAGTGGCCGAGGTCCACATCAGCAAGGTCTCTGAACGCGAGCCCTTCAGGCAAAAATCCCTGATACGACCAATAGCATATACCCGGATTGAGGGCCAAGGCATCGCAGGCTATGTACAGGCATTGGATCGCCTGGTCCAGGGCGCGCTCAAATCCGCGCCACAGCCATAAACACCGCGTGCAGTGTGACGACCAGGATGATAAACAGGTTCCTGGCGGCCTTTGGGCTCAACCCGGGAAAATGGTAATGGATTATGCCCTTTGGGCAGTCGTTTACGCAATCCCCGCACAAGGTGCAGGTCAGTGAGGGCTTGCCCTGTTGTATGTCTGTTTTCGTGATGGCACTGTAACGACAACTATTTGCGCATACCATGCAATACACGCAGCTCGTGTTGTCGATCCTGATTCGAAACGGATTGATTTTGCCCAGGACATCGGCAAACAACCCCATGGGACAATACGATGTACAGTGGACCATGGTCCCCTTCTTGCGCGAAACCCACACCATGACCCCCACGCCTGCCAGGCCGAATACAGCGGACAGGACCGTGGCAATTACCCAGCCAGCACCCAGGACGCGCAACAGTATTGCGGCCGCTATTACCAGTATCGTAATCAGGATACGCGCCGAATCGTTTCGATAGTACCCTGCCCTGCGCTGCGTGCGTGAGGCCGCGTCATCCCATGCCCCGATATAGCACAGGTGCGAACACCAGGCCGGCCCCACCAGGGCAATCGTGGCCAGAAACAGGAAAACCATGAAAAATTCGTGGCCCCGGTATATGGGACCGGCAACGATCAGGGCAGGCACGGGCAAATGCAGTTTTCCCGTCATCAGGAACCGATTAAAACCCACCAGTCCCAGCAGCAACTGCGCAAAAAACACAATGCTGAACAACCGCCACACGCGGACACGCCATTTTACCTGGGTCTTTTTGTCGTGGATCCTGGCTGCCACGATTGCGGCGTACACCGCCATTACCAGGACCTCGGTCCACCCGAATCCGGGCAGGAAACGATTCAGCAGCAGCATGTTCATGGGTGCCCTGGTCTGAATCATGGCCAGGCTGACAGCGGTCAGGAAAAAGACCCATACGGATACGCCGGTTGATGCCACATCCCCCTGGTAGCGCTGCATGGTTCTTTTACGCAACAGGACCCATGCGGAAAACAGCGTGAACAACGTCACCCCGCTCATGATAATAACGAGCCTGGTATAGGGCATTCCAGCCTGTATGCGGAGCATGGTGAAGTCATAACCTGCCGCTGCCCAGACACCGGCACCGGCCAACAGCAATATACCCAGGACAACAGGGACCCATCTTTTGCGATAAAACAGCAAAAACGGTGCAATCACCAGGGCAGTGACCAGTCCCAGCATACCTTCACGCAAAAAATGCGCGCCAAGCAGTAAAAACGAGATTACCGGAAACGTTAACATTGGCCTACTTCCGATTATTATTGGTTGTATTTTTTGCAGGCGACATGTAGGCACATGGCCTGAACTCGTCCAGTTTGATCCCGGATAAGGCCTGTTGCAGTAATGCGTTGACCTGGTCCAGCACATCCACCAAAGCACACTGGTTTTCTTTGGTTACCGGCTTGCCAAGCAGGCAATACGGCCCTTCAACAGGTTCTTCCATGGCCTTCAGCACGTCCAGCAGGCTCAACCGGCCCACTGCCTTGTCCAGCCTGACCCCGCCATTGCGTCCCCTGATTGACTGCACCAGCCCCTCGTTTGCCAAAAGCCCCAGCACCTTTGCGAGATGCGTCCGGGACACTCCCATGTCATCCGCCATCACCCCAGCATCCACCAGCCTGTCGGCCTGGTAAAGATAAATCAACGCGTGTATGGCCAGGTTCGCCTTTTGCGAAAAATGTACCAGGCCCCTGTGTTGAGTTGTCATGACAAACTCCGTTTCCTGAAATACGCCAGAAATTTCAAGTCTGTGTCGATGAAAAAGTGCTGAATCTACTTGGACGAATGCTGGTGGAGTTCGCGCAAGGCCTTGGCCTCACCCTTGATCTCATTGAGCGTTTTGACCAGTTCACTCCAGCCGTACCACGTAACATAATCGGGATTCGCGTGGAATGTGCCCTCAAATGCCCTCATCCTGTACTCCATGAACATGGTCCACAGTTTCTGCTCGATCGGGTTTCGGGCATCGTGGAAACGCAGGATGTCCGGGTATGCATAGGCCTGGCCCTTGGCCTTCTTGATGATCCCATCCTTGTACAGTCCTGCAACCACTCGTATTGCCTCGGCCATAATGTGGTCTGCATGCTTGATCATGGCGTCACCCTTTTCGAGTTCGCCCTTTGCAAATTTCTTTGAATGACACTGCTGGCAGCTTGCCATCATCTTGTTGCGTTCCTTTTGCCATGCCTTCTGTGTCAGCCTGGCCAGGTCAGCAGCCTTCACAGCGGCCAGCCTGGCTGTTGGCTTGCCGTTTGGGTCCAGCACACCCAGGGCCTTCAGGATCGTTACCCTGTCAGCGGCCCACTGCTTGTCCTTGGGCAGGGGCAGGCGTACAGCCAGAAAACCCCAGGCCGTACGATTATTGTGGTTACCCTTGGCCATGTGGCATGCCTGGCATGTGGGTGCCGGCGTATTTTTGGGCAGGACCCCGTCCTTGATCAATGACCAACGCACACCGTGCTTGGATGCGGAGTACATGGTCCACTGCGGATGGTCGAAACCCATGTGACATGTCCGACAGGCGCGAGGGTCCTTGGCCTCCTTGACCGAAAACTGATGCCTGGTGTGGCACGCATCGCAGGATGCAATACCGAATTTCTGACCTTCTTTGCGTAATTCCCTGATCTCCTTTTTGCTCTTCAGACCGATCTTGTGGCATGCCCCGCATCCCTTCTGGCCGTCGATCATGGCCTGTGGCTGGTGGTTCAGCGTGGGCATGGCCTTCATGACCATCCAGGCCTTGGCGTGTTTACCGTTTTTGAATTGCTCGACCTGTTTTTCATGACATTGTCCGCAGGTATCCGGCGTTGGGATGTCCGCCTTGTCAGCGTCCTTCATGGTATGGTGCTTGTCCCCGTGACAGGTGTCACAGCCTATACCGTTTTTGAAGTGCTTGCTGAGTTTCCAGTCCCTTACCACGCCCGGGGTCACCTTGGTGTGGCACTGTACGCAATTGCTCTCGGCCCAGGCAGTGCCGGCAAAAAGCATCAATAACGCACCTGCCAGCATCGTTCGTTTCAACATAAAAACCTCCTTGTCAATCCTGCCGATGAAAATCGGAATTACAATTCGTATTTTATCAGAACCAAATCCGGTGTCAAGGATTTTTTGACAGCCCAAAATTTATCCTTAATTTTTGAGTCTTTTGCCCCCAACCCAAGGCGAGGGCTTGTAAATCAAGCCTAGGAAATCTTAGTTTTTGTTCCGCAACTCATTGTTTACGCCGCTTTTCCAAGCCAAGCAGTAATACCACCAGGCACAGCAAAAGTATGCTGGTTAACGGGAATCCGGCATGTCCGGACACGGTGCAACCACCGCACTTGCACGAACAGGTATCGGACTCTGCATTGCCGGAATCAGGCATCCGGGTTTCAAAAACAAAGTTCGTATCGCTGGTATTGGTTCCTGCCGCATCCATTGACGACGAATCGGAGCCCTTATCACCGGTGGATGGCCCTGGCCCCAGGCCATCATCCCCGGTTACCAGGTCAGGTGGTAAGGCCGTATCCCCGCGCTCATCAGGTGCAGCCGTGTCCACCCGGTCGATCACATGGGCTTCATCCGCAACCACTGCATCCCTCGTATCCGCTGTGGACACATCTTCCGCAACCGATGCATCCCTCACGTCCGTACCAACCCCGATGTCCTGCCCGGTATCCCATCCGGTATCCACACTTGGGGCCTGGTCAGGTTGTGACGGATAATCGGTCTGCACACTCGACGTGAACGTAACGTGCAACGAATAGGCACCGCTGAAGGCTACGCCCGATTTATTGACCCAGGTATCCACGATCAGGAAATAGGACCCGGGATTCAGGTCTGCCTTGATGGCCTTGTCACCACGAACAATGCATGCCGTTTCATCCAGGGACCCAAGCAATTGCAAATCCGTATCCACGCCTGCCGGGTTGGAGACCGAGGCCTGTAGTACACCGGGATTGTGGAGCGTAAACGTAAACACGACCTCTGGTCCGGATTCATCGGCAGATTCCTTGCAGGAGTAACGGTCGAACACGGTCTCCCGTGCATTCGATGTGTCGCCGTTATGGTCGTATGGAAACGAATTAATGCGAATCGGTGACGCAATGGTACCCTGGCCGCTCGGGTTTCGTTCCTGGACCCAGTTGTACCGAATCGGCTGGTAACCTGAAACGTAGGACCACCCTCCGGTACTGTTGCGTCGGACTTTGCTGGCGGAACCTGCCGCCTCGTAAAACACGGGAGTACCGTTTGCTGACTTGCCAGCGTACAACACGATGTGTGAGCCGAACTTGTCAAATGCATCGCCGGGCCTTATATCCGATATGGAGATATTGTGTGCCACCTGTTTCATGCTGGTGGTCGTATGATGCGAGGTTTCCCACACCTCGCTGACAAAACCCGAGCAATCCACGCCGGTAGTACATGGCAGTATGCCATACCAGGAATGACAACCCGCACCAAGGCCGTTTGCAAGGTCCTGATCAAACTGCTTAATCGTCTTGTAGCCGCCCCAGTCATAGCAGACACCCGTGTACCAGCCGGGCGTATAATCCGATTTCCATTTCGTGGAACAACTGGCAGGTACCGTGGTGTTTGCGCTTGTACACTGCCACTTATGCTCCGCATAGGCATGGGCATTTGACAAAATGTGGTCCCTCGTAATGCCAAATGCAGGCAGACCGGCCAGCAGAATGACAACCATGGTCCCTGTTTTCATCGCATACCCCCATCATAACGATACACATCCCCACCCGCCGGTGTAAGCACCAGTTGGCAAACAGCCGAGCCGCAGGTGGTAAACTCCTCGTCCACAGGCAGATCAGGGGCATGCACCTTCATGGTCTGTAAAATCCGCCCCTGTTCACCAACTGCCAACAACAGTCGTTCCACAGACACGTATTTGGTATTTTTCAGGTATTCAACCAGGACGTAAATGCCTCCGGAGGCACGAGACCCGATCAGCCGCACGGCAACCGGCGTCCCAGGGTAGGTAGGCAATGCGACCTTCAGTACGCGCATCGCAAGTTTCGGGCGGGCCGGCGTGTCCAGCGGGAATTCAAGAATAACCATGTCAGTCCCTTGCAAACGCAAGACCCTGTGGATCGGCCGGTATGCGTCGGGGATACCGAACGGCCCTTTCGCCAGGTCCGGCCATACACGGACATCCCCCTGATCCGTCCATGCATAAAGTCTGCCCTTGTAATCCTGGTACACACGCTCGGCTTTTTGCAGGACAGGACTTACGACACGATGCAACAGGCGTCCCTTGGCATCAAATATCATGGCCCTGCCATGTAATCCATCCAGCACGCACAGCCCTGACTTGCCTGCACCAAGGTAATCCGCCCTGATACCCTTCATCCACACCTGCATACCCGATTTGCCTGACATCAACAGCCTGTGCTCCAGCGGAGCAAACACGAACACCCCCTGGCTGCTACCAGCAATCAGGTTAGGACCAAGAGGGCGGATGTCCACAAGGCCCGTTTGCACGTGCGCCAGTGTGGGCGGAATCACAAGCGGAACCCGGGCATCAGCCGTCCACGCCATAATCAAAATCAACAATACCAGTGATGCTCTCTTCATAGCGCCTCCATGACGGAATCAGGTTTACATTTCATTTCCTTACCCTGCTGGCATAATGCCCCAGAGATATAAAACTGCTCCATCTAAGTTATACGAATTAATGTATTGATTGGTCAAGGGTTACCCGAGGAATCTTCGATGTAAGGATATTTTTAGAATGCGTTGTTTATCAAAACATTACAAAACCAAGGGTCAAAATCGTCCATTCTGACAAAACGCAAGTACAGGGGATTAGGGCAAACATTTGGTGCTTATAGCAGCGTATTTACATGCAT
>WGCQ01000202.1 GCA_015493765.1 Deltaproteobacteria bacterium
ATTCCATGGGTCACCCCCTTTGGGCAGCCGTTAATCCGGCCAGGCCCGGTTAAAGTTAAAAGAACTTTAAGGTCCACAACAGACCTTATTTCATTTGGATATCTTATCAGGATATCCGTCAGGGGGTGACCCTCTTCTATGTTTACTCGAGACCGCCTGCGCTCCACGGTCTCGGTCAGAACATCCGGCTGGCAAGGGTAAACAGGGGCATGAAGGACACGCCGAAGAGGATCGGGGGTACGGACAAGATGACCAGGACGGTGACGCTGATGGCGCCGATGGCACTGCCGCCTCCACCAAAATGCATGCAACCTCTTGATTCTACTTGGTGTTTTCTGAAGAAAACAGTGTTGTGATGTCCCAGAGTCCTTTTTACAGAAAATTTGGGACTTGACTTTCAAGGACAAAAGACCAGGCAAGGACAAGGACACCATCCCCATTTTTAAAACGCAAACATTTCCTGCAATACCTGTAAAACCCCTGTTGCCGTGGACTGATCCAGGCGTCCCAACCGTTTTACCAGTCGTTCCTTGTCCACTGTGCGAATCTGGTCCAGTACGATCTGTCCATCCTGGTTTTGAAACCGGCAGTTCACGCGTGTCGGGTATGGTCTGCCCTTTGTGGTCATTGGTGCAATGCTCACTGTTCGTATATGGGCATTCATCTCGTCAGGTGATATGACCAGGCACGGCCTGGTTTTCTTTATCTCCCTGCCGACAGTGGGGTCCAGGTTTACCAGAAACACATCGAATCGACGGACTACCATTCCCAATCCTTATCTTCCCATGATGTGGCAGTGTCGTTATCCAGCAAGACATCGTCCCCTTGTTCATTCATCTCCTGGAATGCCTCTGCCCAGCCATGCCGGGCACGGGTTATTGGGGTTATGACAAGCGATCGATCCCTGACCTGGATATCCACCTCTTCCCCCAGGCCGATTTGCCGGATTAGTGTCTTGGGTATCCTGATCCCCTGCGAGTTACCTATTTTGATCAGCCGTGCCTTCATTGCAGAACCTCCATGTAACTATATTGTAATTACTTTTTACATAATTTGCAAGTCCCTCGAATCCTCAAAGGGTGATGCGGATTGCCTGGATAACCACGCGATCACTGCCACTGGATTCTGGTATCGGACGGCGGGCAGCAGCCTTCGGGAAGACCAGGCGAGCCGCCTGCGCTCCATACCGTCAAAACATCCGGCTGGCAAGGGTAAAGAGGGGTGTGAAGTACACGCCGAAGAGGATCGTGGGTACGGACAAGAGGACCAGCACGGTGACGCTGAGGGCGCCGATGGTGAGGGGACGCTGGTCGCTGCTTTTGAGCAGGAACATGTGCTTCATGATGCGGGCATAGTAGAACAGGCTCATGAAGGAATTGATCACGCCGACAAACGCGAGGGTATAGAAGAACCAGTTGGGTATCTTGATCACTGCGTAAAACAGGTAGAACTTGCCGACAAAGCCGATGGTCGGCGGGATGCCGGCCAGTGAGAACAGGAAGATCGTCATTATGACGGTCAAAAACGGGGCGCGCTGGCCGAGGCCGGTGTATGCCTCGATGTCGTCCGTGCCCACGCGGTCCATGATCAAGGCCACGGTGTAGAATGCGCCCAGGTTCATGAACAAATACGCCATCATGTAAAAGAACACGGCCTTGAAACCGGTCATGTCCGGTGCGTGCGACATGACAGCGTACAGGGTGGTTACGCCCATGAGCGCATAGCCCGCGTGCGCGATGCTGGAGTAGGCGAGCAGGCGCTTGACGCTGCGCTGGCCCATGGCGGACAGGTTGCCGTATGTCATGGTGGCCATGGAAACAATGCCCAGCAGGTAGGTCAGGGTCCAGTTGAGGCCGCCGAAGTCACCGCCCGCGAACAGGGTGACCAGGAAACGGATCAGCAAGGCAAAACCCGCGGCCTTGGGCGCCACGGAAAAGAACGCGGTGATCGGCGTGGGCGCACCCTGGTAAACATCGGGGCACCACTGGTGGTAGGGCACGCTGGCGATCTTGTAGCCCAGGCCGGCAAACACCATGACCAGGGCCAGCAGGACCACGGGCTGGCTGGGGCTGTTGACGAGTGCGTGGTTGACCGCGGCAAAACCCGTGGAACCGGCCAGGCCGTACAGCAGGCTCAACCCGAACAGCATCACGCCGGATGCGGCCCCGCCGTAGATCACGTATTTCAGCGCGGCCTCGGAGGACTTGGGGTCGCCGCGGCGGAAGCCTGACAGCATGTAGGAGGTCAGGCCCACGAACTCCATGGACAGGTACATCATCAGCAGGTCGTTGGACCCGGCCATGAAAAACATGCCAAGGGTCGAGGCAACGATCAGGATCACCGCCTCCACCAGGTCCCGGTCGTCCATTTCCCCGGAGTCATAGACAAAGACCACGGAGAATGCGGCGGCCAGCAAGAACAGCAACTTGAACGTGGAGGCCAGGGGGTCAACCACAAGCATCCCGTAAAACAGCATGCTGTGAGTGCCCGATGCAAGGTGGCCTATGGGCCCGTACGAGGCCAGGACCAGGCCGGCCACGCCGATGCCCGCGACCAGGCCGCGTGAGAAGCGATGCATCGCGCCCAGGACCATCAACACGAGCAACGTGGCGAACAGGATCAGCTCACCCGGTATCATTCCTATGCTGGCAGCGTTTCCAATCACCTTATCACCCCGCTCCAACAGTAGTCTTAACGATTTGGCTGACCGCGTGCAGCCCCGTGCTCATTGCATGTACGGTATGGGGCGCCAGGATATTGGACCTCAGGGCGCTGATGCTGGCGGTCATGGAATGCAATACAGGCAACGGGTACACACCCAGGGTGGCCACGATGATCATCAGCGGCACCAGGGTTGTCCACTCACGCCAGTTCAAATCCGAGAACTTGGCGTATTCCTCGTGCTTTACCGGGCCCAGGAACACGCGGTGGATCATCCACAGCACGTACGCCGCACCCAGGACCACGCCGCTCATGGATACCATGGTAATCACGCGGTGGGCCTGGAAGGAGCCCAAAAACACCAGCACCTCGCTGATGAACCCGGACAGGCCGGGCAGGCCCAGTGCGGCCATGAACGCAAACGCCGCAAAGGCCGTGTAAACCGGCATCAACCGGGCCAGGCCACCGAAGTTTTCCATGTCCCTGTGGTGCGCACGGTCGTAGATCACGCCGACAAGGAGGAACATCATGCTGGTGATCGTGCCGTGGTTAAACATCTGGAACATGGCGCCGTCCATGCCCTCGATCGTAAACGAACTCATGCCCAGCAGCACGTAGCCCATGTGGCTAATCGACGAGTACGCGACCATGCTCTTGAAGTCGCGCTGGGCCATGGCGACCAGGGCGCCGTAAACGATGTTGATCATGCCGAATACCGCGATTATCGTGCCCGCCCAGTAGGTTGCGTGCGGGAAGATCATGAAGTTCATGCGGAAGATCCCGTAGGTGCCCATCTTCAGCAGGACGCCGGCCAGGATGACGGACACCGGGGTCGGGGCCTGCACGTGGGCGTCAGGCAGCCACGTGTGGAACGGGAACATGGGGATCTTGATCGCAAAGCCGATGAACAGCAGCACCCACAGCAGTTTTGCCGTGACGAAGGACACCCACTTGAAGTGGGCGTTGTACGCGAGGTACATCAGGTTGAAGGTGTGGGTGGCATGGCTGCCGTCGGCCAGCAGGAAGGTCCCGTGCGTGGGCACGGCAAAGAAGTACATGTAGATCATGGACAACAGCATCAACACCGAGCCCAGCAACGTATAAAGGAAGAACTTGATCGCGGCGTATTCCTTGCGCGGCCCGCCCCAGATACCGATCAGGAAGTACATGGGCAGCAGCATCAATTCCCAGAACACGTAGAACAGGAAGAAGTCCAGGGCCACGAACACGCCCATCATGGAGGTGGACAGCAACAGGATCAACGGGTAGTAGGCCCGTTCCTTGTACTGGATGCCGGCCAAGGAATTGTGGATGGGCTCCACCGGCTTTTTCACCAGGAAACTGGCAAACACCGCAATGAAACTGACCAGGGCGGACAGCACGACCATCAGGATCGATATGCCGTCCACGCCGATGAAGTACTCGATGTTGAACGCCCGGATCCACACGTACCGCTCGACGAACTGGATCCCGTATGCCTTCATGTCCAGCGAAGGACCGGATGCCCTCAACTGGGCGATATTGGGTGCCAGGCCCTTGTCAAACCCCACCCACAACCAGATGGCCAGCACCAGGGACAAGAAGGTGGAGAACACGGCAATGTACTTGTAACTGCCGCTCTTCGACTTGGGGATCAGCAGGATCAACACTGCGCCGAGCAGCGGAAGGAAGGTAATCCATGATAGAATGTGGCTCATTACACCTCTCCCGGCCTATTTGAGTAAAAACGCAACAATAACCAAAATGGACAAACCAGTTGCCAGAACAACGATATATTGCTGGATGCGGCCCGCCTGGAGTTTGCGGAACTGCCTGCCCAGGCCCAACGTCGCATGCGCGGACAGGTTTACCAGGCCGTCCACGAATACCGCGTCGATCCCGCCGTCCAGCCAGGCAAAGAACTTGGTCAGCCACGCGGCACCATTTACCGCGCCATCCACGACCCAGTGGTCGAACCACTTGCACGCCCTGGTAAAGGCCAGCAGCGGGTTGACCACGAACTTGAAATAGATTTCGTCGATGTAGTACTTGTTGAATACCAGGCGATGCAGGCCCTTGCCGTACATCTCCGCTTCCTGTTCGGGGGTGCGGTACTTGTTGTAGTAGATCTTCCATGCCAGCCAGATCGCAACCGCAATCAGCAGCAACGTCAGGCCCATCAACGTGTACTCGCCGCCCATGCTGTGCATGAACCCATGACCGCCCTCCTCGGACAAAAAGTGGATTTGGGCCGCACTGCGCTCGAATACGGGTTCCAGGTAGTGCTCGAAGCGGTTGGAGCCGCCCAGGGACTTGGACACGCCCACGTAGCCGCCGATCAGCGACAGGATCCCCAGCACCCACAGCACGCTGGTCATGCGCCAGTCCTCGTGCACGTGCTCCAACGTGTGCTCGTCCGCACGGGGCTCGCCGTAGAACGTCTGGAACACCAGCCGGAACATGTAGAACACGGTGAAACCGGCACCGATAAAGCCCAGCAGCCACACGATCCACCCGGGGATCAACAGGTTATTCGTGTCAAAGGCCTTCCACAGGATCTCGTCCTTGCTGAAGAAGCCCGCGGTCCCGGGGATACCGGATATGGCGAACGTGGCGAACAGGAAGGTCCAGAACGTGGATTTCATCAGGCCCTTCAGCCCACCCAGGTCCTTCATGTCCTGGCGGTGGTGCATGCCGATGATCACGGAACCGGCACCGAGGAAGAGGGTGGCCTTGAAGAAGGCATGGGTCATCAGGTGCATGATCCCCGCGGAAAACGCGCCCACGCCCACGCCGATGAACATGTAGCCCAACTGGCTGATCGTGGAGTAGGCCAGGACCTTCTTTATGTCCGTCTGGAACAAGCCGATGGTTGCCGCGTACAGGGCGGTCAGGCCGCCGACAACGGCCACCACGGTCATGGCAGCAGGGGAATAGGCGTATATGAAGTTGAGGCGTGCGATCATGTAAACGCCCGCGGTCACCATGGTTGCGGCGTGGATCAGGGCGGAAACCGGGGTCGGGCCGGCCATGGCGTCGGGCAGCCACACGTACAACGGGATCTGGGCGCTCTTGCCGGTGGCGCCCACGAACAGCAGGATACCGATCAGCGTCACCACGGGCACGCCCAGGACGTGCTTGGCCAGGAATGCGTTACGGAATGTCGCATCCGCCATCAGGGCGTCGATATTGCGAAACGTCAGGGTCGGCGAAAACGCGGCCTGGTAGTGGTACAGCCCGCTGACCTGGTCCCACGTGCCCACCAGCGACCACAGCAGCAGGGAAAAGCCCACGATGAAGCCGAAGTCGCCGATGCGGTTGACCACAAAGGCCTTCATACCAGCGGCCGCCTTTTCGCGGTCCTGGTAGTAATAGCCGATCAGCAGGTAGGAACACAGGCCCACGCCCTCCCAGCCGACGAACATCAGCAGGATCGAGTCCCCCAGTACCAATGTCAGCATGGCGAACATGAACAGGTTCATGAATGCAAAGAAACGCCAGTAGCCGTAGTGGTCCTCTGACGCCATGTAACCTGTTGAAAATATGTGGATCAGCAGGCCCACGCCCGTGACAACCATCAGCATCACGGATGTCAGGCGGTCACTGGCAAAGGCCAGGTCCACGTGCAGGGTATGCGCGGCCCCGGGAAACGCGATCCAGTCCCACAACCTGGTAACCAAAACCGCGTGTGGATGCGCGATGTTCGAGGCAAACGTGATGCATGCGACCACGAAGGACACGGCCACTGCGCCGATTGCAGTGCTGTGCACGACCCAGCGGCCCAGTTTCTGCTCTAATTTCTTGCCCAGTATGCCGTTAATCAAAAAACCCAAAAGTGGCATGGCCGGCATTAACCACAGGTAACTGACGTGGATGGTCTTTATAGCAGCCTCGTGCATGCCTACTCCTTCATCCTGCTGACCTTGTCGATTTCAATCGTCCGGTACTTGTTGAAGATCGCCAGCACAATGGCCAGGGCCACAACGGACTCGGCCGCGGCCAGGGCGATCACGAACAACGCCACGACCTGTCCGCCCGCATCACCGTTTCCAAGGCCGGCAAAGGCAACGAAATTCAAGTTGGCGGCATTGAGGATCAATTCGACCCCCAGCAACACGCCGATCGCATTACGCCGCGTGGCCAGCGTGTAAAGCCCCAGCACCAGCAACACCGCGGCAACGGCCAGGTAATGATACAGGCCGATGTGCAATATGGCACCCATCATTCGTGCTCCCCGGGACCCTTTTCCTTGGGGTCCACCTCACGTTTTGCAATCAACAGCGCACCCAGCAACACGACCATCAACACCACGGATATGACCTCGAACGGCAGCAGGTAGTGGGTCAACAAGGCGTTGCCCAGGGGCCTGACGATCGACGACGTGGCATTCGGCACCGTGTGAAACGGTGCGCGCAGGCCCGCATATACCAGCACCGTCAGGGTGAGGATCGCGGCGGGGATTGCCCATAACCGGTTGAAAGATTTGTTTGTCAAGTCAATCCTGTCGATCTTGCCCGTAAGAAACACGGCAAACAGGAACAGGATTACCACGCCTCCCACGTACACCACCAGTTCCACGATCGCCAGGAAATCGGCATTGATCACGCCGAACAGGCCCGCAACACTGAGCAGGGCGCCCATCAGGCCCATGACAGACCAGGTGAGGTTGCGGTGGAACGCCACGATCAAGCCGCCTGCAAGCGCGGACAGCGCAAACAGGTAAAACAGGACAGTTCTGAGTACCTCCCAGTGCATAACCTACCTATCCGTTTCAGGTGCAATCACATCAGTACTGGCAAAGATCGCCACCAGGTCGGCCACCATGACGCCCTGGCCGATTTCCGGGACCACGGACAAGGCCGTGAACGAGCCGGTGCGTACCCTCAGCCTGTGAGGGCTGTTGCCGCCGCCGGCCACGATGTAAAACAGGGTGTCACCCCTCGAACTTTCAACACGCGAAAACGCGTCCTTGCCCGGGTCGAGTTTCAGTTTCCTGGGCAGTTTGCCCATGATAGGGCCAGTGGGCATCTTTTGCAGTACCTGGCGGATCAGCCGGGCGGACTGGGCGGTCTCGGCGATGCGCACCCGCAGCCTGTTAAAGGCATCGCCCACGCTGCCGTACTTGTCGTCGCCCGTGATCACGTCGAAATTCAGTTCCGGGTACACGCTGTACGGTGCGTCGCGGCGCACGTCGTAGTCCACGCCGCTGGCACGCAGGTTCGGGCCCACAAGGCCATAACTGATCGCCATGTCCGCGGGTATTATGCCCACGTTAGCAACACGCTTTACGAATATTTCATTGTACGTGATCAGGCGGTCAAATTCGTCCAGGAAGACCTCGTAGCCGTCCAGGAAATCCAGGATCTGACCGGTAAGTCCCGGCGGCAGGTCAAAGGATACGCCGCCCACGCGGATGTAGTTGTATGTCAGGCGTGCCCCGCATAGGGCCTCGATGATGTCGTTGATCTTTTCGCGCTCGCGCAGGGCGTGCAAAAACGGCGTGTACGCGCCGATATCCATGGTCATGGTACCCATGAAGATCAGGTGGCTGGCCATGCGGTTCAATTCGTCGGCCAGGACACGCAGGTACTCGGCCCTGCGCGGGACCTCGATGCCCGCGAGTTTTTCCACGGCCATGGCATAGCCGTGGTTCATAAACATGGCGCCCAGGTAGTCGATGCGGTCCGTAAACGGCATGAACGTGTAGTACGGGGTCTTTTCCGCGATCTTTTCGATTGCGCGGTGCAGGTACCCGATGTCCGGGGTCACCGTGTGGATCACCTCGCCGTCCATGGTCAGGATCAATCGTATGACGCCGTGGGTCGATGGGTGGTGCGGCCCCATGTTGAGGACCATTTCGCCGTCCTCGACCAGTACGCCAGCCGGTATTTCGGGTCTAAGTTCGTCAACCATTATTCTTTTCCGCCAGCCTTTCCCTGAGGGACTTCCGCACAGTGGAAATCCCGAGTATCGTTTCCGGCTCCTGCCAGTCCTTGCGCATGGGATGGCCCTCCCACTGAGGCGGGAGGAGTATCCTGCGCAGGTCCTTGTGGCCGTCGAACACTATGCCAAAGAGGTCGAATGCCTCCCTTTCCTGCCAGTTTGCAGCGCCGTAGAGGTCCGAAACCGTGGGGCAATGCGGGTCGTCACGGGGGACCTGGGCCTTGATCACGAACGTGTGACGGTGCTGGTACGAGTACAGGTGATAGACCACGCCCAGCGGGTCGCCCTCCACAATCCCCTGGTAATCCACGCCGCTGATTGACATCAGGTAGTCGAACATCAGGTCGTCCGCATCACGCAGGTACTGGATGATGTCATGCACCCGCTCTGCCTGGACCACGGCAAACGGGTCCACCGCCTCCACGTCCGCCTGGAGGATTGCATCCCCGAATTCGGCACGCAATTTTTCAATAATATCAGGCGCTTCCATTTACTTCACCAGGTCCTTTATCCATTTGAGTTCGCCCTTGGCCCACAGGTAGAACAGTGCGGCCAGCAGGATCAACACGAACACGCCGATTTCCACCAGGGCCAGCACGCCCTTGCCCGCGTTGGTCCACGTGTTGAACACGGTCACCACGGGGAACATGAACACCATTTCCACGTCAAAGACCACGAATATCAGTGCAATCAGGTAGAAACGCGGGTTGTAATTGAACCACGCGTCCTTTGCCGGCACCTCGCCGCATTCGTATGGCTGCTGTTTGATCCTCGATGTATTGTTCGGCCTGACGAACTTGCCGGCCCACAGGGCCACGAAAACGAAGCCCGCGGTAACGAGGACCATCAAAAATATTGCAAGAAGACCAGTATTCATAATAGCACCCAGTCGTTAGGGGCAAATTATATCAGGACCCCTGCAAAGTCAACTCCATTTTTACGAAAAAGGTCAATAAATTGACGGGTATTTGATTTGACAGGTGAAATGCCTATCGCAGTCGGAAAAAATCGCGGGTGACGATGATCGAATGGTCGAAGAACAGGCGCAGGGCCAGCAGGATCAGCAGGAACATGATCGTGGCGACCGCAAAAAACAAGGTTACGTATTCGTGCCAGCTCCGGTCCTTGACAAAGATCGCAAGGATCACCAGGGAAAGCCCCACGGACAGTACAAGGGTAAACCACAGGAGCCTGAAATCAACGGTCATCCATGCGCCGTAAATACCGTAAGGCATAATGCACACTCCAGTCCCGGCCAAATCGCATCCGGGGTCCTGATTGTAGCACGAACCGCCGCAGGTACAAGAAGGAAATTTTTCCCATATTACCTGTCAAATTTGAGTACAAAGTACGCCGAAATGGGTTCAGATACGAGGAGTTAAGCCCATTTGAGCGCAGGCGTATTAGCGGTACGTCGAGCATACACAGGTACAACGATGCGGTAAATGGACCGCTTGCGGTGCCCGGCTCCCGAATTTAGCCAGGTAATTTGTTTGATAAGCCACAACCCTTGCTGGATGTGGCTGTTCACTGCTGGCACAATCTATCGTATTCGATCACGACCTGGTCGCCTGGCTGGGGCATGCATTTGCCCTTGTCTTCAAAGATCACGCTGTTCGAGGGCTGGTCATACCGCCAGTTCCAGCCGGGTGTGGTCGGCTCACCGTTTTGTATATACCCGGTGCCGCAGTCTTTGCCATTGACCGATACGGTGATCGAAACCGGGTTTGCCGGGCCACTCAAAAAGAACTGCCGCTTCAATTTAAATGCCTGGGCACCTATGGATTGCATGACCGACGAGTAATCCTCGGCACAGATCGAACCCACCTGGCCGTTGGTGTCATGGCTGACCTCGGCATAGCGGCACCCGTGTTCCGCCTGGGCCCCGCTGGCATCGATGCACCCCTGCTGACAGTCACCCGTGGTCTCGTCCACGCCCACGATGCTGTTCCAGTGGAACAGGTTTGCCCTGCCTTTGCCCTTGATAGCCTTGAAGAAATTCGTATAGAAGCCGGGGCTGCCGCGGCTCTGGTCCTCTTCGTCGGACAAAACGATCACTTCCAACTGGGCGTCTTTGCGCAAAAAGCCCGTGTTCCAACCGGCGCAGGTGCCGTCGATACACCGATACGGGCAAATGTCCGGATTCGGGCAAACCTTCGGGGCGCCGGTGCAGTCGCTGTCCTGGGTGCAGGCCTTGCCCGTGTCTGACAGCAAGGGTGCGGATAATGCCGACTGTGCCGCCTCCAGTCCGCTTTCCCGTGCGTCGGAACAACTCTCAGTGTCGCCTAAAAGCACGTATTTTTTGAACAGGTCGAGGCCGTCAGGTGTTTGCGGTGTTATGTAACGAGGGACCTTGTTGGCCGCGCCCAGGTTCAGTTTTCCGCGGATCCTGGCATCGTTCACGCACACGTCAATGACACCCAGGTGATAATCGTTGTGCCATGTCTTTGCCTGCTTGATGAAATTGTCGATACTGTCGCGCAGTTTTTGTTGTTTATCACTCATGGAACCGGAATCGTCGATGACGAACAGGATGTCCACGTCCTGGCCGGATACCTGGGTAAATTTGTCCACCTGGTGGGTATCCGGGACGCCTGCACCGGCCAGCCCGATGTATAGGGTTATGCCGGAGTTGGTGGAAATGACGATATTGCATGCATCGCTGCCTTCATCCTGGGGCGAGTAATTGATCTCAAAGCACGTGGGCTTGTCCTGGGTCACGTCCACGGGCAGGCCCGGTGCATTTTCCAGGTGAAATTCAGGGGAACACCGGTCCATATTGATGTCCGTGATGCCCGCCTGCGCCGAACCCGTATTGTAAATACAGACCTCGGCGGTCCTGGAATCGCATCCTACGTTTACAACGCCAAAATCCACGCGGAATGGGGATGCCGTGATGTTGACAGTACCGCTTTTGCCCTTCAGGTTTGCTTTCCACTGCTGTCTTTCGGGGGCGGGAAGGACCGTGGTGGTCTGGGTATCCTTGTTATAGAACTGTACTGCAAACAGGGCATCCTGCTCGTTGAACTGGCCAAAAATCGAGCCCTCGTCAGCCGGAGGTGTGAATTTGATCGGTACATCGACCTCGCCGCCCGGTGCCAGTCCGTCCAGGATAAATGGTGGTAATGCCATGATTTGGTAACGGGTGCTCTGCGGGCCGCTGCCGAATGGTTGGGGGCATTTGGGGCCCATTACGTCGTTGCTGCAGTCCCACACGCCCACGTCCTTGATCGTACACGGCCCCGTGCCCACGTTGCGGATATGCATTGCCAGGGTCTTGCTGCCATGTTCAGACACCGTCCCATAGTTCAGTAGCGGGGGTAAAATAACAGGTCTGCATTCAGGTTTGCCGGCCCGGTGTGCCAGCAGGTCCACCTTGGCGGTGTTCCCGGAGTAGGAATTGCTGGAGATTGTTAGTGTTGCGTGCGCATCCCCACTGGGGGCGCCCTTGTTTGTGAATGTCAGGGTCACAGGATACCGGGAACCACCCTTGATCGTGGCGTCACCACCACCCGTGGTGGGCGGGAATTTGGTGTCCGCCTGGATTTCGAATTCGTTGTTTGCATCGCCCTTAAGTTCGATTGAATGCACGACCAGGTCGGCATGCCCGGTATTTTTCAGGACCAGCGTCTTTTTGACCGTGGCGGCCTGTGTCACAAACCCGAAATCAACCTTTTTGGGTACGTCCAGTACAGGGTGCACCACAAGGCCCTTTACGGGAACCTCCAGCCCCACCGGGCACTGGCCGTTCCCTTCCACCGCGATCTTACCCAGGTCAGGATTGGGGGGTGGCGCTGCCGGTTCCCATGACACGTGAAATTCATGTGCCCCGCCCGGATTTATGGTGAGTGCCTGGGCAGGTGCATCGTCCACTGTCAGGCCCGCATCACTGCCCTGGGTGGGGTAAACACCGCCCTTGTGTATAATCAAGGCCTCCGTACCCGTGTTGGATATTTTCAGGGTCAGCGTTTTTTTCTGGTTGACGGCCACGTATCCGAAATCCAGGACATCGGGGGAAGCCACGACCTTTGGGCCCATACCAACGCCGTGGATGTCAATCGCCAGGGTCTGGTCCTCGGGTTTCCCGGTTTTTGGGTTGTTAACCTCGACGGTCAGGTTGAGTTTTCCCCTTGCGTCCCCCGTATTCACGGGTGCAAACTGGACGGACAACGGGATGAATGTACCGTTGGGGTCCGCATCGGGATTAGGGCTCAGGCTTACGGGCAGGTCCGGGGGATTACCTGTTGACAGGACCTTAAACGCCTTGGAACTATCAAGGGCCAATGCAATTTTCTTTACCTTGAAACCTGTGGACCCGCTATCCACGACCCTGGTATTAATGACCTTTTGTTTGCCGATACACACGTTTCCAAACTCCAGTGGTGGCACGGCCCGGGCCATTATGCCTGGTGGCAGCGTCTTTATCGCGACCTCCATGGTACTGGTTACAGCATTGCTTTCTACTACCAGGGTCCCCGAATCGGCCTTGTAATCGCTGGGTTTATACAGCACCTTGAAGTGGGTGGTTTCATTGGGCGACAGGGCCTTTTTCGTTGGCTGGGTGATACTGAAGTCCGGGCTGCTGCCCTTTTTCAAGTGTACGCTGTAAATGTTCAAGATCCCCGTGGAACCCGCGTTCTTTATGGCTACCACCACAGAACCCGTTTGTCCCTTGGGCACAAAACCAAAACTAATCGGGTCAGGCTTCACCTCGATTTTTACCACACCCTCACTGGCATCGACATCCTGGGTGATGTCAGGTTTCGGGTACGCAACATCGTGGTTATACATGCCCTCAGGCCCGCAGTCCTGGACCTCGAAACCATCCCGGACCTCTTCGTCGCCCTGGTTATCCCTCAGTGGCGAAGTGCACCCGATTGTCATGATGGATACAAGAATAATGCCTTGAAATAACGCATTTCTGGCCTTAGAAATACTCATTTTACCCCCGAAATGAAGTATCTATAATTTTTTATAACACATACGTGTAGTGTGTCAATATATTCGGCTCTTACCCAAATTACCTGACTAAATTCGGCAGACGGTTGCAGCAAGCGGTCCATCTGCTGCGTCATTTTCACCAATTTGATGCTCGACGTACCGCTAGTACGCCTGCGCTCAAATTGGCTCAACTTCTTACATCTGAACCACTTTCTGCAACCTTTGTCCTCAAATTTGACAGGTAATTTGGGCTCTTCCCCAAATTACCTGACTAAATTCGGAAGAACCTGTTTTATAACAGGGTTTCCCGTTTCTTCAAGGTCGCCTCTATCCGTTGCCTCAGCCTTTTGCGGGCCCTGAATAACCTGCTTTTTATCGCACCGACGCTGATACCCAGTTTTTCAGATATTTCCTGCATGGACAAGCCCTCACCGTCCTTCATCATCACTATTGCGCGGTCGTCTTCGCTCAGTTCCAGCAAGGCCTTGCTGAGTACTTCCCCGAGTTCCTTGATGAAGGTATGCCCCTCCGGGTCCTTTGAATCAGGCATACCCATGACCGGGGTCACGGGCATTTGATCCATGGAAAAACTGACATGGATATCCGGCTTGTTTTTCATGCCCCGCCTGCGACGGATGCAGGCACTCAACATCAGCCGATACAACCAGGTACGCAGGGATGCCTCACCCCTGAAACCAGGCAAAAACCTTTGTACCGACACGTACACATCCTGGACGGTATCCCGTGCGTCCTCAGGGTCCTGGCATCTATTCGTGGCCCACGTCAACAGTGCATTTCCATAACACGCAACAATATCCTTTAAAACCCCGATATCGCCCGCTGCAGCACGTTTTGTCAGTTTGTCTTCGTTACAGGCGTCAGCCTTGTCAGTCATTTTTTACGCCGCGTTTTTTGCGTTTCTTCTTTTTGCGACCAGGCCTGCCTTTCTTTTTGGTTGAATCCTCTGGTGGAGGCTCGTTTTCTTCATTTGATTTCGAAGGTGATTCTTCCGCGGGAGCCGCAGTTTCGACCTGTTTTTGCAACTCGGCCTCCATTTCTTCCCCTGTCATCATCAGCGTGGCCCCAGCCTCCGGTTCGTCCATTGCCACTGACTCTGTCTCCGCCACCGATTCTGTTTCCGGTTCTGCCACGGTTTCCGTCACGGTTTCTGACTCCGACACGGTTTCCGTCAGCCCTTCGTCAAAATCAATGTCGGCCGTCCCCTGCCCTGCCTCCATGGGCTGTTCCATATCGCCTTCCGGCTGCTGCTCTTCAGCACCCTGCCATTCCTCCGTCTCTGTCACTGATTCCGTCACGGTTTCTGACTCCGTCACGGTTTCCGTCAGCCCTTCGTCAAAATCAAAGGCAAGCGTCTCCTGCTCTGCCTCCAAGGGCTGTTCCATATCGCCTTCCGGCTGCTGCTCTTCAGCACCCTGCCATTCCTCCGTCTCTGTCACTGATTCCGTCACGGTTTCTGACTCCGTCACGGTTTCCGTCAGCCC
>WGCQ01000203.1 GCA_015493765.1 Deltaproteobacteria bacterium
CGGCCCTGCGGGCCTTTCGGGAAGGCTCCCGTTATGACCGGAAACCCCGGCCACGGTCAACCAAAGACGGGCGATACGCCCGCGGTACAAGCAGGCGAGGCCGCCTGCGCTCCACACGGCCACGGTCTCGGTCAACGGCCTCGGTCAACGGCCTCGGCCAACGGCCTCGGCCATGGCCACGGATTCATTCACCACCCTTCTAAGGGCAGCAGCCGGAGGCGGAGACAACAAATCTCGAAATATACTGGTAAATCTTAACACAGGGACTTAAGGCTTTTCAGGACCGACCTGGCATCCTTGATGCGCCCCGGGGACATACCCTGCATGTCCTTGACCGCAGCCTGCAATTCCATGACAGCCTCCCTGCACAAGTCATGCTCACCAATAAACCACTCCCGTGCATTCTGTACGGCCTGGGCAACCAACTCCATGCGTCCCACCCCGGGCAGACCGGCCGCTGCCAGGTGAAAACCACGTCGCCAGGCCGCACCAGGGTCGTTTGTATTGACCATAAATCGCACCTGTGCCCCCAGGGACCTGGCAAGGTGCACAAACAAACGCATCTCGTGCATGTTGGAGCGCAGTATTACGAAACTCAGCACCACCTCCACAGGCATGCCGGATTGCTTTATAAAATCCAAAACATCGTGGATGTTGCGGATCGTCCTCTCCCATTTGGCGCCTCGATTGATCGATTCGTAGGTGTTTTTCGTGGCCGCATTCAAACTGATCGTAATGCCGCCCAGCACTGACGATGCCAGTTCATGCATCAACGCGCGGTTCAATACAGTACCGTTCGTTATGATATGGGCCGTCAAACCTGGAAACTCTTGCCTTTCCAAGGACTTCAGGAAACCGATAAATCTTTTTGACAAAAGGGGCTCGCCACCTGTAAAGGCGATCTTTTTTATCCTGGGTGCCATCTTATACAGTTCTTCGTACACATGGGCAGGCAGGTCGTTATGTTGATCCCGGTCCTTGACGCGGCACATCACGCATCGAAGATTACAAAACGTAGTGACCCCAACGGATATGGACATGGGTGGTTCATCCATGTACCCACGTCCCTGCGCAATAGCACGCAATCGCCTAAGGCCAGGGTATTCATCAAATTGGTCCATTTGCTCAATGGATGCGGACCTGGAATGCATGAACGGACAGATAGGCTTGCAGGTCTCATCGCGTTGGTTACGGGACACTGCGGACCTGAGCCGTTGTATGGCCCCGGAGTTCCAGGCACCTTCCAGACCGGCATCAAAAACGGACTCCCCCTGTATGCTCACCCAGTCCCTGCAACAAGGCGTGGCCTGTCCATCGCCCTCACTTATGTCAAGGTGAGTCCAGGGAATAATACACGGCACAGACCGGTAACCATCCCAGGGGATCGGCGTGGGTGCGATTTCAGCCCATGGACTCGAGGTATTGTTGGAGGGACAGAACTTGCGAATGGCACATTGCAGGCATTCCATGCGCTCTTCAGCATCCTGCGGTCGCCTCATGCCAGGGTCAAACAGGACCTCGGCATCCAGAAAATCGGACTCCGAGGGTGCTGTACATGGAGGTGGAAAACTTTGGGGGTCCATGTGTACCACCCAGGGCAAGTCCATGTGCGCCAACCCGGAAAGTGCGCTCCATAGCGCCTTGCGTTGCTCGAACAGGCCGCGGACATCCTGGAATACCAGCAATACCCCCTTTATGTCGTGCAACCGTTCACCCATTGTGGCCACCATGTCTCCAAGGTGCCCCAGGTTGCCAGGCAGCACCGGGACCTCGATCTCAACAGGGGCATCATTGTCCAACAGCAGTTTCAGCCCCTTGAACATAAAGGATATGTCGCCAGTACGGGTCAAGCGTCTGTACAACGCAGGATTCAGGGCAGGCACCACGACCCTGAACATATCCACATGCGGCCGCAGATTCCGCACCATTTCACCGGTCAAACCTGGCCCTGGCAGCCTGAGGACCACGCGACCGCGCCTGTGATAAAAGGCTGCAATCCTCACAATATCAGGATGCAATACCGGATTACCACCGTGGATTAAAAATATATTATCCGCATCATGTGATGTGTACTGGTCCTGTTGCAGGGTCTGCTCCAAAGGCATGTGCCTGCCTTCAGGGTCATGGGACACGCAAAAGCCACAATCCAGTTCACATTTCAGCGTAACTCTAATGGGAAAAACATTGTTACCGGACATAAACACCTTGCGTCTGGCTGTCAAAGTATATGCCGTGTCCGCTGCCGGTGTCAAGATTGAGGACAACACCCAAATTACCTGACTAAATTCGGAAGTCGGATGCTGCAAGCGGCCCATCTACTTTGTCGTCTGTACATGTTTGATGCTCGACGTACATCAAGTACGCCTGCGCTCAAATGGATTTAACTCCGCGTATCCGAACCACTTTCAGCGTACTTTGTACTCAAATTTGACAGGTAATTCGGGCAACCAGGCAACACTTGCAGTAGGCAATGCCCTAATTTTTCTTGACCACAGCATGTTTTGGTTATAACATGACTTGTGATTGATTCGTGAGTGACATGACAATACTGGCAGTATTTTTTATCATCCTGTTTTTAATCAGTCTGGCTGCGTTATTGCATTCTTTTCTCTTATATCCTTTGATACTTGCCATCAAAACGCGAAATGACCAGCCGTTTACGTCCCAGGTCGCAACAAAGGACCTGCCCGGGGTATCCTGCATCATCCTGGTTGATGACCAGGACCTGGACAAGCTCAACGAGGCCATAGAAAGTGCCCTTGAGCAGGTTTATCCCAGGGAAAAACTGGAAATCATCGTTGCCCCGTGGGGCACTGATACCCGCGTTGATGCCGTGGTAAAGATGTTCGAGGAAGCAGGTGTCAGGCTGGTAAGGCCCCCTCGTGCACTCGGCCGCACACTGACTGCAAATTTTGCTGCACGCAATGCGAATGGTGATGTGCTGGTATTTTCCGATGCCGATGCGGTCCTGTCACCCGATGCACTTCAGATGCTGGCAAAGGCGCTGATGCGTCCTTTCGTGGGCGTTGTATCCGGCAGGGAAATGTACGAATATTCCGCAATCGGGCAGACATCACAAAAATTCGTACGATGGTACCAAAAATTTCTGCATAACCACAGGACCAGGGAATCGAATTTTGGTACACTTGGGTCAGTGGCGCCATCGATATACGCCATACGACGTGAGGATTATCATCCTGTTGAAAAGGACATGGACCCCGCACTTGCGCTGCCGTTGGAGGCCGCCTGTATCGGAAAACGCTCCATTTACGAGCCCAAGGCACTGGTCCTGAAAAAACGAGGACCGGAATATGATGACAGTTTCGATCAGCAATTGAAACGGGCCATCTCGGCAGCGGCTTTCACGAGGATGTTTTTTAAAAACAAGCACCGGATACAGTTGAGTGATTTCACCTTTTGTGTCATATCCGGCCGGGTCCTGAAATGGCTTGCTCCATACTGGATATTGCTGATGTTCGTTGCAACCTTGTTTCTGAGTGTCTTGCTGGTGCCTTTCCTGATCCTGTTGGGATTACTCCTGATACCAGCACTTATCCTCCTGACCGTTGGTGTCCTGCACTCCTTTGGGAAGCAACCCAAAGGCACCGATTTCATGGTTTATGCCGGTTCAGTTTTTGGCGCGTACATGATTGGATTTTACAAACTTTTCGTAGAAAAGGAATACATACAACAGCATCCCAAATTACCTGACTAAATTCGGCAGGTAATTTGGGGTCGTCAGAATTGGTTTGACAAGCCGGCCCCAGTGGGTTAAACTACGCCCAGACCGGGATTGTATCCCGTTTTTATATATATTTTTGGAGGAATAACAGGTAATAACGTTTAAGTAGTTGTTATCCAAGCTCCAGCAAACCCCTGAAGAGGAGGGGTTAATCATATTTCTTGGCAGGTGGTTTTGTTAATTGCCTGTCATTAAATGCATTAGTTTTATGCGCAGATATCCGTAATGGGTACTGTATATACATACTCCTCCTTCGTTTATTAGGGGCCAGTTGTAACGGCTTGGTGGACAAACAGGGGGCAGTATGAACATGGCAATCATCGCGATACTGGCTCTGCTCATAGGCCTGGTACTGGGGTTTGTTGTTGTCAAACTCTGGATGCACGGCCAGGCGGCGGAACCCGAACAAATCGAAAAACCCAGCGAAAAACCAGTTGAACCGGAGCCAAAACCCGCTGAACAGCCGGATTACAAGGCACTGGAGGAGGCCCAGGAAAAGGCCAGAAAGGCAAAGGCAGACGCTGATGCAAAGATGCGCCGCGCCAGGCAGTTGGAACAGGAGGTCAAGTCCGCGCGCAGGGAAATACAAAAAAAGGAGGACCGCCTGCTGCGCAAGGAAGAACTGGTGGACAAAAAGGCCGATATCCTGGACAACCGGGAACGGGAATTGAACCGGCTTGAGGCCAGGCTGAACAAACTCCAGGACCAGATCAAAAACAAACAGCAGGAAACGGAGGAACTGGGAAAATCGATCAAGGACAGGTTGGAAGAAATTGCCGGAATGACACAGGACGAGGCCCGGGCAGAGTTGAAAAAGGCCATGATGGACGAGGTGCGATTGGAGGTCGCAAGGGAGGTACGCTCCATAGAGGAAGAGGCAAAGGAGGAGGCGGAAAAACGTGCCAAAAAGATCATTGCCACGGCCATCGGACGGTATGCCAGCGAGTATGTTAATGAAAGGACCGTGAGCGTGGTCAGTTTGCCCAACGAGGAAATGAAGGGCAGGATTATTGGCAGGGAAGGCCGTAATATCAGGGCATTCGAGGCGGCCACGGGCGTGGACCTGATCATCGATGACACGCCGGAGGCAGCAGTTGTATCCAACTTCAACCCGATACGCAGGGAGGTGGCCAGGCGTTCGCTGGAGAAACTGGTCCAGGACGGTCGCATCCACCCGGCCAGAATCGAGGAGGTGGTACAACGGGCCACCAAGGAGGTGGAACAGTTGACCAGGCAGGCCGGACAGGAGGCCCTGTTCCAGTTGGGAATTTCAAACATGCATCCCGAGTTGGTGAAACTGCTGGGACAGTTGAAATTCCGCCAGAGTTACACGCAAAACGTGTTGCAACACAGCATAGAGGTCGCGTACATCGCAGGTATGATGGCCGCGGAACTGGGCATGGACCAGAAAAAGGCCCAGCGTGCCGGTCTGTTGCATGACATAGGCAAGGCAGTGGACCACGAGGTGGACGGACCGCACGCATTAATAGGTGCAAACCTTGCGCGTAAATACAAGGAAAAGGCGGAGGTGGTGCATGCGATCGCAGCCCACCACTTTGACGAAAGACCCTTGACCGTGCTGGCCCACCTGGTAATCGCTGCGGATGCCATGAGCGGGGCCAGGCCCGGGGCACGCCGGGAAACGTTGTCAAATTACATCAACCGACTCGAGGACCTGGAAAAAATCGCAAACTCCAGGGCGGGAGTGGCCAAATCCTACGCCATCCAGGCAGGCCGCGAGATCCGGGTGATGGTGGAAAACGCCAAGATATCGGATGACGCCGCCGCAGTGCTGGCCCGGGAAATTGCCAAGGAAATCGAGGAAAAACTGACGTTCCCCGGACAAATCAAGGTATGCGTCATTCGGGAATCCAGGTTCGTTGAATATGCCAAGTAAGGACAGCCAATGAATACGGAAGAAACGATCAAACTGTTGGCAAGGTCAGTGATTGACCTGCAATCAGAGGAAGAATTAAAAAAGAAACTGGCCCTGGGCAGACCGCTGGTGATAAAGGCCGGATTTGATCCTACGGCACCTGACCTGCACCTGGGACACACGGTGGTCCTGAACAAGATGCGGGAATTCCAGAAACTGGGGCATCGAAGCGTATTCGTGGTCGGTGATTTTACCGCCATGATCGGGGACCCAACCGGTCGAAACATAACGCGCAAGCCCTTGAGCCGCGAGGAAATCAAAAAAAATGCCCAAACCTATCAGCAGCAGGTGTTCAAACTGCTCGACCCGGAAAAAACCGAGATCCGGTTCAACTCGGAATGGTTGGAACCCTTGGGCGCATCCGGAATGATTCGACTGGCAGCCAGGTACACTGTCACCAGGATGCTGGAACGCGACGACTTCAAAAAACGTTTCAAAAACAACCTGTCGATTTCAATCCACGAATTTTTGTACCCGCTGTTGCAGGCCTATGACAGCGTGGCACTGGAGGCGGACGTGGAGTTGGGGGGCTCGGACCAGTTGTTCAATTTGCTGTTGGGTCGTGACATCCAGCGGCAGTACGGACAGGAGCCCCAGGTGGTAATGACCCTGCCGTTGCTGGAGGGCACTGATGCCAGGATGCAGGATGGCAAGATCACGGGCGCAAAGATGTCAAAATCCCTGGGGAATTACATCGGTGTGGATGAGCCGCCAATCCAGCAATTCCTGAAGATGATGTCTATCAGTGATGACCTGATGTGGCGGTATTACGACCTGTTGTCGGAACGCGACCCGGATGAAGTTGCGACCATGAAGGCCGATTGCAACGTTGGCCGCATGAATCCCAAGGACGCCAAGGTGATGCTCGCGCAGGAAATTGTCTCACGTTTCCATGGGGCCGAGGCCGCTGCCAAAGCGGTTGAGGAAGGTGATGCGTGGTTAAAATCCAGGCGTTTCAAGGAGGAGGACATCCCCGTACACACGGTAAAGGCGGATGAAACCCCCGGATTGATGTCCTTGCTGAAACAGATAGGTTTTGTGCCCAGCACATCAGAGGCCAGGCGAAAGATCAAGGAAGGTGCCGTTTATTTGGACGGCAAACGGATTTCAAACCTGCAATACCGGATTACCCCCGGTGTGTACGAGGTCAGGCTGGGCAAAAAACGCATCGCAAAGGTCAAAGTAGAATGACTCGTAACAAATCAAACCCGGCCAGATCACATCTAATAAAATCAAACGGTGCGTAAGACGAATCGCTCGAAAAATAAGGCCTCGCAACGGCCCGTGGGCCAGTCGTCAGGCCCAAAATCGTACCCCCTTGTGTGGGGTGGTGGGAGAAAGAAGACTCGTGGTGGAGTACGGATGTCATGGATGATACTGTAGTCGGACCGCAGGTGGCCTCGAGGGTGTTGATTTGATGGATTTAGTGACGAATCAGGAAATTTGTGTGTTTTGTAATGGTTTGAAATACAAAAACAATCCAAGATGCCGGCTGGAAGCCGGCGATCCCAGGGGGGCTTTTTCAACACCCTCGGCCTCGCCTGCTTGTAACCCAGGCCGCTGGCCTGGCTGGGGTAAAAATTTGGAATTTTTGCAGGATTAGAGCCGGAAAAACCCATCTTACCGTTGATTCCTGGGGTAATTTGATTTTTCGTACATAGAAATTATTTTTATATTCAATCACTTGCTTGCATCGAAGTTGGCTCTTAAGAATTTAAGTGCTTTCGGGCTTCAGTGGTAGATACCACCCAGGCTGGATCCGGAAGAACCATAAAAGCGGGCACAGGGACACGCCTCTCGTGTTAGTTGCATGCTGGCGTACCACCTTCAATCCTGAATCTAACAGGATTATCCATTTTCACAGGGTATTGGGTAGAATCATTAGTTCCACTCCTGACCACGAGGTTGTTCAACCCATTTGTGGTCTGGTGATACTGCAAGCTGAAACTTGTGGACCCACCACAGAATACCGGTCCCCATACACCTCCATCCGTACAACAGCCATTCCATTTCCAGTTCATGCTGCCTTCACCTGTGGATGAGTCGAAGGAATACGTATCACTTGGGTCATCCTGGACCACCTGCTGGGCATCAACCAGCCCCTCCAGGGTCATGTTCGCCTTTCCTTTTGTTCCATTATTGGGCTTGTCATGTATGATGAACAGATACAACTTGTTATCATTTTGGTATTGGTAAAGGAATACCTCCGTTTTATCCTTTTCTTCCAATCCGGTATGTGAGTTGTAAGACTCATAATCGTAGAAATCAGCAGGGGCTTTTACGCCGGGATAAGGGTGGATTGGGTATTCCGGAGCGCCGTACACTGAAACCAAAATGCAATAGGTGTCAGGATCGCAGTCCGTATCTTTCCAGTCCGTACAATCCTCAACTGCACCTGGGTGTACGTTTGCGTCCCTTGGGTCACAATCTTCATTATTCAGGTAGCCGTCACCATCGATGTCATCATCGCATGCATCGCCGATCCCGTCCTTGTCCATGTCCGCCTGGTTGGGGTTGGCCACCAGCTTGCAGTTGTCATCGTCATTGGCAATGCCGTCACCGTCGATGTCATCATCGCATGCATCGCCGATCCCGTCCTTGTCCATGTCCGCCTGGTTGGGGTTGGCCACCAGTTTGCAGTTGTCGTCCTCATTGGCAATGCCATCACCGTCGATGTCATCATCGCATGCATCACCGATCCCGTCCTTGTCCATGTCCGCCTGGTTGGGGTTGGCCACCAGTTTGCAG
>WGCQ01000204.1 GCA_015493765.1 Deltaproteobacteria bacterium
CGGTCTCGGCCACGGCCACTGAATTCTGGCTTCTGGTATCGGGTCTCGGGACGCAGCCTGCGGCTGCTGCGGGACGGCCCTGCGGGCCTTCGGGAAGGCTCCCGTTGTAATCGAAAGGCCACGGTCACGGCCAACAGTCACGGCCAACGGCCACGGCCTCGGTTATCGGGTATCCGGACCCGTTCCGGCCCCTTTGTCCTCAAATTTGACAGGTAATTTGGGTGGGCGACTGCACCTTGACCCCACTCAAAACCCACCCGCAATACTTGAATATTTGGTATTCTTTGCTACGATTAGACGCCTTATAGTTTTCGATGAACCCGAAGGAGAACGGGAATGCCCAGGAAAAAACTCTATCTGGTATTGGCTGTACATAGCCATCAACCTGTTGGTAACCTCGATTTTGTATTCAACCAGGGATACGAGGATTGTTACAAACCGTTTTTGGACGTGATCAAGGACCGGCCGGACATACCATTGACGTTGCACTACAGCGGGCCGCTGGCCGAATGGATCGATGCGCACGACCCGTCTTATTTTGACCGGATGGCGGAACTGGTGCGGGTCGGTTCCGTCGAGATGCTTTCCGGCGGATTTTACGAGCCCATGCTGGCAGCGCTCGACCCGGATGATGCGGTGGGCCAGATACAAATGATGAACGAATTCCTGGGTGAGCGTATGGGTGCCGAACCCATGTCCATGTGGCTGACCGAGCGGGTGTGGGAGTCCTCGCTGCCACTGGTCATGCGGAGTGCCGGGATCCAGTCCACCATGGTGGATGACCACGCATTCAACCTGGCCGGTATCGACGAGGACCCGGTCACAGGCTACTGGGTCACGGAAAGAAACGGGGAAACCGTGAACATCTTTGCCATTGACAAGAACCTGCGGTACCTGATCCCCTTCAAGGAACCCCGCGAGGTGGTCGGTTACTTGCGCTCCGTGTTCGACCGCATGTCCGAAACCACGGTGCTGGTTTACGGCGACGACGGCGAAAAATTCGGCATGTGGCCGGGCACCAAGGAATGGGTGGTAAACCAGGGCTACCTGAACAAACTATTCGATGCGCTGAAGAAGGAATCCGGTTGGCTGGAGGTGGTTCACCTGTCGAAGGCAGCCGATATCTTGCGGCCTCGGGGGAGGATTTACCTGCCCGAGTCATCGTATCCCGAGATGATGGAATGGGCCCAGCCCACCCATGCGGAAAGGCAGTTCGGCGTGTTGACCGAGCGCCTGAAGGAAACCGGGATGTGGGACCTGGCCAGGCCATTCGTAAAAGGGGGAATCTGGTTCAATTTCCTGGCAAAATACACGGAATCGAACCTGATGCACAAGCGGGGGGTTTTTATCAGCAAGTACCTGAAAAGGGCCGATCATGCGGGCGCGGACATGGAGGCACTGAAGCAGGCCCGACAGGAGATGTACAAGGCCCAGTGCAACTGCGGCTACTGGCATGGGCTGTTCGGCGGCCTGTACCTGGGCCACCTGCGTGCGGCGATCTACGAACACTTTACCCGTGCTGAGCAACTGATCGACAGGTCCGTGTACTCAAAAAAGGACTGGGCCGAGACCGATGTGCTGGACTATGACGCGGATGGTAACGACGAGGTCATCCTGCGCAATGCCCGCAGTTTCGTGGCAATACACCCGGTCATGGGCGGGGCAATAATGGATTTGACTTTCAAGCCCATGGCATTCAATTTCCTGAACCTGTTGCGGCGTTACGAGGAGCCCTATCACGACAAGGTGGGGACCAACCCCCAAAACCAGGGCGATCAGAAACAGCCCGTGTCGATCCACGAGGCCGCGGACACGGGGGATGCATCGCTGCGCGAACTGTTGACCTATGACCGGTATCCCCGTTTTTCAGGTTACACGTACATCCTGCCCAGGCCTGTAACGCCCCAGGAGTACAGGAACAACCGGATCAAGACCGTGGGCGAGTTCATATTCAAGCCGTTTGACATCATTGCCAGGCCGGCAAAGGAAGCGAACAACGAGGCAAGGGTGGCATTGGGCGCAAAGGGATATTTGCAGGTCAACGGTACGCCATTTGCCGTGGTGCTAAACAAGTTTTACACGCTGCGCCAGGATGGCACCCTGGTCCTGACACATGAAATCACGCACAAGGGGCCGGAGCCCGTGGACCTGTTTTTGGGGATCGAACTGAACCTCACTCTGTTGTCCCCGGGGGACCATGTGCATAAATTGCTGATCAACCGCCAGGAGATGCAGGGTTTCGGCTTGTCGGACATGGCCGCGATAGACAACGTCAACCGGTTCGGCCTGCAGGACAACTGGCGGATGATGCGCCTGGAGGTGACATCGGGTCGGCCCTTCACCCTTGTTTTCGCCCCGATCCAGACGGTTTCCCATTCCGAAAAGGGATTCGACGCCACCTACCAGGGGACCGGGTTCATGGTAATCGTGCCAATCAAACTGGTACCCGGGGCGGTCAGTGCCTATTCCCTGACCATATCACCCCAGGACCTTGGAGGTAAAAATGCTTGAAATTCTGCATGTCAGTTCAGAGGTCGTACCGTTCTCGAAGACCGGCGGACTTGCCGACGTGGTGGGTTCCCTGCCCAGGGCGTTGGCTCAAAAGGGACACAAGGTGACAATAGTGACGCCCTTGTACAAGACCGTGGACAGGCAAAAAAACGGGGTAAAGCCCACGAAACACAGCATAAGCATCACGATTCGCGGCCGGACCGAGGTATTCAAGGTCTTCCACAGTGACGCGATCCGGGGTGTTCGTACGTATCTGCTGGAAAATCCGGGCTTTTTCGACCGCGACAGCCTGTACACCACGCGGGAGGGCGACTATCCGGATAACTACCTGAGATTCGCCTATTTCTCGGCGGCCGTGCTGGAGATGGTGGATAAACTTAACCTTTCCCCGGACATCATGCACCTGCATGACTGGCAGACAGCGCTGGCGGCCGTGTACAACAAGGTGAATTACGGCGGTTACCTGAAAACCGTGCTCACGATCCACAACCTGGCGTACCAGGGGCTGTTCCCGGCGTCCGTGATGGAGGACGTGGGCCTGGACTGGGACCTGTTCAATCCCAAGGGCGTGGAATTCTATGGGAAACTGAATTTCCTGAAGGCCGGGCTGGTATTTGCGGACAAGTTGACCACGGTCAGCCCGACCTATGCCCAGGAGATCAAGACCCCGCAGTTCGGAAACGGCCTGGACGGCGTGCTGCGGGACAGGGATGCGGACCTTTCGGGGGTCCTGAACGGCGTGGATTATACGGCCTGGTCACCGGATACGGACACGTTGATCCCGCAAAAATACAGCGTGGAGGACATGTCTGGCAAGCGGGTGTGCAAGGAGGCCTTACTGGAGGAATACGGGCTGCAGGCGGACATGGACCAGCCCTTGTTCGGTATCGTGGGCAGGCTGGCCTTTCAGAAGGGGTTTGACGTGCTTGCGTCAGTGCTGCCAAGGGTGGTGAAAACCAGGGCACAGGTGGTGATACTGGGCACCGGGGAGCCAGGCGTGGAGGAGGCCCTGCGCAATGCCGCAAAAGAGGCCGGGGTCCGTGTGGGCCTGCGCGTTGCCTATGACAACCGGCTGGCACACCTGATCGAGGCGGGGTCTGACTTTTTTGTCATGCCGTCGCGTTACGAACCCTGCGGGTTGAACCAGATGTACAGCATGCGTTATGGCACCGTCCCCGTGGTGCATGCGGTGGGTGGACTGCGGGATACGGTGAAGGATTACGAGCAGGGTGACAATGCATCGGGCTTTGCATTCACCGGGCTTACGCCGTCGAATTTGTACTGCGCCATGGTAAGGGCAGTGGAACTGTATCGCAGGCCCGAGGATTTCGGGGATTTGCGCAGCAGGATCATGGAACTGGACTTTTCGTGGGCCCGTTCTGCATCCAAGTACGAGGAGCTGTACACGAAACTGGCAGGGAGGACCTGATATGCCGGACGACATGGAACGCAAGCACCTGGTTGCAGTAATCGAGGAACTGGAAAAACAGGCCGAACTGGGCGGCGGCGAGGCACGGATCAAGCGCCAGCACGAGGCGGGTAAGATGACCGCCAGGGAACGGATCGACTACTTCCTGGACCCGGGCACATTCGTGGAAATGGACAAACTGGTCATGCACCAGTGCCATGATTTCGGCATGGAAAAGAAGCGGATCCCCGGGGACGGCGTGGTCACGGGCTATGGCCGTGTGGACGGCCGCCTGGTGTTCGTGTTTGCGCAGGATTTCACCGTGTTTGGCGGCTCGTTGTCCGGGGCATATGCAAAGAAGATCGTAAAGATCATGGACAAGGCCATGGACGTGGGTGCCCCGGTGATCGGTTTGAATGACTCGGGCGGGGCCAGGATCCAGGAGGGTGTGGTCAGTTTGGGTGGTTATGCGGACATATTTTTGCGCAACACACTGGCGTCAGGTGTGATCCCGCAGATTTCCGTGATCATGGGACCATGTGCAGGCGGCGCCGTGTACTCGCCTGCGATTACGGACTTCATCATCATGGTGGAAAGGTCCAGTTACATGTTCATCACCGGGCCGGACGTGATCCGTGCGGTGACGCACGAGGAGGTCACCAAGGAGGCGTTGGGCGGGGCTGCAACACACGCCCGCAAGAGCGGTGTCAGCCACCTCAGTGCACCCGATGACAAGACCGCCCTGGACATGGTCAGGCAGTTGCTATCGTTCATGCCGTCCAACAACGCGGAGGACCCGCCAATCGTGGAGAATACCGACCCGGAGGACCGGGCGGACAAGGCCTTGGACACGATCGTGCCCGTGAATCCCAACACGCCCTATGACATGAAGGCCGTGATCCAGGGGGTGGTTGACCACGGGGCATTTTTCGAGATACAACCGGATTTCGCACAGAACATGATCATCGGTTTTGCCAGGTTCGGGGGGCGTCCCGTGGGGATCGTGGCAAACCAGCCCGCGGTGCTGGCAGGCACACTGGATATAGGCGCCAGCGTAAAGGCGGCCCGGTTCGTCAGGTTTTGCGATGCATTCAACATCCCGTTGGTGACCTTCGTGGACGTGCCGGGGTTTTTGCCTGGCACCACCCAGGAATTCGGTGGCATCATCAAGCACGGGGCCAAGTTGCTGTACGCATTCGCCGAGGCCACGGTGCCAAAGATCACGATCATCACGCGCAAGGCCTACGGCGGCGCGTACGACGTGATGAGTTCGAAACACATACGCACGGATGTCAACCTGGCGTGGCCCACGGCGGAGGTCGCGGTAATGGGGCCGTCAGGGGCCGTGGAGATCGTGTTCAGGCGGGATTTGCAGGCAATCGAAGACCAGGCCCAGCGCAAGGAACTGCTGGATAAACTGGTGCGGCAGTACAGGGAGCGTTTTGCAAACCCGCTGACCGTGGCGGAACTGGGATTCGTGGATGCGGTGGTGCGGCCCAGCCGGACACGGTTCATGATCTGTAACTCCTTGAAGATGTTGGAAAACAAAAGGGCTTCCAATCCACCCAAGAAACATGGTAATATACCCCTGTAACACCTCAACAGGAGGCAACGATGAGAACAGATTTTGATGTAAAAAAGATTCTTGTACCGGTTGACTTTTCCGATACATCCAGGCGGGCCTTTTACGTGGCGCTGCGCATGGCCAGGTTGTTTGGTGCCGAAACCTACGTGTTGCACGTGCAGGAGCCTATCCGGGGATTCGATACCGGGGAGGCCATGGAAAAAAAGGCCCAGGAGATCACCAGGCTCGAGGAGGGCGTACGCCGCAGGGTCAATGAACTGTTCCAGGAAGGCGGCCTGGGCGAAATCGACCGCCGTCGCGTGCACGTGGATGTGACTGGCGGCAAGCCCTACCTGGAGATCTGCCGGTACGCATATCACAACGACGTGGACATGATCGTGATCGGTTCGCACGGGTATTCGGGCGTCAAACACCGCCTGTTCGGCAGCCAAACGGAAAAGGTCGTACGCCTGGCCTCCTGTCCGGTGTTGACCATCAAACCGGACGACGTGGAGATCGACTCCGATATCACCGGGGTGCCCCGTAAATTCAAGGTGTAAGAAGGATAACGTCCGGGATTGACTCCCGAATTTAGTCAGGTAATTTGGGACGGTTTTCAGGTATTGACAAATTTTGTTTCCTGGGCCAGAATACGTATGCTTTGAACGCGGGATTAACTCAGCTGGTAGAGTGGCAGCTTCCCAAGCTGCAAGTCGCGGGTTCGAATCCCGTATCCCGCTCCATACACCGCATTTAGCAGGAATAGGACCCAGCCCCTCCTTTTCGGTAATCCGACGTAATCCCTTGAAACATCAGAAATGCATCTTCAGGTCGGCGCCTAGACGGCAACAATTAACATTAAAACGCTTATCACCCGAGCACTTCAATACAAAGCCTTACGACATCTTCGGCAAAGTGGGAATAACTAAAATCCATACTACTGGCTTTCGCATTCCTGGACAGTGAAGCCAATAATTCCCGGTCTCGATATAATTTTAAAACCGCATTACGCAATCCTTCCGTGTCTCCAGGCTCCACAAGTAATCCGTTTTTGCCGTGGATGACATAATCCTCCGTGGTGGCGTTTTTGGATGTAATTACCGGTTTGCCTAGGCGCAGGGATTGCACGATAGTGGTGTGTCCATGAGGCCAATTACCTTTTTTGAGTGGCACCACTACGAACAGCGAAGCCGCTATACGCTCCAAAAACGACTGCACGGGCATACGATACTCCACAGTGACGTTGGCCGGGAACCTGCTCCTGTAATTCAGGTTTTTCCTGGAGAAAGTCACTATCCTCAAAGGGGCCTCAAGGCCTTGAAACGCATCGATAAGTGTTTCAAAATCCCTGCCTGCACCGCCTCCGCTGAATACGTAGCCCGATGGCCGGATATCCTTAAGGGAATCGAAATCACCATCTGCTGGCAGTGGGGTAAACACATATTTATCATGCAATTCCGGGTCATGGGCCTCTATTTCCGAGTGTGAGTACACGATGATTCGATCCACGTACCTGGCCAGCCTGTCGCTAAAATAGGATTGATTGGTGGCTATCATTTTCATATCCTTGAGCAGGCCGAATTGTTTTAACCTCAGGAACCAAGGGACAAGCCTTCCGCTCGACCCGAAAAATATCAATTTGGGTTGTTTTTTCAGTACCGCGGCCAGGCCGTAACCTGCCGTCAGCAGCGAATTTACCAGGTTCTGGCTATATCCGTGGATTTTACGAGCATAGACACGAACGGGGAACACCTCGCACTCCCTGGATGCCCAGAAACTCTTTTTGACGGTTATGACCATAACTTTCTGTAAGGCCTCTTGCGTCTTTTCATCCAATTGCTTCATTTATAATTTCTCCAACTGCTGACCAATCAAAATACATTTCATCTTATACCATCTGGCCACAGGCTTAGACACGCCTACCTCCGGGATACTACACCAAACCCATTGTGACGATTTCGGTCATCAGATTAGTCCGGTAACGATGGATCCACCTCACATACTGCATAAATCTCGCCGAATCTTATGTGGTAATTTACGATTCGAATCCCTGCCTGGTTCAGTTCTTTCTCGAATTGCTCATACGTGTATTCAACAAAATGGGTCCTATCCAATCTATATTCCAGGCCCAGTTCCTTCTTGTATATGGTGATCCAATCCCGATCCACCATTGGTACCCTTATCAAAAAGCGTTTTTTATCATTCCATTTGATCTGTTTTATTAATTTTTTCAAAAAATCGACCCTGGCATCTATATGCTCCAGGACGTTCGACAGGGTGACGCAATCAATTGCTTTGATCTGTGAGTAATCAAATGTTGTGGCATCTGCCAGGATGAATTCTACATTATCCCTTTGCCTGTTTTTTCTGGCTTCCTTGATCAACTTTTCATCTATTTCGATTCCATAAACAAAACGGGCCTTTTTACTCATCAATTCCGGCATCATACCGGTATTACAACCTACATCCAGAACCACCCAATCTTTCTGGATATTATCCAGGAACCATTCTTTATACTTTAGAATCCTGTGTTTAGGATGAATTCCATTGTTCAACGTGGAAGATATCAGGCCTGACAAGATGTATGTTTTACTATGCAGGTTTAAAACAAAGTTTTGCATGGCTCTTGCGAACAACGGTTTTTTGATCAGGAGTTTTATTAGTCTTTTCATGTTACGGTCCCTTTATACGCCTGGGACGCTTCCCCAAGAGGGCATCACAAAATCATGCCCCTGTACCTACCCACTCCATAGGTCTCACGGCAAAATTATCATAACAAGGTGGTTTGTCAAGTCTGATCCCAACCACGAGGGTTCTTCGATGTGAGGTTATTTTTAGAACACGTTATTCATCAAACCGTTACAAAACCAAGGGTCAAAATCATCAATTCTGACAAAATACGTGTACAGGGGATTAGGGTAAGCACTTGGTGGCCATAGCAGCGTATTTGCATGCATTTATAGCGTTTTTTGAATTGCAAGATTTTTTATTGATATGCGATGCATATCGGTTACTGGGTCCGACTGTGTCCCTGCCTCCCTTGTGTGGGGTGGTGGGGAAGAAGACCGTGCATGATTCGTAGGGACGGGTTCTAAACCCGCCAGGGTTCAATATCACAAAAACGAAAACGCAGGATTTTCATGTGTGACCACGCATAATCTTGTGTACACGGCCAACGGTCTCGGTCTCGGCCACTGAATTCTGGCTTCGGGCCTCTGGCATCGGGTCACAGCCTTCGGCTGCGCGGGGCGGCCCTGCGGGCCTTTCAGGAAACTTCCGTCGTAACCGGGAGCACACTGCCACGGCCACGGAAAAGGCCGGC
>WGCQ01000205.1 GCA_015493765.1 Deltaproteobacteria bacterium
ATCCAGGCCCATCCGGACGAATGGAAGGCGTTGCCCGGGTTTACCGTGTTCGATGAAGGGGAAAGCGCCCTTGTGATGGTCCTGGAGTTTAACCCCCGTCAGGGTAGTGCAATACAATCTCTTAGCAAGACGTTTAGTGCAACCAAGGACAAGAAAGATTCAACCCCAAAACACGGAAAAGCGAAGTATGGTTACCTCGGACATGTGTGGGGATATTCACAATCTTCCGGCGATGACGAGTCCTTTGATTTGGCATTGGAAAATCACAAAGAAATTGTCGAAAACAGTAAAAATACGTACAATAAGATTGAGGAGGGGAACCATGACCTCGCAAGACGAGATAAGACTAAAAAAGCGCACGGTGGAGCCCGGGGATTACATTCCGGAGATCCTGAAAGAACACAAAGGCGATATGGAGTGGATGGAGACCCACAAGGAAGAATACCTGAAGGCCGAGGAGGAATTTGTCCGGAAAATAACGCAGGTCCTGGACTGGCATCCGAGTTTCGCCAGGGCATGGCTGACCAGAGCAGTCTGGTACAAAATAATAAACATGGCGAAGATCCCAACCTATCCCAAGTGGCTCAAAGAGGATTACCCGGAGACAGAGGATTCCGGCGAGGATTCCAGGAGCCTGCAGAATTTCAAGGGTACCACCATGGCCGCCATATCGAGTACTACTCCGAAGACGGATTAGAGGAGGGAAACCATGACCTCGCAAGACGAGATAAGACTAAAAAAGCGCACGGTGGAGCCCGGGGATCATATGCCGGAAATCCTGGACAAACACGCAGGCGACATGGAGTGGATGAACACTCACAAGGAAGAATATCTGAAGGCCGAGGAGGAGTTCATCCGAAGAGTGACCCGGGCACTGGACTGGCATCCGAACATGGCACGTTCCTGGTTGCGAAGGGCAATGTGGTACGAGATCAGGAAAGACAGGTATGGCTATCCATTCAAAGTGAAAACAGTGGCCGAATGGGCATGGGACCCGAAATGGCTGGAGGACGAACCCAGCGAAACGATGGATTTCGAGGGCAAGACTATCGTGACCACATCCGGCTCCGATTCGTAGCCCGGGTCAAAAAATCACTATCCGAACAACCCGCCAGAAAACCGGAACCAAAGGTCAGATACGTGATCAGACCGGCCGTGCTGGCCAGGATGATCAGGGAAAGGCGGCTGAAAGAAGGACGTTCGGTGGACGGGTAACGGGTTTGAGCGGTGATTTTTGGCTGGAGTTTGTTGAAAATCCATGACCACTGACTTATCATCGGGATAATGCATGTTTATTTTACATCCGTATTCGACAAGGAAATTAAAAAGATTGCCGATAGATTTTCCGAGAAGGAGAGAGAAAATCTAAGCAGATGGATAGCCAGGTTGTATGGTTTCCTGAACAAAGTAAGCACCACGGATGAGGTCCGTCTTGAATTCGGGAATAACTTCAAAAAGATAAAGCAGTCGGACAAGTTGTGGGAATTCCGGAAAATAGTAAACCGGAAGGCCCTGAGGTTGTTTGCGGTAATCTATCCGGATAAGGAGGCCGTGTGTTTTGTAGGCATAGTGATAAAAAAGAAGAACGCATTATCTGCGAGTACTTTGGCATCACTCAGGAACAGGGGATGCATGGAGGTTGACAAGTAATGAACATATATCTACAATTTATTGTAGAGTTCGTGCGGGATATTGAGGCATGCCATGAGTAAAAACAAAAAAAACACAGTGGGTATTGAGGATATTCTGGACACCATTGCCGGCAAAGGCCGTGACCCCAGGATTCGGGAAGTTGCTGATGTAGAGGCCGCAATAGCCATGGAAACAAGGCGGCTGATGGAAAGAAAGGGATTCACAATACAGGGACTTGCCAGGCGTACACATTTGTCACCCACCACAATACACAGGTTTTTCAGGCTGGAAAACGTGAATCTGACCACGTTGCTGCGGATTCTGATGGAACTGGAAGTCTCCAGGGAACAGATGCTTGATGCCGTGCACTCATTGATTCGTTCCGACAAACAGGAATGGAAAATGGACGTCACAGAAAAAAACGGCGGGGTATTGGATTTCATCACAATGGCAGCGGACCGGGTACAATGGCGGTTTCGGGACAAAACAATTATCCCTCACGACAAGGGCTCCTGGAAGCAAAAGGCCGCTTGAGGTGAGACAATGGAATTGATAGACATCCGGTTGAGTCATGTCAGCACATCGAAGTTTGAAGAACTTGTAAAGGCAGTGGACGTGGGAGGCAAGATAAAACCCGGTGAGTTGAAAACGGATGCGGTTATTGTCAGGCATAATGACGATTTATGGGTAGTGACGGTAAAAAACAGTGCAAAGGTTATCTATGTCTACGGCGAAAAAAGAACGCATCAGCGCACGTTGGATGTAAAGATCGCGTACCAGGTGACCCTGTTGACGGCTCCGGAAGACCGCAAGACAGCGTCGGAGGATGCCATTAAAACAACGGCCACATTCATGGCCTGGCCGTATATACGAGCAATGACGGACAGGATATTCCAGGAAGCCTCCCTGGTAATGCCTCCTTTGCCGGCATTGAATGCCAGGTCTGATTTAACCGAATAAACATCTGACTCACCTGACCCACGGAGTATAAATCCGTTGCCCGACAACAACCATGGACGTTATTCCGGCCACGGGTCCGGCACCGGATACGGATGGGGTGCGGGAACAAGGTGGTTTGGCGGAATAGGCTTGTTTTTGTTTCAAATTTTTGTTAACCTTTCAGGTGAACTTTTTAGGCCTCTAAATGGACGTGTTTTTCAAGAATATGTCAATTAAAAGACTATGCAATGATGAAAAGCATATGGTCAAAAAACTTGGCAGGGCTGTGGTAAGGAAACTGAAAAGAACACTGGCGGATCTAAACGCCGCTCAAAGTTTACAGGAAGTGAAGACGGGACATCCCCACTGGTTAAGAGGTAAGTTTGACGGATGTGTGGCCTTTAGTTTAGACAGGGCTATGCGTGTGGTTGTATATCCATTAGACGGACAGTCGGACCAATCGGGAAAAATTCTGTGGTCTACAGTCACGTCTGTACGGATTGATTTTGTGGGGGATTATCATGGGTAGTCAATTTTATCCGGATTGGGTATCTCCACCCGGAGATACCATAGAAGACAGGGCAGAGGAACTTGGTCTTACTCGAAAGGAACTGGCAAAACGGCTCGGAATATCACAGAAGCATCTCATAGACTTGATAAAAGGCAGAGTGTCAATAAATCCCGGTATGGCAACAAACCTGGAAAGGGTTTTGGATATCCCGGCGGATTTCTGGTTGAGGAGAGATGCGCAATATCGGGCCGCATTACAGCGTAAAAAGGAGATTGAAGAAGCAACTCAGTGGAAAGACTGGTTGAAAGAACTACCCTTGTCCTGGATGATAAAAGAAGAATGGATACAGAAATATTCTAACAAGGGTGCCCAGGTATTGGAAGTTTTGCGATTCTTACGAGTGGGCTCGGTGGATGTGGCACAAAGCATGCTCAAAGAAAGGGTGCCGGTATTCAGGACGTCTCAACAATACGAGACAAACAGGTGGTCTTTACTGATATGGATGGCAAAAGCGGAACAAACAGCAATGGAGGTACAAACCAATGAATTTTCGCCAACAAAACTGCGAGCCATATTACAAAACCTGAGACAACTTGTTAAGGAACGCAATCCTGATGTATTTCTGCCGGCAATGCAAAGCCTTTGCGCAGAGGCCGGTGTAGCCGTGGTATTTGTGCCACCGCCAAAGGGCCTGGCCATCTACGGGGCCACATGGTGGAAACGCAACAAGGCCATAGTTGCAATGACGCTCAGGTATAAAACCAACGATCATTTATGGTTCACATTTTTTCATGAGATTGGCCATATCCTGATGCACGGTCGAAAAAACAAATTCTTTGAACTCGAACAAATTGAACCGGGCGAAAGAGAAGAACAGGCAAACGCATTTGCCAGAGATATTCTCATCCCTCAGAAATTCAAGAAGGAACTTGAAGAACTGGGAATGAAACTAACATCCTACGGTCCCAGAGCAGAACTGGTAGAAGATTTTGCACGCATGGTTGATACAGCCCCCGGAATTGTGGTTGGGAGATTGCAGCATGATCGGTTAATTCCTTTCTCCAGCAGACTTAATATCCTCAAGATTAAATACCAATGGGTCCTGGACAAAACCGAATAGGCACATTTTCAGGGGTTGACACGGGGACTTTAAAAGTCGATAATTAAAGCGAAGGGGTAAAGTTTACACTGTTTCCGGATAATCAGGGAAAAGGTCTGCCATGACAAAAGTCGAGAGGCTGGGTCTGCTGGACAGGCTGCTGGAATTGCGCAGGGAAGGCAAGACCCTGGATGAATGCGCGCAAATCCTGAGTAACGAATCGGGACACCAGGTCAGCAGGAGTGCAATTGCACGTACCCTGCGAAACTGGGATGAACAGATGCGCGAAGTCAGGTCGGATGCCTTCGAGGAAAAACTAATCGAGGAAGGCGACAAGGACTGGAACCGGCTGGAATGGTTGCTGGACTGGACCGTGGGCATTGTGGGTGGCAAGGTCCCCAAGGATCTGGAATCGAAGTATCCCGATGGCCTGGATTTGCGTGCGCGCATGAATGCGGTCAGGCTGGCAAAGGACCTGGTGCTGGCCAAATACGAACTTGGCGGCCGCAAGGTCGTGGTCAGGCACGAGGGCGAGGGGCTGGAAGAGGTATTGAAGAGGTTGCTGGGTGAAGCCGGCTGAGGCCATAGCAGCAAAGGTCGAGTCCTACCTGTTTCCGTATCAGTTGGAGTGGCTGCGTGACAGGTCAAAGTACAAGGTGGGTCTGTGGGCACGCCAGACAGGCAAGTCCACGGTCATTGCGCTGGAGGCGGTGTTGCAGGCCCTGGCAAAGCCCGGCCGGGCCGAGGTGATCATCAGCGCGTCGCAAAGGCAGGCAAACGAGGTGCTAAGGCGTGTTACGTACTGGGCCAGGGTGTTGGACGAGGCTTTGCAGTATGCCGGTGGTGAGGGTGTGATCGCCAGCAACGCAAAAACCCAGGTGGATTTTACGAACGGGTCGTTCGTGGTCAGCCTGCCTGCGAATCCGGACACGGTGCGCGGTTTTTCGGGTGACGTGTTCTGGGACGAGGCAGCGCGTACGGCCCAGGCGGATGAGATATGGAAAGCAATATTGCCCATTGCCGGGCAACCGGGTCATCATTTGAGGATCACGAGCACGCCTTTTGGGGATCAGGGCGTGTTTTACGACATATGGGCCAACAAAAAAGGGTGGGCCAGACACAAGGTCACAATAGAAGATGCCGTAAAGCAGGGGTGTCCGCGTGACATCCGGGAATTAAGGTCACAATTTGATGCCATGAGTTTCGCCCAGGAATACATGTGTGAATTTCTGTCGGATGCAGCGAGCTACTTTCCCAAAGAACTGCTTGTGGTTGCTACAAAGGGCTGGGAGGAACAGGACCTGGGTGGCCCGTTTTTTGTTGGGGTTGACATAGGCAGGACACACGACCGAACGGCAATAGTGGTGCTGGAAGGCCTGGGCGAGGACAAAAACAGGGTGTTCCATTTGCGCAGGCTGGAGGTGCTGAATAAAGCCTCGTTCACGGAGCAGCGCCGTGTGATTGCGGGGATTATTGCGAACGAGCGCGTGGTCAGGACATGTATTGATTCCACCGGGTTGGGCATGCAGATCGCGGAGGACCTGGCCGGGGAATTCGGCGGGCGCGTGGAGCAGGTCAGGTTCAGCGGTCCGGTGAAAGAGGACCTGGTCACGCTGACCAGGCGTTTGATGGAGGAGGAACGACTGGGGTTGACCGACGAGCCGGGTTTGTTGGCGGATATTCATTCCATTCGCAGGTATGTGACAAAGGCGGGCAATGTCAGGTTCGACGCGCAAAGGACGTCGGAGGGGCATGCAGACCGTTTTTGGGCACTGGCACTGGCTCTGCATGCCGGTAACAACCAGCGCTCCTGGAATGTGGATTGGGGTTACGATGAAAAACCGGCTCACACACCGGTGAATATATCGGACATCCTGGGGGAACTGGGCATTGGACCGTAAAACAACAGCGGTCAGGTGTCAATGGTGTGGCGCGGGTATCGGACATTTCAACGACGGGGCATTGAAGATCCGTGTACAGAGCAGGTGGTTGAAAATCAGACGGGACGGTGCGTGGGTGAAGTGTCCCGAATGCCGCAGGGACACCAGGCTACCGGTCAGATTCGTGGTGAAAATACCGAATGCAACACATGACGTTTGAGGAATTCAGTGCATGGATAAGTGAAAACGGGTGGCGCGTGGTAAAGGCCACGATTGCGGGCAAGCCCGGGTATGTGCTTGCACCAGCCCCTAAGGATAATAGGGTCCGCAGGTGGCAGAAGTTAGATACTTTGATTTCGGAGAGTGCTGTAGTAAGGGAGGCGCATGAGCCTCCAATGTCCATAGAAGAAGCAATCAGGCTTCATGGGGATAAATACGACCGAAGGCTTGCGAACGCAACGCTTGATGCGCTTGAGCGGGCAGGTATTGATTCGAAGGACTTTGGAGAGGTCCACACGCATTACACGATCGGCCAGTACCAGGGGTCGTTCGAACCGTCAATAACCGTGAGTTTTTCGGACCCGCGAGGCGAGGTGTTTGCAAAGGGCCTGCCTGCCAT
>WGCQ01000206.1 GCA_015493765.1 Deltaproteobacteria bacterium
AAATTGTTCATGATCCACCAGTCCCTGGGTGAGGATGCCAAGATCTTTGCACCGGATGAGATACCGGAACCATCCACCTTGTACAAGCGCCTGACACAAAACCCCGAGGATATGGAAGAGGAGGGTTTTGAAACCAGGATCCGGCAAGAGTACCTGGAAATAAAGGCGGCGTGTCCCCAGCAGGTAAAGCAGGCTGAGGCCCTGTTTCCCAGGGTAAAGACCGCGGCAGAGGGGCAAAAAGACGAGTTGTACGTGTTCAGGCGCAAGGGACTGGGTATGTTCGTGCTGCACGTGCCCGATACCATGGCAGGCAGACCCGAGGTCAAAGAGATCACATTCAAACAAGGCGTGGATGCAATCAAGGCAAAATGCAGTGAGCCGGACCTGGGCAAGGGGCCTGGCTTTGCCCGGGCCTACGTAAAGGCCCTGAACTTTTCACCGATACGCAAGGGCGGGGGACGTTCCGAAAACTCCGTGGAACAAAGGGCGTTCAACAATTTGACCACGGCAAAAGATCTCCTGCGGGACCGTTTTTCCCAGGAAGAACGGGATTTCATCCAGACCCTGATCAGGGACCTGCGAGAGTATTTCACCCTGCCCAAGTCCACTCTGCGCACATTGCAGGAATACGATTTGAACCCGGATTTACCGGATTTGGACGACAGGGTCGATGGGTTCAAACGGGCCCTGCACCGGTTGATGGGCATGCTGGGCACGGACTACCTGGACAGACTAAAGCCAAGGATCAAAAATCTCGCGGACGAGGTTGTGGTGGCCGTGGAGCACAGGCGATAATTCAGAGCCAGGGTCAAAGGTGGACATCGTACTCGAATTACCAGCCTGATTTGGTATTCTGCCAATAATTTGACTATCTGACGGATCCACGGTATTTTTTTCGTGGAGATGCTATGAAATACCTGGTGTTTTTTGTCATCACTGCCTGGATGGTGCCTGTTTACGCGTACAGCACGTTCGTTTTGGATGCGACCGATACGAATACGGACAGCAAGGCCAGGTTCGTGGTCAAGACCGCGTCGGACAAGGACACGGGGATCACGTATTGCTCGGAATTGCTGTACGTTGCCGGTGAACAGGACAAAAACGGGAAATATCACTATTCCAGGACGACAAACCGGATGTACGGGGAGTTCGGCAGGGGGGGGCGGCTGTTGAAATACAAGAGGTGGTTGCCCGGTGCAGGCGGTTCGATCATGTACATGGTGTTTCGTTACGGCAGCAGGATAAGGCAGAGGGTCGAGGAGGTCATAGGCGGCAATGCCAAGGTGCGCACGATTACGAGGGGCCGTACGATCCACGTGGTGGACCCGCAGGGAGTGGGCTGGATGCTGATACTGCTGCGTTACAGGGGCATAAAATCATTCAAGTGTATTAATCCCGTGAGCGGTGAGGTGGGGACAGAAGTCATCACATCGCAGGAATCCGAGGTGATCTTACCCCAGGCCGGACAGGTCAAGGTCAAGGTCCTGCACTTCGGCGGTGCATGCGGCGAGGCGGACGCCTTTTTGGACAGGCACGGGCACCTGATTGGCGGCCGCGTCGGCAAATACACCCTGGAAAAACACAAGGGCCGGGTCAATCTAAAAAAGTAACCGTGGCCGTTGACCGTGTCAGTTGGCCGAGTCCGTGTGGGGCCGGATCCTGCCGGCCTTTCCGTGTCCGTGGCAGTGTGCTCCCGGTTGCAACGGAAGCCTTCCCGAAGGCCCACGGGGCCGTCCCGCGCAGCCGCAGGCTGCGACCCGACGCCCGATGCCAGAGGCCCGAGGCCGAGTCCGTGACCGTTGGCCGAGTCCGTATGGGGCCGGATCCTGCCGGCCTATCCGTGTCCGTGGCAGTGGCCGTGTAATTCCCGGTGGTGACGGGAGTCGTGGAGCGCAAGCGGCCTCGAGGGTATTGAAAAGTGCCTCCCTGGGATCGCTGGCTTCCAGCCGGCATTCTTAAATGGCTTTAAAATCAATATGTTACAAAATGCTCGAGATCTCAGATTTGCTTCGAAACCAATCAAATCAACATCCTCGTCTCGCCGGCAATAATATCCTGGTTTCTCAACAAGTTACATTGCATTACCCACAAGATCGGGTCACGGAGCCTCCCCTACTGGCCGATATGCAACGCATATCAATAACATCTCGATAAAATTCGCAAATAATCGCAGACAAATCTATCCGAATTTGATATAATAAAATTTGTTGTGTTACGCGCAAAATGGCACGATAATTGCAAGCGAAGGGGCTTGATGCTGAAGGCCTCACGACATACCAGGGCCGGAAATGCGGGACCAACAATGACTATAAACGGCATGTGGGATTGAACTTTAAAGACTGAGGGTGCGGATGGAAGAGATGTTCAATAAAGACACTTCAGGTGATGACAAAAAACAGGATATTGCAGGCACGGCAAGGGACGTGAAAAAACTTGCCGCCCGGTTCAAGGCATTTGCCGATGACCTGGCAGGCCTGGCAAAGAGGGTCGAAAAGGGCGGATACAACCCGTTCGTGGCGGCCGCGGACCTGCACAAGGTCATGCGCAAGGCGCCCAAGGGCGATGAACTGGCCGATGCCGTTGCGCGGGCAAACGGTTTGCTGGAGCAGTTTGCAGAAATCATCGAGCAACAGCAGTCCAGGCAACGGCTGGCCATTGTGAACGAACTGGCGCAAGGGATGGCGGAAATCGGCCTGGGTGTAACCGGCCAGATACCCATGCTAAAGGCAGGGCCTTTTACCCTGGTGTTCGATTTCGGGGAAAAGGCCTCGGTAAAGGTGTTCCTGGGTCCCAAGATCTATGCCCTGGGCAAGGTCCCCATGGACGTGGACAAGGTAGTGACCCTGGTCAAACAAAAATACCAGGCCTTTTTCGTGGACGATTTCGACGTGCAAGGTTTTGTTCGGGACCTGCTGGCCGCCTACAACGCCATATTGAAACAGGACAAACTGGAGCCTGGCAGCCGCGTAAAGATATCGCAGGTGATGCTGAAATACGTGCTGATGAAACAGCGAAAGGCCTTTTTCGTGGACCCGAGGCGTGAAAACTTTGCGTCCGTGGGGCGTATGGAATTCGCCTGCATGCTGTACCGGGCTTCAAGCATGCGCCGCGTGGATGCATGGGAGATGCGCATGGACGTGGCGGCCATGGGGGACACGAAAGACCCGCTGGACCACTTGTGGGTGCCGGGTGGCATGAACGGGCAGGGTGTGAACTATACAACCATGCGATTTGTAAGGAGGGGGAATGAGTGATTTGACCATGACCAGGGCCAGGAGGATCATCGAGGTCCTCGGTGCATCGGGTACGCCGCCGGAATGGGGTGTACAGTTCTTTACATCCGGGATCGACCCGTATTTGCGGGTGATCGAGGAGGACTACCTGTCCACGTTCATCAAGGACGGCGGCTCCGCATTCAAGATGGTCGTGGGAAACTACGGCGGCGGCAAGACGCATTTTTTGTACAATATCAGGCAACTGGCGTGGCAGCACAACTACCTGGTCGCCTACTGTCCCCTGACACACGAGGAATCGCCCTTTCACCAACTGGAAAAGGTGTTTCGGTCCGTGGTGGTGAACCTGATGTATCCAATGGACCCGGACGAACTGTTGTCAGGCAGCGAAAAGGGGATCGAGGCATTCATGCGCATGTATGTGTCCAGGATACAGGAGGATGCTCAGGCAGCGGGCGGCGACCCGGAGGAGGTCCAGGAGCGGGCGTATGCAATCATCCGGGACTCCACCACGAACATCGAGAGCGCAAACTTCGCCAGGGCGGTGAGGGCCGCGATGAACGCCTTGCTGGAAGACCGGGACGACGATTTTGAAAACGTGATCCAGTATTTGAAGGTGGACGGCTACAGCAGCCGAATCCACCGGGAATACGGAATTTTGCAAGGGATCGGACGCAGCCAGGCGTTCACCATGCTGAGGTCGCTCAACCAGTGGATTCGCAACCTTAACTACAGCGGCCTGGTGGTCCTGTTCGACGAGGCCGAAATGGTGGTCAGCCTGAACCGCAAGCAAAAACAGGCGGTGCTGGCGAACCTGCGCGAACTGGTGGACCAGTGCGGCCAGGCCACGCTGAAGAACACCATGGTCTTTTACGCGGTGCCGAACGAAAACTTCCTGGAGGGCAGCACGCACGTTTACGAGGCCCTCAGGCAGCGGGTGGCCACCGTGTTTCATTACCTGAATCCCACGGGCGTAAAGATACGGCTGGACAGCCTGATAGAGGAGCCCAAGCAGTTCCTGCAGGACGTGGGATTCAAGTTGATCTCGGTGTATGAAACGGCCTACGGCATCCAGGTGGACGAGGTGACACGCCAGCGGATCGTCGATCCCCTGTCGGATGCGGCACTTGAGATGCGTTTCGGGGAATCCGGGTATATGAGGCCGTTTGTGCAGGGGCTTATTTCGGTGCTGCACATGATGCGCCGCGACCCGAACACGCAACTGGATGCGGGAAGTATCCGCAAACTCGTGCCAGGGGGTTATGATGCTGAGTAAAGGCGACCTGGTCAAACATCGGAAGTTCGGTATAGGCACGGTGCTTGGTTTTCGTCACAGGCGTGCCTATGCCCGGGTGAGTTTCGGCAGGTTCAGGCTGTGGATACGGGCACACGAGCTGGAGCGCATAGGGGATGGTATAAAACTGGTGGGGCCGGAGGGCGAACGGGCAAACGCCCGCAATCTCGCGCCTGCGACGAGGCCTTTGAAGGCGAACCCCACCCTCAGTTTCAGCCGCAAGTCGGACATGCAAAAGATGCAGATACTGGAGTCCCTGCGCACCGGTCTGGTGCCGAAATCCGCGATCGAACAGTGGACGTTCGGCCGGGATGATGAGGTGCGCGAGGTCAGGCATTGGCTGCATGACCTGGCGGAGGGCGCAATCCTGATCGAAGGCGGCTATGGCATGGGCAAGAGCCACTTGCTGGCCTACCTGGAGCATATCGCGTGGCACGAGGGTTATGCCGTGGCATTTACCGGGTATGACCCGGCCGAGGCGACCGCTGCATTCCCGAAGCGGTTTTACCGCAACCTCGTGTCCACGCTGGTTGTGCCGCACGCAGGCAGCGCCATGAACTTCCGCGAGTTCATGCACGAGTTGCAAAACCGCGGCGGCGCGGATTTTTTCAAGGGACATACGTACCTGGGGGCGTTCATGCAGGCCATGGAGGCCGGGGAACTGGACGAGGCGGACTGGGAATGGCTGGAGGGCCGCGATACGTACAGCAAGCGGTTCGGTTTTTTATACGACCACAGGACCGCGGCGAACATCTACTGCAACCTGCTGTCCGCCCTGTCCGTGGCAATGGTGGAATTCATGGGCCTGAAGGGCCTGCTGATCCTGGTGGACGAGGCCGAGGTGATCCGTGCCCAGCGTTATCAATACCAGGTGGAAGGGGCATTGAACCTGATGCGGGGGCTCGCCATGGTATCCAACGATGACCCGGTTTTCCTGGAGGAAAAGGTGGTGCGCATCGAAGGGGCCTACAAGGGCAAGGAAACGGGGTTGATGTACTCCGGGTTTATGCCGGGTGTGCGCTATATTCACCAGGTTCCGACGTACATGAAGATTGCGTACGCGCTGACGCCCACCGAGGTCCCCGGATTTCACAAGATGCGCCAGCAGATGCCCGTAATACACCTTTCGTCCCTGAAACGGTCCGATATCGAGGCCCTGTTCCGGCAACTGGTCAACACGTACAAGGAGGTGTACGACCTGGTACTGGACAAGCAGTGGCAAAACCGGCTGCTGCTGGAGGCACTGGACCTGTTTGACCCGGGTGTACACCCGTTAAGGCTACTGGTGAAATCCCTGGTGGAGGCCATGGACATCATGCGATTCTATCCGGAAACCGGCCTGGAAGACATATTCGAGTCCGCACATGCGTAATCTGCTGCCCAGGACATGGCCGGTCTTCTTTTTCCGGTTTGGCAAGCCCACCAGGATCCAGGAACTGGCGATCCCGGTGCTCATGGAGGGCAGGGATGCCCTGCTGGTGTCGCCGGCTGCCACGGGCAAGACCGAGGCGGCGCTGGCCCCGCTGGTGGAACGCTACTGCATGGACGACCCCGGGAAGATGTCCATTATTTACGTGGCGCCTACCAGGGCACTGGTGAATAATATTTTCAGTCGTTTCAACGAGTTATTACGGGAGGCAGGCCTGCGCATGGCCATAAAGACCGGCGACAGCCCTGGCGTATCCGAAAAGCGGCCGCCCGATATACTGGTGACCACGCCCGAGTCCCTGGATTCCATGCTGGGCCGCAAGCGCAATTTGCTGCGCAATGTAAAGGCAGTGGTCCTGGACGAGATCCACCTGCTGGACAACTCGTACAGGGGCGACCAGTTGATCGTGCTGATGCGACGCCTCAGGGCCACGGGACTGGCATTCCACCTGGTAGCCATGTCCGCCACCGTGCCTGACCCCAAGGGCATTGCCAGCCGCTATTTTGACTCGCCCCCCCGGATACTGATCAACCAGCAGGTCAGGCCCATTGCCCTGGAGGTCACGAACGACATCCCGCAGACCGTGGAAAAACTGAAACAGGAGGGCCTGTTCAAGGTGGTGTGGTTTTGCAATTCCAGGCGCATGGTGGAAACCGTTGCAACCACGCTGAAAGAGGGCTTATGGCGCAGGGACCGGGTATTCGTGCACCATGCCAGCCTGCCAAAGGCCAAGCGCCTGGAGGTGGAAAGCGCGTTGCAGCAGTTGCAAACCGGGCTTTGCGTGGCCACCACCACGCTGGAACTGGGCATTGACATCGGTGACGTGGACGCGGTGGTGCTGCAAGGGCCGCCGCTGGACGTGTCGTCCTACACCCAGCGCACGGGCCGTGGATGCCGGCGCAAGGCAGGGATGCTGGCCATCGGCATCGCCGAAAACGAGGCCGAGTCCGAGGTGTTTCACGAATTGAATCGCATGGCCAATCACGGGGCCATGGCAGGCGAGCCCTACATGGCCGACCCATCGGTCGCGGTGCAGCAGACCTTTTCGATCCTGTTCGAGCACCCCCAGGGGGTCAGGCGGTCCGAATTGAAGCGCCTGCTGCGCGGCATTGTGGACGCAGCGGATTACGATGCCATAATCGAACACCTGGACAACGAGGGCTGGGTACAGCCAGGTCCCATGGGCAGGGTCATGGCAACCACGAAACTCATGGATTTTGCCCAGCGTGGCCGAATCCACTCCAATATACCGGGTTTCGGGACCTGGGAACTGGTGGACATCAAGACGTCACGGGCCGTGGGCAAGATCGATGCAATGGCCGGTGTGGGCATGATCATCACGGTGGGCGGCGTCATGTGGAAGGTCGTGTCCATGGACACCAGGCTGTGGCGTTTGTTTGTCAGCCGCGTGACAAAGGGCGAAATCGTGACCGCATTCAAGTTCAGGCCGGGATTCGGTGCATTTTACAGTTACCTGCCCGAAATCGTCAGGCAGCACCTGGTGGAAAAGATGGAAAACCCGTTCCTGGAGGAACCATCCGGTTGAGTTGTACATGCACCTGACCACTTCGGTCATCGGTCCGGTAGCAATGTCAAACCACTCATAAAACCCCAACATACAATTCAAAAACAATTGGTTGCAACCTTATGAGTACTCACTCATATCCACAGGGGACCGGATTTTCGGACTCAGTCGGACTGTTTCTACTTGTCGCGCCTGATTAAAAGATAGGTGACCTTGCCGCTTTCCACGTGAAATGTCGTGGCCGGGAAGGTATAGGTTTTGTGCTTTACCGTGAGTGTATAGGTTTTTGCCTGGGCAGGTGACACGTTGATCAGGAAAAACAGGCTCTGCGCCGGGTCTGTGGATTTACGGCCTGTGTTCTTTATGTCCTGGGCATCCAGGTACACCACCTGGAAATCCTTGTTGTCTGGTACAGGTTTTATGGCCACTGTTGCGTCGCCTATGAATCCTGTAACAGGTGTTGATTGCTGTGGGTCCACCCCATCCGCTATCAATCCTATCACCAGGCCCCTGTTGTCGTTCCACGGGATATGCCACAACGTGGATACCCCATTGATCAGTGCCTGGCCCGCCATGACCATGAACGTGTAAAAACTGTCATTTGCAGTGAAATCCTGGCTGATGCAATCAGGATATCCATCCATGCCAGTTGCCGTCAGGTAAAATGTCCGACCGTCCCGGGGGATGCCTTTAAAAACAAACGAACCGCAAGCGAACTGCTTGTCGTTCCACCATGTTGCACAGTCCTTATCCACACTGGTGGTGGTCAGGTCCTTTGCCAACCCGTGCGTTGATATTGTGATCCCTGCCATGGGGAAATAGGTATAGTCCTTGCCGGTTGCAACGCTGTATCCCCACACCCTGCCGGCCACGGTCAGGCCCTCGGGCTGCTGGATATCCCTTTTGCCCGTATCCTGTGGCACGGTTACGTCCTCCCCGCCCTGTTGTTCGTCGCGCGGCATACGGATGTCTTCCCCCGAATGATTGGTGTCTGTTGCGCCCAGGATTTCTTCCGTGCCTGGCGAGGTATCCCGTATGGTCGTCCCGTCATCTGATGCCTGTATGGTATCCGCCTGCACCGTGTCGGTCTGGCGATTATCCTGGGAACAGGCCATCAAACCGAGGCACCAGGCTATTGACAGGGAGAGCGCAATCATTTTCTTCATGTTAACCTCCTCGGACTGCTCACAAATAGTATATTAAATCCGCTGGGTTTATACAATTACAATTCGCACGGGTCCACCACGGGCGTCTGGCCCGATGCAAGACCTTTCATGAAGTGCTGGTAGGTGCATGCCGCTGTTGCGCTTTCAAATGCCGCGAAGTGCCCGTAGTCGCAAAACTGCATTGCGGCCGCGGTGTAATGCCCCTGGATATTCGCCTTGATCGGGGGCTGGGTACCTGTGATGCCGCTCAATTTCATGCCAGGGGATACCTCACAAGGCGGTGCCACCACAGGGAGACCGGCACCTGCGATCATGGTCTCGGCCACTGACGGCGGGGAATCGATGTCTTTCATGCCCTGGGTCATGAATATATCCCTGGGATGGCCGTCCTGGTGCCAGGTTGCAAAGTAATACGGCGTATAGGAATTCGGGTCCGAGACATCGATCACCTGCTGGGCAATGGTCAATATCGGGTGAAACTGGTCGATCATGTCCTGGGGTATGTTGAATATGATGGATATGGCCTGCTTTGCATCCAGGTCCGTGCCGCCCACGCTGATTTTGCGGTCCAGCAATGCATTTGTCAGTCCCGCGCCTGCGCCGGACAACACGCCTCCCACAAAGCGGTCCTCCACACCGAACAACATGGCGCCTGAAATACCGCCCTGTGAATGGCCCCAGAATAACACCTTGTTTTTATTGAATTTAAAATCCCTGGTGTCCAGGTTGCCTGCCCGAATCATGCGCAAAATGCTGATTTCATCGGCAATGGACTGGCGCTGGACCGTTCGCCCCGCGGTGGGATTGAACACGTTGAAACTGTACAGGTCCACCTCGTCGGATGACAGGGGCGGGTCCACGCGTGTGCCGTGCAGGGGTTCGTCTATGCCGATGCACGCGATCCCGTCCTGGGACAACAGTTTGGCCTCGTTGTACGGTCCGGAGCGCAAAAACGTGTGGTAATCACCACCAGTGCCGTGCATGATGACTGCGATCGGCAGGTTCGATGAATTCACACCCTTCGGAATAGTCAATGCAAAGCGCATCGTTTCCATGTGGTCCACCACCGGACGGCCCTTGGTATCGAATTCGAATCCACCGCCGGTATTTTTGTATGGCGGCTTTCCGTGCAAGAAATACGGGGCCTTGTAATGCCCCTCGTAGCGTACGTAATAGTCCGTTGAATTGGATCGCGTAATATCCGTGACCACTGGGGCCGGGCTGCTGTCGATATAATCCCTGATCGCCAGCAATTCGGCCCTGGGGTTGGTAATGGTGAATACCGTGCCCACGACCAGGTCATCCGCGGCTATGCCCTTGTCCGCCAGGTAGTTGTGCAGCGGTTGCAGGGCATTTACAAACCGCGCAGGGCACGCGGCCTTGCCCTGCAGGCACCGCGAGAACCAGGGATTTACGGACAGGGCATTGCCGGACTGGTCATGCAACGCCTTTGTGATATACAGGGCATAGGTCTCGTCCTCGTGCAGCACGATACCCCACACCGGTTTTACGGCCAGCGTATGGGCAGGCCAGAACCTGGTCTTGTCCTCCTGGAATTTCCACAGCATGGGGACTTTTTCACCGTAATGGTGCCCCTTTGACACGTCCACCATGACCACACTCGAGTTATCGGCAGGTATGTAGCCCTTTGGAAATCCTGAAACATCGATTGGTGCGCTGAAGGTCACGTACACGGTCTGGGCGGGGCTGAATCCGTGGATGTGGTCGGTTATTTCGGCCAGGTAGGCCTCGATCAAGGGCTTGGCATCCGGGTTTGGAAACAGGGACAAGTCGATTTTTCCGGAAGCGGGGTCCTTGAGGTAGTCACCGGGATAAGGCAGGCCGCCCCAGTCCTTGGTGTGCGGGTCGAAAAAGGCATAGGTCCCGGTGGGTGGGGGGAGGGCGGTGTCCGTGGCCGTGTCCGTGTCCGTGTCCGTGTCCGTGTCCGTGTCCGTGGCCGTGTCCGTGGCGGTATCCGTGGCCGTGGCCGTGTCCGTGGCGGTATCCGTGGCCGTGGCCGTGGCCGTGGCGGTATCCGTGGCCGTGGCCGTGTCAGTCACAGTGTCGGTGACATTCACGGTGTCGGGCCCTGGCAATGCAAATTCGGTCCCACCGCATCCGCCAAAAATCATCAAAAAGACTACAAAAACAACATATTTCCTCATTCTTTACCGTCCTTCTTCAACATGTCAATGGCCTGCATGCCCCTGTTCATATCCGGAAAACGCCTGGCCAGTTCCCTCAATACCTGCATGGCCCTTGCCTTCCTGCCCCTGCGCAGGTACATCCGGTAAACCGCGTACAGGGCGTCATCGCACTTCCTGCTGGTCGGGTGCAGTCGAATAAAACGCCTGTAATCCCGTTCGGCACGAGCCGGATTGTTCATGTACAAATCCCACACCCTGGCCGCCTCCCACAGGGCGGGCCCCTCCATGCCCGTGGCATAACTGCCTATCAACAGTGACCTGTCCGTGCCGAATGCCAACTTGTACAGGACCTCGAGCGCGCCCACCGGGTCCCGGGCCTCTACCTGTTTTACCAGTGTGAATGCGGCCTTTGCGCCAAGTGGTTGCTTGGGGAAATGCGTGGCCAGGGTCAACAGTATGGATTTTCTTTGTCTGCCACTGGCCAGTCCGGCGGCAATGGACAGGACCTGCGGTGCCATTTCCGCAGTCGGGTGCAGCCTGTACAGTTTGTGCAGGAACGGCAGCAGGTCAATACCAGCCTTTTTTGCAGCAACGAGCAATTCGAACAACGCAGGGTGGGCGGCCGCACTGTTAGGGTAGGCCAAAAGCACCCTTTCGAATACCCGCGTCGCATCGGCAGGGTCCTTAACCAGAAGCCCCAGTTCGAACAATCCCCACGCCGCTATATCCCTCTGGGTCCCGCATTGCGTCTTTACCTGTTTCAGCATGTCCATCGCCCGCCTGCCCTGCCCGGCCAGCCTGAAATACCTGGCCCTGTACAGCCTCAGCAAACACGCCTGGTGCATTGTCAAGTGCCGTTGTTCAATCGCGTGTATCAACGCATCCGCCCTGTGTGTCCTGCGTGCTCCAATGGCCTGGTCCAGGTGATAGAGGTCCTGCTCCACCTGTGAAACAGGGTTACAGCCCGAAGCAGCGATCCAAAGGGAAAACACCACCAGCACTACCCGGATTACCTGACTAAATTCAGGCACTAAAATATTGATTGAATTTCGCCGTAGGCCTTCATCCTGTCTTATGTTTGTGCTAAAATTCACCACTGGCGACTTTACCAGATCGTGGAGTGATAATCAATGAGAAAGGAACTTGCAGTGATTCTGATCATCCTGGCTTTCGGGGTGGGCGTCGTGATCGGACGGATATCGTTTCAACCCAATTCCGGGGCAAAAACGGTACCCGTAAAAACAAAAATCGAAAAGAAAACGGCCAGGGTCGTAAAACCCAAACCCAGGCCGGCCCGACATGTGGCCAGGCGTATTCAACACAAGCCCGTGGCCAGGCGGCCTGCCTCCAGCCGTTACCGCGCGGACCCTGCTGCCATGAAAAAGACCTTCGGCGTAAAGGTGGCAACAGACCCGTCACCCACGGAAGGCACAACCAGGCCACTGGTGCTGGTAATCGAGATGTCGGACTTCCAGTGCCCGGTGTGCAAACGTGCCTATCCCCCAATGAAGCAACTGAAAAAGGACTTTCCGACACAGGTGGAACTGGTATTCAAGCAACTGCCCCTGCCCATGCACAGGTATGCACTGCCCGGGGCCGTGGCATCCATGGCCGCTGCAAGGCAGGGCAAATTCTGGCAGTATGCGGATATCCTGTTTACCAAGTGGGGCCGGTTCGAGGAGCCGATGCTGGAGGGGATTGCCCGCCAGGTGGGGCTGAACCTGGCACGATTCAGGAAGGACGTGGCTGACCCGCTGCTGAAGGCCAGGGCACAGACCGAGTCCGCTGCGGGCCTGGCAATAGGCGCCCGCGGAACGCCTTCATTCCTGATAAACGGCAAACTCCAGGTGGGATGGGCATCCTACCAGTCCATCAAGTACGACGTCAATCGTGAAATCAAGGCAGTCAAGGCCCTGATGGCGCAGGGCAAAACCAGGCACCAGGCCCTAATCGAACGCATTCGTGCCAACAATCCCGATGCTGACCTGCTGTTGAAGTCGATCCTGATGAAATATTTTAAATGGTGACAGGACATCAAGGCACCTGGTGGTGACAAAGTTCGTGGAACTCAGGCCTGCCATAGGGTGTTGAAAAAGTCATTGTATTAGGCTCTTCCGGAATTAGCCTGGGTAATTTGGGGATACCCCCCGGGTCTTGACGTGGTCGATACGTCATCATACAATGGACCTGTGAAAACGAAATCCTTACTTGTGCTGTTTGTTGCATTTATTGCATGTTCTTCCGGCGGTACCGGTCCGGTACAGACTGTTCAACGCTTTTTTGACTGCATGGACCACCACGACATAAAATGCCTGTGGCGGATGTCCGGGCCCAAGACCAGGAAGGTATTTACCAGGCTGGCCGTGCGACTGGAGCATGCCAGGGATATTGTATTTCATAAAATCCCGGCAAAATACAGGCAACGGTATGTAAAGTCCCTGTTATTGGACAAGTTTTCATCGAAAATAACACCAGAGGATTGCATGACCGTACTGTTAAAGAAAAACCTGCTGGCCCCAGCCATAGCCAAAAAGGACATGGTGGTCAATAAAATCGACAAGAACAGTTCCAGTGTTTACCTGCCTGGAAACACAACAGTGATCCTGGTCCGTCGCAAGGACAGGCTTACGCTGGAGGTCCTGGGTGATACACTGGTTAATTTGCCCATTTACCACACCTTGCAGCACAACATGGATGTGCTGGACAAGGACGCCGCCCTGTTTGCAAGGATACAAAAAACACACAAAAACAAGCAATGACCCGTTATCCCAAAATTTGTCCGCTAATTTAGGATTTTACAATTCCGCTGGTTTTATGTAGATTTTATATGGCCACATTCAGGGAGGACACATGAGATATGTTTTTACAGGCCTTTTAGCCCTGTTGTTGACGGCAGGGTGTTCGGGTTCTGCCAGTAAAACGGATACATCGGGTGGTTTCGATGCTGTTGAGGTCCAGGATACAGGAACCGATACCGCCGAAGTGTCCGATGCAAGGCATGATGCGGGCGATGTCTTGCAAGACATCGGAACGGGCGACGTGGGCCAGGATATGACCAATGCTGACACAGGGACGGACGCCGTGGATACGGGCGACGTGGCACAGGGCACAGCCGATGCCGACGCAATCGCAGACGCCGTGGATACGGGCGATGTCGTACAGGACCCGGGGACCGGCGATGTTGCCGTTAACCCGGATGCCTGGGACTGGGAACTGCCCGATGCAAAGGCCGTGTACGTGAATACGCAGCAACCGCAACCCCTGGTGGACACGCCGTACCAAATCGACACACCCCTGTTCTATCCAATCGATGGACCGGGTGCTGCGCAGAACGTGTTGTGTCTGGCCGAGGTGGATGGCTCGGTTTATGCCGGTACAGGTGACGGCGTGTACGTCCTGACCGGCAAAAAATGGGTAAAATCAGGGGACGATACGCAGGCTGTCAGCGCGATTGTAAAAAATCCCTTTGGTAAGGGAATCTGCACCGCTTCTGATAACCAGGTTAGTTGTGCAGACGGGGACAAGACGTTCAGCCTTGCGCAGGATGAAACTGTGTCAAGTATGGCCGCATCGAATTCGCAGGTATGGGTGGTCGGTACAAACGGTCTTTACAGGTGGGACGGCGGACAGCCTGGTGTGGTCAGCGGACTTAAGGGACAGCCCAGGGCCGTGGCAATACTGGGCGATGGCCACGTGATTGTGGTTACGGACCGGGGCGTGCAGGTCAACGTGGATGCACAATGGGTGGCCGTCGATGCATCAAAATTGCCGGATTCGGACTGTAGCAGCGTGTCAACTGACGGGCAGAACGTGGTGATAGGTTGCAAAACAGGCATTGCCAGGGGACGTATCACAGTGTCCCAGGGCAAGGTCAGCCTGGACGAGTGGAAGACCTACAAGGCCGGGATCGGTGGGCTGGCCAGTGACGCAATCAGGGCTGTGTCGATCCACGGGGATACGATTACCCTGGCCTACGGCTTCGGTGGCGGCGCCATTACCGGCGATATGGCGCACCAGGACTACTACGTATCCCTGCGTTGGCTGCCATCGAACCATGTACAGGCCGTTTTGAGCGCATCGGATAACAGGCGTTATTACGCAACGGACAAGGGGATCAGCATTATTTACCTGGCTACCAGGACCATTGCGCAAAAGGCCGAGTGGACACACAAGGACCTGGATGAACACTTCTGGCGGATGGACGGATTCGTGTCACCCGAAATGTACGTACATGACGATGGCACAATGCACCTTACGGACTCTGACAACGACGGACTGTGGACCCAGATGATGATTGGCGCATTTTGTTATGCCTACGCCGTTACAAAGGACCCGAAATACAAGCAGGAGGCACGCAAGGCCATACACACCATGTTTTTACAGGTTGACATACCGGCAATTTCTTTCAAGGCCAGGGGGATGAAGCGTGGTTTCGTGGCGCGCAGCCTGTGCAGGGACGACGAGGAGTGCTTTGCGGACAAGAAAGGTCAATCAAACTGGCACCTGGTAACCTACAAGGGACATCAGTACTACTGGAAGGACGACACATCGTCGGACGAAATCGACGGGCATTTCTTCGGCTATCCCTTGTATTACGACCTGTGTGCGGACACGGCCCAGGAAAAGGCCGAGGTGGCTGATCATGCACTGGCTATTGCATCCTACATACTGGACAACGGTTTTCGGCTGATTGACCTGGACGGCAAGGAAACAAAATGGGGACACTGGCAACCTGACCGACTGGCCTGCGCAATCGACGGGCTCAGCAAATGCATACATGACGGCTATTCCCTGGATTGGTGCGTCAGCTCTGCGCATGGCGGCGGCTGGCTGAATTCGCTGGAGATCCTGGGCACGATGCTGGCCGCGTATCACATGAGCGGTGACCCCAAGTATTTCAATGCATTCAAAGACCTGGTATTGAAATACCGGTACTGGAAACTGGCCATGGGCACTGACGATACGTGGACCGTAACCAGGCCGGCAGTAGAAAACCATTCCGACCACGAACTGGCGATCCTTGCCTACCATACGTTGCTGCGCTATGACCCCGATCCTGCTCGCCGGCAGTGGTGGCTGAAGTCGCTGCGTTGGTTCTATGAACACGAGAAGCCCGAACACAACCCCTTGTGGGCGGGTATATTTGCGATGTTTGCCCCCGGAGAGGCCGACCAGGCACACGCGGTCCAGAGTCTTCGCGAAATGCCTGTCCGGGACAGGCGCGAGGTCCTGGTGGATAACTCGCACCGCAAGGATGCAAAGTACATCGGCATTGACAGGGGTAAGGACAAGCAGATCGACCGGGTATATCCGTTTGATGAAATCAGGACGATGTGGTGGAACGGTAATCCCTATGAAATGATAGGCGGCGGCAATGCACATGAGGTCAGGGGACCCATGGCCTTTCTGCTGGCCTATTGGAGCCTGAGGTATTCCGGAATACTCAAATGATTCCGGATGGCTCAACCGTGATTTTTTCGAAAACCGATTTTTTGAAACCCTGGCCGTTGCCCGAGTCCGTGACCGTGACCGCTGACCGAGTCCGAGACCGAGACCGAGTCCGTGACCGTGACCGCTGACCGTGTGGAGCGCAGGCCGCACGGAGGGTTTGTAAACTCCGCCCTGGGATCGCCGGCTTCCAGCCGGCATTGAAAAAATTGTTATTACCCAACGCACAACCCATTGTGTGCTGTAACGCTCTGAATTTACACAATATTCGTAGAGACAGGTTCGTGATCCGGCCAATCACCAAACCAACTGCCACGCGGATATTACAGCCACATATCGGTTTTTTTCTTCTTTCTGAGCGTGTTTTTTCTGTTTTTCGGCTTGCGACCGTGTGTTTTTATGATTTTATTCAGGATTGCGGGCCTGCGACCGGACATGGATATGCCCAGGGCCTCCCGCCGTACGGTCGGGGCAGGCACATCCACGTGCTGTACGGCCCCGGCCACGTGCCTTTGACTGGCGTTTTTTTCGGAATGATGCGAATTGAACATAAAAAAAGCCCCGGCCATGGCCAGCAATAACACCAAGCCGGCCAGCCACCACGTCTTGTGTCCGCGGCCCGGGGTGAAATCCGCCGATTCCAGGTAAGGGAGTTCCTCATCCGGACTTGTCGCGGGTTTTACAGGACTTGGTGGTTGCGTCGGTTGTGCCGCGGGGGGCGGCGTGGTATGGACCTTGATTGCCTCGATGGGCTTGGATGAACTGTAACTCGAATGCGGGCTGAGCCCCGCAGGCGCGGTATTCGTATCCAGTGAAACCATTACCTCTCGCAACGCGGCCAGCATGCTCATGGCATCCGGAAACCGCGCATCCGGGTCCATGGCCATGGCCTTTGCCAGGAACGAACGCAGGCCTTGTGGTAGCAAGGCTGCCTCGGGCAGGGCAAGAGGGTCATACTCAGCATCGACCTTCTTCCAGATGATCTCCTTGTGGTTCTGGCCTGTGAACGGTCTTTTCCCGGTGAACACCTCGAACAGCATCACCCCCACGGCATACAGGTCCGTTTTTGGGGTCACCACCTGGCCCCGCTGTGCAAAGTATGTCTGTTCCGGTGCCATGTAATGGGGGCTGCCCAGGATACTCCCTGCCTGGGACAGTTCGACATTGAATCCTTCCATGGCCTCCATGGCCTTTGCCAGCCCGAAGTCCAGGATCTTCACAAGGACCTGGTTGTCCTCCAACGGCAGCACCATGATGTTTTCAGGCTTGATATCCCGGTGTATCAGGCCTGTTTTGTGTGCCGCGTTCAACCCCTTCAGCACCTGCGAGAATATGGATTCCACGTCCTGCAGGGTAATTCCCGTCTGCGAGTTTCCCTTTTCATTGAACCATTGCCGCAACGATATACCGTTATTCAGCAACTCCATCACGATAAAGGGCGAATCGCGGCCGTCGAGCACCACGAAATCAAAGTCGTACAGGCGCACAACATTGGGATGGTCGATCATGGCCATGGCCTTGGCCTCGCGGAAAAAACGCTTTTTCAATTCCTCGTTCGCCTTTACAGTGGTCAACAGTTTTACGGCCACTTCCCGCATGATCGGCCTTTGCAAGGCAATATAGACGGCGCCCATGCCCCCTTCGCCGATCCTGCGTACAAGCAGGTATTTGCCCACAAGGACCAGGCCTATCCGTTGATCCAGAAAACGGCTTTTTTCGTCCTCATTTTGTGGCAGGAATGCCATTGGAATCAGGTGGTAACCGTTCGCGCTGCAACCGCGGTCAGGGCAAGGGACAAAGAAATCTTCCCCCTCTTGCATGCAATGCGGGCAAAACCCCTTGTTATCCTGACTGCTCACACCATCCCTTAAAATCAGCGTTCATAAGAAATCCTGTATCTAATTTAGCATACGTATTCTATTAGTCAAATTCAAACTAAATGATATGCGATGCATATCTTGGTTGCGCGGCCCGGCAGGCAGGGGTGAGGGATTTTGGGAGATGCAAGGGTTTGTTGCAGTGGCTCGGGGTCGGTGTCGCCCGCAAGGGGTCTCGCAGTGACCCCCTCGCCCAGCAAGTCCCCATAAAATGCGGAGCGGGTTCTAAACCCGCCCAATGGTGATTTCGCCGATAAACCCAATTCGAATGATACGGATGTCAAACCATGTCCAATGATGAAAAAACACATAATCGGCGTTCCATACGTTTGAAATATTACGATTATTCGGAACCCGGGGCCTATTTTGTAACCGTGGTGACACAAAACCGGAAATCGATATTCGGTAACGTGGTCAACGGGAAGATGGATTTGAATGAATATGGAAAAATCGTTGATTACGTATGGCATGATTTACCCAACCATGTTGATGGCATTATGTATGATAAACAACGTGTTCTAAAAATAACCTGTATCGAAGATGCCTCGGAAAACGTGGAAAACCCCGGACTTAAAATGATGCCTTTTTTATGTTAAAATACTCCGGCTTTTGTTCATGAGAGGTGATATGCAGGAACAAGACGATTTTCAACGAGTTGAAGGGACTAATGCGGAATACAATGCCGAGGCTATCAAGGTCCTGAAAGGACTCGAGGCGGTACGCAAGCGTCCGGGTATGTACATTGGTGATACGGATGATGGCACGGGTTTGCACCACATGGTATTCGAGGTGGTGGACAACAGCGTTGACGAGCACCTCGCAGGCTTTTGCAAGAAAATCCACGTGGTGATCATGCCTGATAATTCCGTAAAGGTTACGGACGATGGCCGTGGTATCCCGGTGGACCTGCACAAGGAGTCCGGCGTTGCCGCTGCGGAGGTGGTGATGACCGAACTGCATGCAGGCGGCAAGTTCGACCACAATTCCTACAAGGTATCCGGTGGTTTGCACGGGGTGGGCGTGTCCGTGGTAAATGCCCTGTCCACCTGGCTGAAAATGGAGATACACCGCGACGGCGGCATCTGGTACCAGGAATACGAAAAGGGCGTGCCCAAGGGGGCCCTGGCCAGGATTGGTGATACAAAAAAGCACGGTACGTCGATCCATTTCATGCCCGACCCCGATGTCTTTGCCAATATCAAGTTTTCCTTTGACATCCTGGCCCAACGGCTGCGCGAGATCAGTTACCTGAATCCGGGGCTTGAAATCACGATCGAAGACCAGCGCTTGGAGGGCAAAAAAAAGACCTTCATGTACGAGGGCGGGATCGCCAGTTTCGTACAAAATCTTAACAAAAACAAGACAGTAATCAATCCAAAACCCATCTACATCCACTCGGAGTCCGATGACGGCCAGGTGGAAGTGGCCATGCAGTGGCACGACGGATATAACGAAAACGTGTTCTGTTTCACGAATACGATCCGTAACCGTGACGGCGGGACCCACCTGTCAGGCTTCAGGTCAGCCTTGACCAAGACGATCAACGCCTATGCGGAACAGGAAAACCTGCTGAAAAACATGAAGGTGGGGCTGTCGGGTGATGACTGCCGCGAGGGGCTGACTGCCGTGTTGTCCGTCAAGATACATGACCCCAAGTTCTCTTCGCAGACCAAGGACAAACTGGTCAGTTCCGAGGTAAAACGCCTGGTGGAACAGGCGGTGTCCGCAAAACTGGCCGAATACTTCGAGGAACACCCCTCCGAGGCAAAGGCGGTCGTGGCCAAGGTCGTGGATGCGGCCAGGGCCAGGGATGCAGCCAGGAAGGCCAGGGAGATCGTGCGGCGCAAGAGTGCCCTGGATTCAGCGGCCCTGCCGGGGAAACTGGCGGATTGCCAGACAAAGAACCCCGAGGAGGCGGAGTTGTTCATTGTCGAGGGTGATTCCGCAGGTGGCTCGGCCAAGCAGGGACGTGACCGTCGTACCCAGGCGATCCTGCCGCTGAGGGGCAAGATCCTGAACGTGGAAAAGGCCCGTTTTGACCGCGTCTTGTCCAGCGAGGCAATCGCCACCTTGATCATGGCACTGGGTACAGGCGTGGGTGACGAAAAGTTTGACCTGAACAAATTGCGGTATCATAAAATCGTGGTCATGACGGATGCTGACGTGGATGGCTTGCACATAAGGACGCTTTTGTTGACCTTGTTTTTCAGGCATTTCCCGGAAATCCTGGACAGGGGGTATCTGTATATTGCACAACCGCCGCTGTACAAACTGAAAAAAGGCAAAAAGGAGACCTACCTGCGGGATGACGAGGCCTTGGACAGCCACCTGGTGAGCCTGGGCATGGACGGGATCGAGATCGTATCAAAATCCCTCGAGGAGCAGCCTGAAAGCCGGCAATTGCACCGCGTGTTGAAACTGGCCGCAGCATACATGAATTTGTCCGAGTCCATGAGGCGTTACGGCGACGAACAGGTGGTGCAGGCCGCTGTCAGGTTTACGGAACTGGATGCTGCCTTGCTGATGGACAAGGAGGCGCTGGAGGCATGGGCCGAACAATTAACGGATACGGTGAAAGGGCTGCGCCAGGACCTCAAGCACATCCAGGCCACCGTGGTCGATGAGGGCGAGGGCGAAGGTTTTGCATTGATGGTCAGGACCGTGGCCAAGGGTTTGTCCGCAAACACGCGAATCGACAGGAGCCTGGTGGAAAACAGGGAATTCAATGAATTACGCCGGATGTATCAGGCTGTTGTCAACGCCTTCCCGCCGCCATACGAGGTCCGGCAAGGCGAGGAAATTAGTACACTGGATACGCCGGAGGACCTGGTGACGCTGGTCCTGAACAGGGGGCGTAAGGGCGTTACGATCCAGCGCTATAAGGGCCTTGGTGAAATGAATCCCGAACAGTTGTGGGCGACCACCATGGACCCGGAAACAAGGACACTGCTGAAGGTCACCCTGGAGGACAAGGTCGAGGCGGACGAGGTCTTTACGCTGCTGATGGGCGACCAGGTCGAACCCAGGCGGGAATTCATCATTGACAACGCACTGAAGGTGAAAAACCTGGATGTGTGACGACAATTACGTCAGGGAGGTCGAGGAATTTTTCCTGGGCCTGGCTGGGCAAGGTGTGGCATTGCCGGAGTCGGATATCCGTGTAATCCTGAAATGGAAGGCCATGGGAGTGCCTGTCCAGGTGTTACAGAAGGCCATTCGCCGTGAGGCGGAGCGATTGGTACGTAGCGGCATGGATGAGCCGCCAGTCAGGTTGCGCCTGTACCGGGGGGCCGTGGACAAGGCAATACAACAATGGTCGAGGTCCGGCGATGCCGGTTTGGGAAACAATGTAAAGCCACAACAGGATGCACCGGACTTGCCGGACAGGCTGCGGCAACGTGTGGCTCGGGCCAAAAAGCAATACCAGGGGCCTTTGCTGAGGGCCTTGCAGGGATTGAAGGATGAAAATGACCCGGAAGTGATAAACAGGGCCATACTTGAGGCGGTGATGGGTGTAATGGAGCCCGACACAAAGGACGGTATTGAAGAGGCGGCCAAACAGGCCGAGGCAAGGGCTCTGCGGGCCGGCATGGGCCGTATGGCTGCGCAAAACCTGGGGATACGGGTACTCAGGCAAATGGTGTGCAAGGAGGTTGGGCTGAATGACCTCTTTGCCTGAAGGACGTTCCTATTCATGCCCGATCTGCATGGGGCTCGGCTACGTGGTCCAGAGGCAGGGTGAATACGCTGTTGCCCGGGTATGCGATTGTTCACGGCATTGTGAGTTGTGCGATGACCTCGGGTTCGTGATCGAGGATGTGAACGGGGTCCCCACCAGCCGTAAGTGCCAGTGTCGCATGTTGCAGGACCGCATACGCCTGTTCAACGAGGCCAGGCTTCCCGCCAGGTACAGCGACAAAACAGTGGAACGCTACGAGGTCCATACCAAACAGCAGGGTTTTGTGAAATCCATGCTCAGCCGCTATCGCGACGCCTTTTCACCAAATGCAAAAGGTATTCTGTTGTACGGTGGTACCGGCGTCGGTAAAACGCACCTGGTTGCGGGTATGGTGCGCTACCTGACCCTGGAAAAGGGCTTTTCCGCGCGTTTCGTGGATTTTTTCGCACTGATTCAGCAAATCAAGGCCGGTTTTTCCACCCAGGACAGCGAGGCCAGGATTATTGCCGAACTGGACCGACCGGACATCCTGGTGATCGACGAACTGGGCAAGGGCCGTGCCACCGAGTGGGAACGTACGGTCGTGGATTCCCTGATTGCCCAGCGCTATAATTCGGGTAAAACGCTTTTTATAACAACGAATTATGACGTCAGGGAGGATAAATTGGGCAGCCTGTCGGAGAGGGTTGGCCCCAGGGTGATGTCGCGTCTGTACGAAATGTGCGAGTTTTACGCACTTGACGGGGATGATTACCGTAAGATGCGGGCAACACCGATCTCTTAGATTCAAGTGTTGAGGGTATTTCCACGAATTAAAACCCTCTTCGACGCCTGTCATTTGACAACCGATCTCGAAATCCATATAATCCATTGCAGGTTATCCGCAGTTTTATTAAGGAGAGCAGGATGAAGAAATTACTATCGATTTTTACTATGCTCACCGCACTATACGGTTTGCAGGCATGTAACAACGGGACAACGGGCAGGGTAAATGTACCGGCAAAAGGTGTTCTGGGGCAGGTCAAGGATACGGATGGCAAGGCCATTTCAGGGGTTACGGTAAAAGGCCGTGGCGTGAGTGCATCCACGGATTCAAAGGGGCAATTCGTATTGAACCTGGACCCGGCTGATGGTGCCCAGGCGGTTTTATCCTTTGCCAAGGACGGCTATGTCACGGTATATCGCAGGGTCAAACTGGTGGCCTCAAACGCGTCCAGGATGGATGTGACCATGTCCATGGTCCAGGCACAGCAGGACCTGGATGATGCGTCGGCAGGCGGAACCTTGAACGGAGCCGGGATTACGGTGAAGGTGGATGCGAATGTCCTTGTGGATGCCTCGGGCCAGCCAGTGACAGGTAAGGTATCATTTCAACTGACCCACCTGGACCCGGCCAAGGCATCGGATTTATCCGCATATCCGGGTACGCTGACAGGTAAGACCGAATCCGGTAAAACAACGGCCTTGCAGACTTATGGGGTTGTGGACGTGACGGCAATGCAAAACGGCAAAAAACTGCAGGTGGCTGATGGCAAGGCATTGACAGTCAACATACCGCCGCCTGCTGGTGCCACGAATCCACCTGCAAAGGTGGCGCTGTGGAGCCTGGACGAACAAACCGGCCTGTGGACCCAGGAAGGTTATGCTGAATACGACCAGGCAAACAAGGTCTATGTGGCAAAGATACCCCACATGTCGCCATGGAACCTGGACCAGCCATTGGAAACCACCTGCATCAAGGGCAAGGTGATCGATGAAAACGGTAATGCCGTCGGCGGTGGACAGGTTTTGTTTCAGGGGTCTGACATCTATACGTCCGGCGACACGATTTCCGATGACAACGGTGCCTTCTGCATGTCCACACCCAGAAACCAGAAAATCACCATCACGGCCATACACCCATCAGGTGGCGGTACGCAAAAGGCTGTCACCACGCCGGACACGATTGTTCCCTATCCTCCCCAATGCGATCAATGCAAGGATATCGGGACAATCACGGTGAAATCGGGTTATTTCACGGATTCCTCGGGTAACACAAAGTCATGCGATCAGTTCATGGAAAAACTGAACGGGACTTGTGCCGAGGGCATGAAGGATTATGGCGACTGTTTCAAGACCAGCGGCAAATGCGTTATGAAAAACCAGGGTGTGAAATCCACTACGACCTGGGAAAACGGGGCACGCATGGAGATGACCACCACAACCCAGTCCGGCACGTTCGAGTCGGTAATCAAGACCTACGGACCGGACGGCCAGTTGTGCGGTACCACCCACGCTCACGGGTCGTACGGCAACAACGACCAGGACATTGAATACGAAATCACGGACATGAACGGTAAGACCTGGAAGATGGACTACCAAAAGGATAGTGGCGACTTGACTATCCTGTGTCCGGACGGGGGAACCGTCCAGGTGTCAAAAGACGAATTGGATGCTTACAACGCATGCATGGGCCAGACAAAAGAAAACCAGTGCAAGGTCGATAACGGCGGAAATATGGGTTACACCTTATGCTCGTCGAATGAGGATTGCGACTCTGGTATGGAATGCTGCAGGGATGATTCCTCCAGTTCTGGTGTCTGTATTCCCAAAGGCGCCTGCCCGTACTGACCCGATTTTTCCATCCCGACCAGCACACACCTGACTTAGACAAGAATTTGGTCAGGTAATTTGGGATTTGAGCGGAAATCAACGACACCGGACCGTGTCATGGAAGAAGTCAACGAGGGTCCTCAGCAGGTGGCGCCTGGTGGCATTGCCCCACAGCGAGTGGGCCTTGCCCGGGTACAACATCAGCCGAAATGGCCTGGGTATGGCCTGAAGGTCGTAAATTACCCTCAGCGAATTCACCAGCAAAACGTTGTCATCGCTCATACCGTGGACCAGCAGAAAACGGGCCTTCATGTGCTTCAGGCGTTGCATCGTAATCCTGGATGCCTGGTAATTCTTAGGGTCCATACCCATGTAGCGTTCAGTGTAGTGCGTGTCGTACAGGGTCCAGTCCGTGGGTGGGGCCACTGCTGCGCCCGCCACGAACAGGTCCGAGGCGGTCAGCGTGGCCAGGACAGTGTAACCGCCGTAACTCCATCCCCATATACCGCGGCACTGTTTGTGTATCCCCTTTGAGTCCAAAAAACGTGCAATGGCCCGGGAATCGTCCACCTCGTACCTGCCAAAGGCCATGTAAGGGGCCTTGGCAAAGGCCTCGTCCTTGTACAACCCGCCGCGTCCGTCCACCACCAGCACGTTGAAACCCTGCCTGGCGAACCACTGGTTCCACAACATGGAACCGCGCATGACATCCCTGACCATGTGTCCGTGAGGCCCGCCGTACACGTAAACCAGGGTACGACGTGTCCGTGAGGCCGCCTTAAACCACAGGCCGTTCAGTGAGCCGCCCTTGTACGGAATCCGGACGAATTCGGGCCGCGGCAGCGTTTTCAACCACTTTGCAGGCCGGGCCAGCGGTGGAATCAGGTCCAGTTTTTTGCCAAAACGGTCACGAATCCACATGTGCAGGGGCGTGCGGATAGTGGTAAAACTGTCCACGAAGCGTTCGCATTTTGGCGCTGCCACAATGGAATGCCAGCCAGTGGGCAGGGGAATGGATTTCACCTTGTGCTGCCTGAATTTCCATACCCGTAATTGCGTGCGTATCCCGTGGTCCGTGTACACCAGGTACCAGGCCTCGCCCCTGGTCCAGTTCGTGCATACCAGCCGGTCCAGTGGTTGGTGGTCAGGTAGCGTGGCCAGTACCTTTCCCGAGTAATCGAATAATTGCAGTGACCTGCCCCAGGGCTTTTCGACAGCCCACAAAAACGATTTTTTGCCGAATTTGAAGTCCTTGTGCAATTCCACCCAGGTCTTGCTGGCAAAGGTTTTTATGTCCTTGCAATCACCGGTGTCCACCCGACAGGCCGTGATCCTCAGGTGTTTCTGCAGCCGGTCCTGCAACACCGCATACACCCGTCCGTCAGGCAGCCACCCTGCCCTGGCCACGTATTCGTACTTGCCCAGTTTCAGCCGAACCCCACGATCCACGAACAATTGCACCATGGCATTGGGTTGGCCCACGGCAGGATAGCGTTCATTTACCACCTTTGCACCCTTTGGGCCGTACTCCAGGCGTTTGCGCACAGGTACGCGGCTTTCATCCACCCGCGTGTACAACAGGTGCCGCCCGTCTTTGGACCACCACAACCCTTTATAGCGGTCCATTTCCTCCTGGGCCACGAACTCCGCCACACCGTACTGAACACCGGTCTTTTTTGCGCATACTTGCCAGCCTTTCCCTTTGGGGTTCCACACATCCACGCACCCCTTTTTCGACCATGCCAGTGCATGCGTTGCAGCAACGGTCGGGGTGATTTCAGGTGCCGGGTCCCCGGTGCCAGGCACCCGCTGGACGTGACCCGTGTCCACGTGATACAGGTACACCGCGCCGGACAAAGGAAACACCACGGTGCTGCCGTCCCTGGACCAGTTGTATTCCACGATTCCGGACCTGGACATGCGCATGCGTTCGCGCCTGGCCTTTTCGGCCTGGCTTTCCTTCATGGTCTTTACCAGGTCAGCGACCTTCACCAGGACACGCCTGGTTTTGGACTTCACATCGTACACCCACAACGCCATGGGTGCGTCCGGTCTGTCCGATTGGGGTGCCAGAAAGCCCAAAAATCTGCCATCGGGCGACCACTTCAGTCCCCTGACCGGTACACCGGCAACTTTGGGTGAAGTGGCATCCTTTAACGTGGGGTGGGCTGGCATTGCATCGGCCTGCTTTGCCGCGGCCTCATACGGGTCCATTGCACAGAAAAACGCAACAATCAACGAAAGTAACAAAACCTTGCGCATACGGCATCCTCCCATGAAAGACGTTACATTGTTTACCACTTTATCCGCTGCGCGTGAAGCCAAACCCGGATTATTGGGCTTCGATGGTAGATACCACCCAGGCCGGGTCCGGCTGAATCGCGAATCAGGCTGGTAATTTGGGGGATTACCGGACTTGCAATTTATGCCAAAATAATCACAATGTACTGTATGCTGTCCCGGTGGTGTCCGGGGGTGACATGGGCGAAGGCTGAAATCAAGGTGTTGTTATGTGTTCCGATGGAAATGACGAGGAAAAAACTGGTATCGAGCAATCCGACGTCATGGATGAGATTGAGGATTTGATAAACGATATTGACATGGACCGGATTGATATGGACGACGATTCAGATCCGGTAAGCGCCATGGATGACTTTCTGGATACACTGCATGGTATGTGGCGCGACGTGATGGAAGATGGGACCATACCATTAAGTAAGGATGACTATATTGACATCACGTTTGACCAAATAATCGGCCTGGATCGGGTGATAGAACGCGTGCAAAACGAAATCATCCCCTTCTTCAAGGCCGTGCTGGAATTGGAATCGTCTGTTCCTCGGGTGGCCGGTCTGATGATCAGTGGTCCCAGGCATACGGGCAAGAGTCATATTGCCCTTGCCATTATCCGGGAGTTGGCTTTACATCACGACGTCACCGTTTTTCGCGTACAACTGAGCGACGGTTCAACGGACGACATCGACACCGGCACCCTGGATGAGGTCTTCAAGCAACTGCAGGAGAAAGAGACTGGTCCGGCGATATTACTGCTCGAAAATATCCCGGGAAAATCCAGTTTTAACGCGGAAACGCTCATGATGAAGTCCGGTGTGCTGGATGACCTGGCGGATGACCTGATGGAGATGGTGGAGCAAGTCCCCGGACCATTGCTGATGATCGGTACGACCACAGACCTCAAGGACCTGCCTGCCGGCCTGTTCGACCTCTCGTTGTTTCCATTGAACATCCGGACCCGGTATCCTGACATCATGGCAACGTGGCGGCGTATCATGGAAGACGCAGGGCTTGAACCGATTACCACCGGGCTGGACAGGTCATCCAAACTGACGGTTCGCCAGGTAAAACACCTGTTAAAATTTGCAATGATTCATGCGCGGATTGATGGCCGCAGCACCCTTCAGGAGGGGGATATCCGTTATGCCCGTTCCTTGCTAAAGGCCAAGGAACAGGTATTCGATGTACCCGTAGAGGTACCGAAGGTCGATTTGAACTCATTCGTAGGCCACAAGGCCGTCAAGGTCGTGCGGGAACAGTTGCTGCTGCCCATCCGGTATTCCGACCTGGCCCAGCATTACGGTATTCCTCCTGCCAAGGGCGTGTTCATTACAGGTCCCATGGGATGCGGCAAAACGCACCTGGCGCGCTGTATTGCGGGGGAACTAAAGTGGTCACTGGTCCACCTGAATGTAGGCAGTTTTGGCAGCGAATACCTGCATGCCCATGAACGGCAGTTACACATGATGGTCAACGACTGGCTGGGGCGCCAGGAACCCATGGTGGTGCTGATGGACGAGGTGGACAACCTGGTTCCGTTGGAGGCCAGCAAGGAGGACTGGGCAGCAAGGACAGGCAACATGGTATTGCTGGAAATCGAGAGGCTGTTGCACCGCAAGGGTGAGCCCCTTTTGGTGGTGGCCGCCACCAGCAGGCCCGAGGACGTAAACCCTGCATTGATCAGGGCGGGCAGGTTGGACTTGCGTATTGACCTGGGTTTCCCCGATGAACAGGAGCGAGAGGCCCTCTTCCGGCTGTACCTGGGCGAGATCGGCAAGGACCTGGATATTTCCGCCGCCGTACAGCAGCCCTATACACCCGCAGAGATCGAACGCGTGTCCAAGCGTACATTGTGGCAGGCCTTTGTTCGCGCCACCAAGACCGGTATCCAATCCCCGCCCAGCGAGGTGGACCTGCAACAGGCCATGAGGCAGGTACCGCCCCAGGACAAGGTCCTGCACAATCGAGGCAGCGTCAGCAGGTAAAGGCACCTCACATCTTTTTGATTTGCAAAACAGAGCGATTTAATCCAAATAACCTGTCAGATTTGAGTACAAAGTACGCCGAAAGTGGTTCATCTACGTGGAGTTAAGCCAATTTGAGCGCAGGCGTAATAGCGGTACGTCGAGCATCAAACAGGTGCAGACGACAAAGTAGGTTAGCCGCTTGCGGCGTACGACTGCCGAATTTAGTCAGGTAATTTGGGTTTTAGCCCTTGACATGCCCATATCGATATGGATAATAGATTGTCCCTTTTATTTGGGGAGGAATAGTGTTCACTTCATTGGAGGTACGGTGATGAAACGTTTTTTGGTAGCAACATCAGGTTTGCTGTTGCTGTGGGGACTTGCATGCGGCAGTTCCAGCAACGGCAAAAAAACGACCACTGACAACGGTGGTCCCGGAGGAGCCGTGTGCGGCAACTCCGTCTGCGAATCGGGCGAGACACCGCAGAATTGCCCGTCCGACTGCAAGGGAACTTGCGGTAACGGTACATGTGACCAGGGTGAGACCGCCCAGACTTGCCCGGCTGACTGCGGTAACAACAACGGTGGGCCAAAGTGCGGCAACGGTGCCTGCGAACAGGGCGAAACCCCTCAGAACTGCCCGTCCGACTGCCAGAATGATGTAACGATAGATAACAACAACCCTCCGGATACCAATCCGGGAGCGGTATGCGGCAACGGTAAGTGCGAGCAGGGTGAAACCCACCAGAACTGCCCGTCCGACTGCCAACAACAGTCCGTATGCGGCAACGGTGCCTGCGAACAGGGTGAAACCCCTCAGAACTGCCCGTCCGACTGCCAGGGCGACGTAACAAACGATAATGGCAACGACACTACGGGCGGTCCGGTGTGCGGCAACGGCAAATGTGAAGATGGCGAAACCGCGGCAAACTGCCCCGCCGACTGCAGTGCTCAGAAAATGGACTGTAAAGGGTATGCAAAATGCTGGGGTGACTGCAACAGCAATCACAGTGGCGATGCCTCTTGCGTCACCAACTGCCAGAACCAGTCCACGACCCAGGCAGTGCAAAATTTCAGCGATTTTCAGGGCTGCCTGAGCCAAAACTGCAAGAATGCTTCGACTAATGATGAACTGAATAAATGCCTTGAGGCCCACTGCCTCGACCAGTATTTCAAGTGCTTCAGCGGTACCAAGTACCAGAAGTGCACCGATTTGGTCAACTGCCTGAACAACTGTCCCAAGGACGACCCCTCTACACCGAAGGTCAACGAACAGCAGCAATGTCTGGGCAATTGTTGGAGCGATTCCACCTACGACACGGAGTGGGACCTGCAGCACCTGATCGATTGCGCCAACGGCCTGTGCAAGAACGAATGCCAGGACCCGAAGAGCGATGCCTGCAACCAGTGCTTCAACAATGCATTCTTTGACCAGCAATGCATCCAGTACACAAAGAAGTGCTTCCCGAACGGCAATAACACCTGCGGCCAGACCCTGGACTGCCTGGGCACATGCCAGCAGGGCGACAAGCAGTGTGTACAAAATTGCTTAAACAAAGGCACGCTGGAGGCCCAGAAACAATTCTCCGACTGGCAGCAGTGCGCAGTCAATGCATGCAAGAGCCAGTGTGCGGACACATCGTCCCAGCAGTGCAACGATTGCTGGAACCAGGTCCTGGGTAATGGCGGTTCCTGCCATGACAAGTACCAGGCGTGCGCTGAGGACATCCCCAACGGTGACCAGCACTGCAAAGAGAGCTGGAACTGCATGGCCGGTGCAACGACCAATGACGAGTACCTGCAGTGCAAGTACAAGGCGACCAAGGATGCCCAGCAGCAGATCGAAAAGATCCAGCAGTGCATCGCCCAGAATTGCAAAAACGATTGTGCGGATACCTCGAGCTCGCAGGGCAAGCAGAAATGCCAGACCTGCCTCAAGAACGTGCAGGATCCGAATAATGGCGCTTGCAAGGACCCGATCAACCAGTGCCTGAGTGATTCGAATCCCAGCTAACGGGAGCATTGGGAGGCATTATGACGAGGTATTTTACCCTCATCGTCAGCATGGCATTTGCAATTGCATGTTCGTCGTCATCGAACACGAAGACGGACGCGAACAACGCAAATGACCCCGGCCTTCATTCCGATGCCGCAGTGGACATCCCCTCCGAAAACGGGGGGGATGTCCCTGTGGTCGTTGACCATGGCATCGACCATGGACAACCGGCTGTTGATACAAATCAACCGGATAACGGAAATCCCGTGGACACCGCGGTTGACACTAACACGGGCGGCGGCTGTCCTTCCGTGGCAGTGTCCGGTTCCACTTGCGCCGAGGTTGGCGCCTGCATGCTGGCGTGCGATGATGCAACCTACCAGGCTCAGTGCAAGTCGGGCTCCACAAGCAGTGCCACTGCTGACTTCCAGGCCGTGGAGGATTGTGCCAAGCAGGCAAACTGTGACCCGATATTTACCGGCGAGAAATTTACGCAATGCGTGCTGGACAATTGCGAAACACAGTACGACAAGTGCTTCGTAGGTACAAAGACCTGCCAGAGCATCAGGGATTGCCGGAAGGATTGTCCGGCCGGTGACCCGACGTGCCCGGTAAAATGCGTGGCCCAGGGTTCGACCAAGGCCCAGGAAGACTACTTCAAGTATGTGACCTGCCTGTTCGACACCGACTGTGTAAAGGTTTTGCACCAGGTAATGGCCAATGGTTGGCCTACTGACGATTGCGAAAAAAACGCCAGGGGCATAAACTGCGGTAATTACTGGCAAGCCTGCATGAATCCGCACTGATCCCTGTCTCTATCCTGTTATCCGCATAAAAAAATCAAAAAGTTTTCAAATTTTCGTTAGATTTTGATACAATATATTGTCTATTGCTTATAGGAGGTTGTATGCCTGGTGAAATGAGTGTATCGTCCAAGAAAAAGAAGGGCCTGACCGAGGGCGCCAAAAAGACCAACAAGGCAAAGCAAAAAACCACGTCTTCAAAGGCGAAGGTGCCGCCGCCATTGTTGAAAGGTGAACCCGGGTCAAAACACAAAAAACAGGACGCTGTTGCCGAATTGAAGCAGTTGTTCGTGGAAATGGACCTGCCGGACAGGATCGTCCCTAACAACGTCAAGTCCTTCCATTACAACCGATCTTCCGGTGAGTTGCGGATCGAACTGCACAGCGGATTCGAAAAGGCCTTTGACAAGGACAACGTGATCAAATTCGAGAGCCATGTCGAAGGGCGTCTGAAACACGGCGTATTCGATCGGATCAAAGGCGTAACCAGGGGATCGGCCTCGATCGTTTCCATCGAAAGGGGTAAGCCCGGACACGTTGACATCACCGGGAAACTGGGATTCTTCCACAAAACCATGACATTTGCGGACAGCGCTATACCGGATATGCCCTAAATGCCCTAAGTGTGTTTCAAGGCTTCCACGACCTCTGACGCTATTGTCTGTGCGGTTTTGGGACGTTCCCTGGGGTCTTCGGATAAGGACATTTTCAGCAGTGCCAGCACACCAAGTGATAGTTTGGCTTGTTGTTTCCTGAGTTCTACCAACGCGGCCCCCATGTCCACCGTGGAATCCACCGGTCTGCGTGGTAAATCGTTACCCAGCAACAGGGCAATCACCAACAATGCGTAGCTATAAATATCGGATGCCACCGTAATCTGACCGCCCATTAGCGCCTCAGGACTAAGAAATGTCTGGTCGCCCCACAAAATGGGTCCATGTTTATCAAACCTGGCGTCAGGTATTCCAAAACAACCCACTTGCACGGAATCGCCGGATTTGGACACGTAAATACATGATGGTGACAAACCTTTATGTACAAAACCATGGCCATGTGCATGATCCACGGCCGCTGCAGTGTTGGAAAGCACACTGATTATGCTTTGCAAGGATAACGGGCCTTGCGACTCGGACATAATGTCTTTAAGAGAACGTCCTGGCGGTTCCATCGTTACCACGTAGGGCATGTTTTCTATAACTCCGCCTTCTATGGCCTGTACGATCGACGGATGGCGAAGTTCCTTGACCCGGCCCGCTTCCTCGATGATCCTGTTCAGTTCCGGTTTTATAATCATCTGCCAGGCGTGCATAATCCTGATATGACAGTCCACCCCACTCTGTTTATACAAGGCGCTAAACGTGCTTACCACGCCACTGTCCCCGAGTTTCTCCTTGATTCCAAACCGGTTATTCAACAACAATTCGACTTGTCTGTTATCCATACCCGTGGATTGTGGTTTGTTTCCTTCCTTAACCCAGGCATCCAAAGGCACCACTTCACCCATCATGGCCTGCACATGCCGGATTTCCAGTTGCTGCATCTTGTCCTTCATCTCCTGGTCCAGCAGCCTCGCCTCTTTCATCCGTCGGATCCCGGCCAGGCAGGTTTCCAGGTCGCCCATTCCTTCAACGGCCTTCAGCGCAAACTTCATTGAAGCCACTGCCTTTGCATTTAGCGTACTGTGCAACAGGTAATGTTTCAGGTAATTGCGGGCCTCCTCGGTCCTCCCGTCCTCGATGCAGATTTTTCCCAGTATCAAGGCCGCGGTCGTGTAACCCTTGTCCGTAGGTTTCAAGGCCCTTAGCAAGCGCTCCGTCAACGGATAGTCCTTATCCTTGAATGCCTGCATACCTGCCTCGAACAGGTTACCCTTGTTCGCCAGCCTGAGCACATCGGAATTTGTTACTGGCTTGGTACTGGCCGCCCTCGCCGCCTCTCCGAACAAACCAGCCTTTTCATACAATTTCACCGCATCCTGGGGCCGACCAGCGATTTCCAAGGCCCTGGCAGCCTTTTCGGGTTTTGAGGCCTTTAAAAATGCCTGTGCCGCCCTCGAATAGTCACCGGCCTGCTCGAATGCCTGGGCTGCCTCCTGGAAATGACCCGCAGTAAAAAACGCCTGGGCCGCCTTCGCATATTCCCCTTTACCTGCCCATACCGATGCCATCACCTGCAAGCGCTCGTACTCGGACGCCCGCTCCTCCAGTATTTTTATGGCACGCTCCTCCTGACCCGCCTCCAGCAACATCCGCGCAGCCATCACGGGGTTACCGGCCTGCAAATACATCTCGGCCGCCTGGTCCCATTTCCTGGCCACCCTGAAGGCCTCAGCCGCCTTACCTGCCTTGCCCAGTTTCATAAACCATTCCGCGGCATTCTCATAATCCTTGCCCCGCAGGAACAGTTCGGATGCCCGTTCTTCCTGTCCCACCAGTAAGGCCACCCGGGCCGCCTCGGAATACTTGTGCCGCCTTATCAGGGTTTCCATGGCCCGCACAAATTCACCGTTTTCCAGGAAGGCCACCACCACGCCCCCCACAATGGGATGCGCCTCCTGTTGCTGTTGACTGCTGAGCAACGCCATCCTGGGACGGCTTTGCTTGCGCAGTTTCAGCACTACGATCACCGCAACAACGGCAGAAATCAACAAGCCGATTATTAAATATGGTACAACTCCGGTAACCATCGCTATGTACATGATAACCCATATTCCGGGTTTTTGCAGTTTTTTTCACCCGAATTTTTCACTTTGTTTTCAATCACAGATGCCCATGCCCGAATTACCTGCCTTTTCATTAATGATCTGGCTAAATTTGTGGTGGCCAGGCCTTGTTTTATATTTTTTGGGACTTATAATTCTTGGGGCTTTTGATGAGGTGTGAAATGATCGATAAAATCAAGCATTTTGAGGCGGATTTGGCCCCAAAAGTAACGAATTTTCTGGCCGACATAGTCAGCATAAAATCCCTGAGCAGCCAGGAGGATGCGGTAATTGCGCGTATAAAACAGGAAATGGAGGCCGTTGGTTTCGACTCGGTCAGGGAGGACGGCTTCGGCAACCTGATCGGCGTAATCGAGGGGGACGGGCCTACCATAGCCTTTGACGCGCACATAGACGTGGTGGATGCCGGTGATACCGAGGCATGGCAGACTCCACCTTTTGAGGCCGTAATCCGGGATGGTTGGTTGTACGGACGTGGTTCCAGCGACCAGAAGGCGGGTATGGCCTCTATCGTGTACGGGGGATGGCTGTTGAAGCAACTGGGCGTGAAATTGCCGTTTCGGTACGTTGCAACCGCTGCGGTCCAGGAGGAGGATTGTGACGGGTTGTGCTGGCGTTACATGGTTGAAAAGGACGGGTTCAGACCGGACGCCGTGGTAATAACGGAACCTACGAACAACCAGGTGTACCGCGGACACAGGGGCAGGATGGAGGTGATGATTCGCGTCCGAGGCCTGTCTGCCCACGGTGCCATGCCCCAGCAGGGCAAGAATGCCATCTACATGATGTCTGACATCGTGCAGGAGGTTCGGGACCTGTCCAACCACTTGAAACACCACGATTTCCTGGGCTCCGGCACATTGACCATATCAGGTTTCAAGTCCGGCGCACCCAGTCAGTGCTCTGTGGCGGATTATGCCGAGATCTACATCGACCGCCGCATGACACTCGGTGAAACCAGGGATACGGTTGTCCAGGAATTACAAAACCTGCCTTCGGTCAAAAAATACGGGGCCGAGGTGATCGTGCCGGTGTATGAACGCCCCACGCGCACTGGCCTGGTTTACCCGGTGGACAAGTACTTCCCCACCTGGCTGACAACCGAGGATGCGCCGGTGCTAAAGGCCGCACTCGAGGCCGGCGAATCAGTCCTGGGCAGGCCACAGACCGCAGGACGCTGGAAGTTTTCCACGAACGGTGTGAGCACCATGGGGGTGTACGGCATACCAACCATCGGGTTCGGACCGGGCAACGAGGACTTTGCGCACTCCCCCAATGAACGCTGTGATATTGCGCAACTGCCTGTCGCATCGATGTTTTATGCGCTCTTCGGCTTCGATTTTGCAAAACACTTCCAGGGTTGAGCAAAAAATCCAACCGTGACATGATATTTTGGGCTCTTCCGTAAGTGGTGGATACCACCCAGGCGGGATCCGGAAGAACCTTATTTTGTACAAAAATGAATATTGAGATGATGTTCAGCCTGTCACCTGGTGCAATTTCCGGCCTTTCCGCGCAGCAGTTTTTGCATCTTTTGCCTGTGCCCTCGGGTGGTCAGGCTGCCCGGAGTGGACACGCGTTTCCATACCTTTGAGCCCATGTTGCGGTGGCATCCCAGGCATGTGCCTGTACGCAGCAGGGTTTGCCGTTCCCTTTTGTTCAGGGGCCTGGACAATTTCCAGTGTGAACCCACGGTCTGTAACTGGCGGCCATCCCTGCTGACCACCTGGCTCCAGTCCGTGGGCAGGGTGTTCACCGGGTTGAACTGCACCTTTGCCGCAGTCGGAAACTTGCCATCGGTCTTTACGTCCACCTTTCTGGGTTTATCATAGCCGCGAAAGAAACGGCCACCCTCGATTCCGTAACCGGCCGCCTTGGGGTCTGCATGACAGGATTCACAGGAACGGGCGTGCTTGTCCACGGTGTGTGGAAACACCGGCGCCATGTCCAGGCCTGGTACACCCTCCGAATCCCATACCCTGGAATGGGCAAGGCTGCGTCCGCCAGGCCCAACCACGGTGGATACCACCTGGCAGCCCGGTTCCAGCGGCGTAATCCTGCCCTCGCCATTCACGCCCAGGATCGGACGTTCCCAACGCAGGTAACTGCGCGATTCCCTGACCCTGCCCATCAACTGCGGCAGTTTTTCACCCTTTACAAAGGACCGGTCGGGTGTGGTGCCATCAGCGCGATGCGCATTGCCCACAGCCAGCCAGTCGATGCCTTTTTTGCGTGCGTCATAGGACACGTGGCAGCCGTAACACTGGGGGGCCCAGGTGGAGTGGCATGTGTAACACTCCATCTTTTTCGTGTGTATGGTGACCCGGTCCATGGCGGTCAGGGCATTTTCGTTCAATTTACCCTGTTTTTTCAATGCCTTAAGCAAGGGCACCTGGTGGTCACGACCGTCCACTGCATGCAGAACCACAGTGCCATCCTTCATGCGCTCCACATTGCCGAAGGGATTTCCACGTGCGGTCAACAGTTCGCCTGAACCGTCCGATTTTTGCCGCCACAACCCACGGGGCCTGCCACTTGCCGGTTTCGTGGAAAATTCATCCATGTAGCCCAGGGGCAATTCCCAGGGATAGGCCCTGGTCGTGCCATGGCAATCGCTGCACTCGATCTCCACCTGCGCCAGGGTTGTGCCAAAAATACGCCCGTCCCCGTGTATGTCAGTGGTGGTGTGACAGTCCTGGCATGTCATGCCGGCACGGTAGTGCACGTCGGACTGGATATGCACGTAGTACTTGCCGTGAATCCTGGGCTGGCTTTCGCCGTGTGGGCCAAAGGGCGTGGGATACGGACTCTCCATCATGCCCGTAAAACTGGTTCCGATACGCTTGCCCCTGGTGTGGCAATGCAGGCAGTTCTGGGTTGGCACACCGGCACCCAGGTTGCGAGTACCCACCAGCCGGTGATACAACGGGTGACCTGGCTGGTCCTTCGGTATGGTAGGGTCTGCGGACTGGGACAGCCCTTCGTTTGAATACACGATGTGACACGAGGAACACCCCATGCCGCGGTAATCGCCTCGTCGATGCCTGCCGGATACACCCACGTGGCAGGCCAGGCACTCCTCCCGTAAATAATTGAATGTGTATTCGTTAGGATGCCTGGCGAGCCTTTTCGGGTCTGTTAGCGGCAATTGTTTTAAGGTTCTGGGAAAGGGACCGGGATTTTGTGCGGCCAGGCGTTTCATATAGGCCAGGTATGCAGGCGTACCCTCCAGTTCGTTGTCCGGCAGGCTCCTGGCGTCGTAATTGCCGTACCTTACGGTTTTATCCTGCTGGATTGCCACGGTGTGCAGGGCACCCTGGATCTTACCCGCCTCTGTTGCCATCAGCGAGTTGTTTACCCTGGCAGTGTACGAAGGATGGCACTGGCCGCAGGTTTTTGCCACGATCCACGGGCTGCCCGGGTCCGGAAAGAATCCCTTTTTGCCTTTTCCCCGTGCAGCAGCACGATGCGCCGCCGCCTTCGTTACGGCGGACGGGTCCCCCCCGTGGCATACCACGCAGGTTCCATCCCGGCCACCAAAGCCCTTCAAGGCCTGGGCCATACCGGTTTGGGGAGGCACAATGGACTCGATCCCCTTGTGGCAGTCAAGGCAGTGATTTTTTGCCACCGCCTGAATCGACACCACCGCCACCACGAAAGAAATTACCGTCATGAATTTATAAATAAAACCTTTATGCATAACACCTCCATGGCCATTATAGCACAAACCATGCGTGTATAGTCATAAACCCAAATTGCCTGACTAAATCAGGAAATGAAACTTCGCCTGACGGCTCGTTGTCACGGCCTGCGGCCTTAGGCAAGTCGCATCAAGCGGCCCATCTGCTTCGTCATTGTACCTGAACCCATTTCTGCAACCTTTGTCCTCGAATTTGGCAGGTAAATTGGTTATAAATGATTCCTGTTGGATTTTTAAAGATCACGGCCGGTCTTCGGTATCACAGGGGGTGTCCAGGGACTCGCACTGCAAGGTCACGTGATGTATGTTAAAACGTTTTTCCAGCAGGTCCTGGATCCGCAGCCTGATTTGGTCTGTTTGTGACACCGTGGCCTCACCCACCTTGATGTGAGCCTCCAGGTGGATGTCGTGGTCGCTGACCTCCCACAGATGCACGTGGTGCACACCCTGTACCCCGGGTACGTCCATCAGGGCATTGCGTACCTCATCCAGGGATACGCCTGGCGGCGAGGCCAGCAGGACCATGTCGGTTTCGTGCTTCAGGATATGCACGCTTTCCTTGAATATGTAAAGGCTAATCAGGATCGTCAATACCGGGTCCACCCAGAACACGTCCCAGTACAGGATAGCCACACCGCCGACCACCACCCCCAGGCTGGACATGGCATCGGATAGCAGGTGCAGGTAAACTGCACGCAGATTCGTGTTTTTGCCTGCACCCTGGTGCAACAGCCAGGTCCCGGCCACGTTCGCAACCAGCCCGATCAAGGCTACAACGGTCATCACCGAACCGGTGACCGGCTGTGGATGGATCAGTCGTTTCACCGCCTCGATCACCAGGTAAACGCTGATCCCCACCAGGGTCCCTGCATTGATGAACGCGGCAATAACCTCGGCCCGCTTTAACCCAAACGTGTAATGCTGATTAGCAGGCCTCATGCCCAGTCTCATGGCCACCCACGCAATGACCACTGCCAGGGCGTCGCTAAGGTTGTGGATTGCATCGGATACCAGGGACAAACTGCCGCTGATCAATCCGCCAACCACCTCTGCCAGCGTGATCGTGAGGTTCAAAGCCACCACTGCTGTTAAGCGTTTTCCACTGGTCGGAATTTCATGTTCGTGCGACATAAGGGACCTCATTGCTGTGGACCCGTTTTTCGGGCCACCATGTATTAAGTTTAGCACATCATGTATGGGGAAATCCTTGCCTTGGATTAAGGTTTTGTAGGATTCGGTTGAGTATTATGTATTAAGGTGATGGATGCATCAGCAGGCCGTCGGTGGTGGTCGAGGGACGTGATAAAACAGTCCGGATTTTCGGACTCTTCCGGACTGATGTGTCCGGATAGCCGGACTGTTTGTTCCCATGATTAAGTATGCATAGTGCTGTAATTAATTGATCTTACAGCATTATTGTGTTTTGTATGCGTTTTGGCACATCTATTGCAATCACGTACGTTGTCCCTTTAGGGACGCTTGACAGGGCGACCGCGGTGGTCAAACAGCGCGCGCGGGGTTTAACCCCACAGACCTTTGGTGGTGGAACAGGTCTGTCCCCGGACCTGGATTTGGCTCGGCGTGCCGGCGGGGGAGGGCCCATGCGTTAGCCCGCTCCCTGCGCATCGGC
>WGCQ01000207.1 GCA_015493765.1 Deltaproteobacteria bacterium
ATGCAAACAATATCCATACTCCATGTAGATAAGGGTTCCACCATGGTATTAAAGGAACAGCCCAAGTATGCTATGGAGCCCTTGAACAGGGCCATGGAAATCGCTGATCAACTGATTGCCAGAGGCTATACAAGTGCACAATTCGCCAAGGTCCTGGCCATGCTATGGCTGGGCCATGCCCATGCCGACCGGGGTGACTGCGGACGGGCCCTTCCATTGTTCAGGCAAGCGGAATCCATTTTCAAAAGATTGTATGCACAGGGTATGTATGTTAGGACGCATATTTTCTGGTTGTACGTTGGAAGGGTTGAATGTATGGAGTATTCCCTTCCTGGCGAGGGGAGCCAACGCCTGGCACGTATAAGACAGTCCATTATTACTGATACAACACCTGAGGAATGGAAAGACATCCTGGATGATGTCCTGAATCTGTATTCAAAAGTATGAAATAAAAGTCTTACCACAGTGCAAGCATCCATTGGGAGGCTGTTGAAAAAGTCCGTTTTCGTGGAGCGCAGGCGGCCTCGCCTGCCTGGTCCGCCGGCGACTCGCCGGAAACAAGGCCTGTATTTTCAATGACTTATGAGGTTTCGTCCAAACATCACTTCCATCCCGATCCCATATTTTCCCTTCCCCAGAACCATCAAACTGAAGTTCTTGAAGCGAAATTGAGATTTTTGCCTGTAAAATCAATAGGTTATACTTGTTTAGAAAAGCACTATCCCTGGACACAAAATTTATATAACCCTTTGAAATACAAAGAAAAGTAACATGGCTACATTTTTGCTTTTTAAATGACAGTTTTGTCTTTAATATCAATGGGTTATGCTAAAAAACCGTCTGGAACTTCAGATCAAATCAACAACCTCATTAGGGAGCATCAATGAAAAGGTCGTGAATCCGGATTAGTCCGTTTCCCTGTCATCCTTGTTTCCGTCATTATCATCACCATCTTCTTCGTATTTTTCGATTTTGTCTATAACACTTTGTTTTATCTTGTCATTTAGACCGGGCATGTTCTGGACTTCATCTATAAGTTCGGCCTTTGTCTGTCCCTGGTTCAGGAAGTATTTGATCATCTTGTATGTCAATATTGACCCTGGAACACCGGTTAGGGTTAAAGCACCGATATGGCCCAGCGCTACCAGCGCAACAAATACACCCGGAACAGTGAGCAGAGCAACCGGAATACCAAAAGCTATCATGGCTATCAAAACTCCCGCGGCAGAGACCATTCCCATGGAATCAACAACCGCCACCATCACCAACCCGACTACCCCCAGTCCTGCCAGGACCTTCACCGCGTCCATCACGTCTTTGGAATCCAATTTGGAATCCGTTTGTTTTGTTTCTTGCAACTCTTTCATAAAAACCTCCTTTCATAAACGCCCCAGTGCGTTTACAAGTTTATAGACGGTGTCCGGGTCGGGAATTGTGACAAAAAATCGTTTTTGTTGTCCTGTTTGACGGGGTAAAAGGTCATCCAGGAGTCCGGATGTCAATGCTATGACCGATACATATCCAGAATGGAAGCGGGGTGATTACCTTCCGTAGCCTGCAATGCTTTGGCGATCCTGTGCATCTTTTGCCAGTCATCACGTGAAAAGGTCGGACTTTCCACAACAACCGGAATCCTTGCTGGAGTTCCATCAGGAACCAGGCCTTCAACCAGGCCCAGTTTTTGCCGTAGTGAAAAAAGCGCGGTACCTCGCAACAACATCAAGGGATATGCCCGAATTACAGGAACATGGTAACGTAGACACCAGTCAACACTTTGCCGGAAGGACTCCAGGGTCTGAAAAGGAAGACCATAGATCAGTGTGACCATGAATGATATTTCACGCTCGTTTATTTCAGCAAAGACCTGTTTAACTTTACCAGGATTGTTTATGCGATTGACTGCCGTTGATTCTGTGTCATGGATTGTTTGTAGTCCGAATTCCGGAAACACATCCAATCCCTTCATGGCATCCAGGAACTCTTTATTGACCAATTCAGGTCGGCACTGAATGGACAGACGACCGGAATATCCTGAACGATGAAACAGACCCAACACGTCAAGATACGATTTTCCCACATTGAAAACAGGGTCCAGGACGGAAATGGATTGCACCCCGCGTTGCACGAAGAGTTCGATTTCCCGGGAAATGCGCTCCAATGGAAATTCCACGACCCTCCGTTTGACCAGGCCGTCATGCTGGCAATAACTGCATGCATAAGGGCAGCCACGCTTGGTTTCCCAGTGAATATGTCGCCTGACAGGGTTTTCACCGGTAAGCCATGGTGATGGCAAAGTCGAAGGGTCCAGAACGGCCCGCGACAACAGGTCCGGTGTCCCAGCCCTGTGGACCCCTGGAACACCTGTGGCTATCGGGTCTGACAGGATTTCAGCCAACACCTGTTCCGCGTACCCCCGGATAAACAGGTCTGCCTGTGGATACAGTGTATCGAGCCCTGGACCCGCATAGGAAATCTGTGGACCGCCCAGGATGATCCTGCCCGCAAAACCCTGTTGCCGCAATCGTTCCAGGAGTCCCTGTACCATGTGGTCGTTCCAGACATAAACGCCAATACAGATGTCCACATTTTCAGCCCGGTATCTACCTGTTTGCGCGACAAGTTTACGGGCAAGTATATCCAGTGCTGATTCGGTCATGTTGCTGTAATCAATGTCAAATGGGAGCAAATCGATGTTTTTCATACCCCGTAATACCGCGCCAATCGAGCCTTGAGCCAGTGACACACTTGAGTCCTTTTGACGTCGGGGAAACAAGGATATCAGGATTACCAATCGTCTGGAGTGATGGATGTGTTTCATTGCCGCACCTCCTGGCATCCATGCCTCCGGTAACAGGTAATGATCACATTGTTTTTGATGATGGCGCATACGCATTCTGATGTTTGTTTACCCGATTTCTTTTGCGTTGTCTGAAGTGTAATGCAAAACCTTGGATCACCTTTCGATGTGGTGTCCGGATGTCCATGGTTGACGGCCATGATAATGGCTTCTTGGGGAATTCGCCGCACCTTGCAGCGCCACAAAGCATGTTTGGAAAAAGCGGGTTCACATTTTTTTTGATTGATTGTAGACATATACCAACCTCCTTGAATTTAAATCAGGTTCATCCCCTGCCCAATCAGGGGATGAACAGAGGCGGTCATTAGGTGGGCTTTTCAGCTAAAAGAGGACACTCAGGTTCCAAACACCTTGATGATCGCTGGCTAAATTTTCAAACTGGTCCTTCTGACCTCCTTTTGTAAAGTACGTTTGGCCCCGATTTCATCAGGGCTGACTCCAAGGGCCTGCAAGTGGGCCTGTCTCAGGAACCAGAACGCTGAAAACAAGGCCACCCTGGGTGAGCGCCTGGGGTCCATGGCTATCCCGTGGCGGACCTGGCGATGTACGTTTTTGGCCGTTTTACGCACATCGGGATTTGGGTCATGTTGAGACAACCAATAGAGCGTTTTATGGCCCTTCCCACGAGGATTGCATCGCAGTTCACGCACGGCCAGCACATAAGCTTCACGCCAAATCGGGCGTTCTTCCACGAAATCCTGGTCTTTAAGCCCGTTGTTCCCGTCCCTGGGGATTTGCTTTTTTGTTTTCAGTCGATCCAAGGCGAATTGGGCAAACTCTTCACGCAGTTTTTGCAATTTCGAGTCGTTTTTCTCTTCCTGCCCAAGGGAATGGATCACCGTGGCAATCTGTTCAGGGATCACTGACCATGGCTGCGGAGGTGCATCCCTGGATTTTTCCTTCCAGTACCTCAAATCAGCAGCCACTGCAGGGACATTCAAGGCTGACAGGGCCAGGATCAGGTTTTTCAGCGCAGTCCAGGGTGTGGCAAATTTCACCAGGACCTTGACGCATACCCGCACCATGTCCGGGTCGAAAGATTCCGTGACTGCATTTGGGTCGGTTCCCCTCAAAAAAGGACGTATCCGGCCCAAGGTCTCTGTTGCAGCCCGAACAAGGCGTAGCCTTTCATCCTCTGGAATTGACTCTGTGGGTTCAAGCAAACCATCTGACTCATTGTTTTTCCTGAATACCATAAAGGCCAGTTCCATCCACAAACGCCGAAGAACCATGTCTTTGGGGGCTTCCTGCACACGGGTGCTGCATTCCTGGTAGAATGGAGGGAGTTCGCTGATTATTAAGCCAATTATTAGCGCTCGTCCAAGGTCACCGTTTCCTTTCAAAACGGGATGTTGCCTCAATATACGCAGGATACCCAACCCAACTCCGCCTATAAGGTCTGTAGGAAGTTCCTTGAATGCCTCAAGTATATGTTTCTTGTACAGATTCAAAGAAATCCTCGACATCCAATACTCCAGGCGGTGCGGATTGTCCCAATCCAGTTGACTGTCCTGGTTCATACCGATCTCGTAAACCTTGTCCCAATCCACCACCTCATTGAATCTCATTTCCTCCGGGGGAACTACAGACAGGGGCTCGGGAAATTCCTTTCCCAGGCTGCCAGGCTCGGTTTCCAGGATTTCCACTATACCTCGCGCCCAGTGTATATCGTGTTTATACCATTCGTCTGTCGTATATGACGGTCTTTTTATCCTGGCCTCTTGCATGCAGGCCCCATCAGCCCCATGTAGAAGCAAAAATACGCGGACCAGGGCAGCATCCCTGTGGCCCTGATACTGCTGGAAAACCGGGCCAATGCATTCGGCCACAACCCTGACCTGTTTCAGAATGTATTCATCGACTTCCTCTCCGGCTGGAGCCGGCTCAAAAAACGAAGGTGTGCTTTGGGTCAAAAGCCTTGCGATCCACTTTGATTCTTCCGGTGGCACGCCATGTTTTTCCAGGATTGAAACAGGGTCTCCGTTTTCAACCAACTCATTGATGTCAATGTCAATAATACTCATGAATCACCTCCGTCAAGCGGGGTTACCCC
>WGCQ01000208.1 GCA_015493765.1 Deltaproteobacteria bacterium
GCCGATGCGCAGGGAGCGGGCTAACGCATGGGCCCTCCCCCGCCGGCACGCCGAGCCAAATCCAGGTCCGGGGACAGACCTGTTCCACCACCAAAGGTCTGTGGGGTTAAACCCCGCGCGCGCTGTTTGACCACCGCGGTCGCCCTGTCAAACGTCCTGAAAAGGACAATTTGGACTGTTAGCAAGTAATATGCCAAAATGCACAGGTTCTCAAATAATGATTGAAAATCAATAGATTAGACAATTATGCACGACAGTTCATCAATACAAAGAGTCCGGATTTTCGGACTATGTGTCCAAAGGTGTCCGGATTTCCGGACTGTTTATAAGGCCATCATTCCAATGGCCCGTGTTGGATACGAAATGAAAGCCCTTTAGCATTAACCCAACTTATCGGACGAAAACGTTGTCACGACGGCCATCGCCTTAGACAAGGCATCGCCGCCTGCCTGTGACCTGTAAGCAACCGAATGCTCAAATCACGTGCATGGTTACCAGATCCGTAACAATACCAACGAAAAAATGACACAGCAAAGGCCATATAAAGGACCTGGTACGCAGTGCCACCACGCCGAACACGACGCCACCTGCCAGTGCGGCCAGGATCTCGGGCTGTGGCTTGGGATAGTGCAACAGGGTTGTGACTGCGGTTTCGTAAATAATGGCGGCAGGTGCGCTCATCTCGCGCAGGGATGCAAACAACACGACCCCGCGAAACGTCCCCTCCCAGGCCACGTAGTACAAAAAATACATGCCTTCGTATGCAACAAACATCGCCGGATGCCCGATGTCCAGGCCCTTGAACAATGGATACTCGGCCAGCATCTGCGGATTGTGGCCTCCGATGTACAGTGGAATGGCCATGGCCGCGATGAAAACCAGCACAAACAACCCGCCGAAACGTCGGTCACCCAGGCCAAGGCCTGCATCCAACAGGCGATTACCCGTGGCCTTCCAGGCAATGAGCACCGGAAGCAGTAAAAATACCCAGCTCGCAGCCCAGTGAAAGCCCACAGCAGCCAGGCCGTGCGGGTTCGTGCCTGTCATGCCGGCATAAAACTGCCTGGTCCCCACCAGGATGTACAGGGTCATACCGATCAGGTTAATCCACAATACCCACCCTGCAACCCGGTCGATGCCGCGCAGGTATTCGAGACTTTTTTTCATCAGGATTTACGTTCGTGCATCTTGTTGCCATCATGCCGCCACAGCACTGGCTTGTCGTCCCAGAATGTGGCCAGTGCCACGGGCCTGCCCCATATCCGTTGCAGGTTGCCCAGTGTTGCCTCGGCCCAGTCCTTTCGCAGTGGGCGCCCCTCATAGCGGTGTGTCAACAGCAATTCCCCGGCGTTCTTGTAATTGGCGTCATAGACTTCTATGACCGGTTGTCCACGATTCGTCAACTGGTCCAGCAGGGCCTGCTTGATCTTTTCGAAATCCCTGGAATCAATCCTGGCCTGGCCGTCGGAATCCCTGGAAAACAAGAACATCTTTTCTTTCTGCATGAAATCCGGGGTCATAAACTCGTCCAGGAACATCAGGTCGTTATAGACCCTTCGAACCTCGAACAATTTTTCCAGCCCCTTGCCCAACTGGCGGTCCCAGTTCGCCCTGACCGCCATGTCAGTGCATTCCTCCCACTCCCTGCCGAACCTGCCCTTGTTCCACCGCTCCTCGATGTCGCGCAACAAATCCAGCCCCAGTTTGTACGGATTCAACCTGCCCGGTGCCGTCTGAACGATCATGCTGTGCCGGTCGGCAAAATCCAGTATCTCGGAGTCGGTCAGTATGCCCGCGGTGGTCAACAGCCTGGAGTGCCAGAATGCCGCCCATCCCTCGTTAATGATCTTGGTCATGCCCTGGGGTGCGAAATAATATGCCTCATCCCTGATCATGCCAATAACGTGCAATTTCCAATCGGGCAGGTTCGCATGATGCGCCAGAAAACCCAGCACATCCCTTTCCGGCTCGGGCGGCAGTTTTTGCGCCCTTTGCTGTTCCCGCTTCAATTGTTCCCTCTGGGCCTCCACGGCCTCCTTCGGGTTGATATACGATTCCAGGTACTTGCGGGGGGCCTTGAATTTCGGCACATCGCCTGGCACCTCCTCCGGCTCAACCACCGGCCTGGGCCGGTATTTGTCGTAGGGATTTATCAGGTTTTCCAGGGACATACACTGGTCGATAAAGTTTTCCACCTCGTCAATCCCGTATTTTTCCATGTACCTGGTGATTGCAGCCGCGTGATTTGCCATGGTGTCCAGCATCCTGCGGTCCGTGTCCTTGAACCACAGGTTGTTTTTGAAAAAGTCCACGTGTGCCAGCACATGCGCAATCACCATCTTGTGTTCCACCGAGGTATTGGTGTTCATCAGGTACGCATAGGCCGGGTCCGTGTTGATTACCATTTCGTAAATCCTGGAAAATCCCCATTCGTGGGACTTGTGCAGGGATTCGTACTCCATGCCGAAGCGCCAGTGCGGATACCTCACCGGGAAACCGCCGTAGGCTGCAACCTCTGTCATAACGTCCGGGTCCACCAGCACGAAACGGGTCTCAAAGAAGTCCAGGCCGTGGCCCCTGGCAATCCGCGATATGTCCTGTACGTATTGCTGTACCTGGGGGTCTATCGCCTTCATCTGCCACCACCCAAAAAGGCCTTAATGGAATCAGGGATCGATGTCTTGTCCTGGATCTCGGACAGCACCAGGTTTTCCCAGTCCCCGGTCAATTCCTGCAACGTCTTGATGAACTGGCCGCTGCCATACGGCGAATGCACCTGGCCGTAGCCGAACTGGTTGACCTGGGGCAGGATGCCCTTTTCCAGGATTTCCACGCATTCCTCGTTGTCGTCCTTGGACCAGTTATCACCGTCGGAAAAATGGAACGCATAGATATTCCACTCCGTTGCCGGGTAATCCTGCATCACCTGGGTACACAATCTGTAGGCCGAGGATATCAACGTGCCGCCGGACTCCTTTGTGTGGAAAAACGTGTGCTCGTCCACCTCCCTGGCCTCGGCATCGTGCGTTATGTAACGGACCTCGATCTGTCGGTAGTGCCGCCTGATCCACGTGTCCAACCAGAACGCCTCGATCCTGACCAGTTCCTTTTGCTCGTCCCCCATGGACCCTGACACGTCCATCATGTAGATGATCACTGCGTTTGCCACCGGTATGGGCTTCTCGCGCCACGAGCGGTAACGAAAATCCTCCCTCACAGGCACGATCACCGGGTTGTCCGGGTCGTAAACGCCACTGGAAATGATGCGCTTCAACGCATTTTTGTACGTGCGACGGAAGTGCCTCAACGACTGCGGTCCCACCCTGTAAATCCCCGTGTACCTGGTCTTGCGTGCCAGGATTTTTTCCTGGCCCTTAGGTTGAATCCTGGGCAGTTCCAACGCCTCACCCAGGATGTCGGCCAGTTCGTCGATCGTGAAATCCACCTCTAACACGTGTTCACTCGGCAGTTTACCCGCCTGCTGTCCCCGGCCCGGCTTCCCTTGCACCGGGTCGCCCTTTTCGCCGTCCCCCTGGCCCACGCCCTGCTGGTTTTTGGTCGAATGCACGAAACGCGGCAACTGGATCTGGGGCACCGGGATTGCGACCTTGTCCTTGCCCCTCTTTCCCACCAGGTCCCCCCGGCTCAGGTACTTGGCCAGTTCGCGCTTGATCCGGCCCTTCACGATTTCGCGAAACCTGGCGTGGTCCCGCCGAATATTCCTGACGTCACCCTGACTCATTCCTTTTTTTCGTTCCTCGCATCGCCCCTGGCAAATATGCTGGCCACATAGGACAGCACGTCCGTCGCGCTCTCCTCGTTATAGCCATAGTATTTGATCAGCCTGGCCTTTACCACCTGGATCTTTTCCTGGGTTTCCTTGTCCATGGCGTTTGTAATCAAACTGGTCAACCGGATCTGGTCCTTTGAATCCTCGAACAACTTCAATTCCAGTGCCCGATACAGCCTGTCATTCGTCTTGAAATCAAAGGTCTTGCCCTCCAGGGCCAGGGTTCCGATATAGTTCATGATTTCCCGCCTGAAGTCGTCCTTGCGGGATTCAGGGATATCGATCTTTTCCTCTATGGAGCGCATCAGGCGTTCATCCGGTTCCTCCAACTGGCCTGTAAACCGGTTTTTGATCTTTTCCTTTTGCAAATACGCCTTGACGTTATCCAGGTAATTGGAGCACAGCCTGGCCAGTGCGTCCTCGTCCGCTGATATGGCCCGCTGTACCTCGTCCTTCACAATGCTGTCGTACTCCTCCTTGACCAGCGACATCAGGTCCGCATACCTCTTGGCGTCTTCCTCCTTGGTAATCAGGCTGTAATTGCGCAGCCCGCTGACCAGTTCGTTCATCACCAGGAAGGGGTTGATCATGCCCACGGCCTTTTCGCTGACCAGGCAGCGGCTGATCGTGTCCATAACATACCTCGGGCTGATCCCGTCCAGCCCCTCGCGTTCCGTTTCCTTGCGCAGTTCCCTCACGGAATCCGGGCTGAACCCGGGCAGTGCCTTGCCATCGTATAGTTTCATTTTCTGGACCAGGTTGATATCGAATTTCCTGGGCGGCTCCAACCGGGTCAACACCGCCCACATGGCAGCCACCTCCAGGGTGTGCGGGGCCACGTGTATCCCTCGCAGTTTCCGCGGGTCGAATTCCTTTTCGTAGATCTTTTGTTCGTCTGACATTTTTGTCACATACGGGATATCCACCTTGATCGTCCGGTCCCGCAACGCCTCCATGAACTCGTTCGACAGCAGGCGCCTGTACTCCGCCTCGTTCGTGTGGCCGATAATCACCTCGTCGATGTCGGTCTGCGAGAATTTCTTTGGCTTGATCTTGTGTTCCTGCGTCGCGCCCAGCAGGTCGTACAAAAACGCCACGTCCAGTTTCAGGATTTCGATGAACTCGATGATCCCGCGGTTTGCCACGCAGAACTCGCCGTCGAAATTGAATGCCCTTGGGTCGGAATCGCTGCCGTAAATCGCGATCTTGCGATAGTTGATGTCGCCTGTAAGTTCGGTGGAATCCTGGTTTTTTTCGTCCTTGGGCTGGAAAGTACCTATACCCACGCGGTCCTGCTCGGAAAACACCAGGCGACGCACCCTGATGTGTTTCATGACCCTGGTCCAGTCACCCTCGTACTTCGCCATCAGGCGGTCATAGTTAAACCGGCACAGGGGACACAGGTCATGGTCCTTTTCCAGGTACAGCCCGCTGTCCTCCAGGCCCAGTTCCTTGTATGCCTGGTCGCGCCATTCCATGGGCAGCAGGTGCAGCGGGTCCTCGTGCATGGGGCACTGCATTTCTTCCTCTTTGCCATCCGGGCCGGGTACGACCCAGGAATACGTGTACAGGGCGCCGGCGTTGGTTTTTGTGTACTCCTCGAGTCCCTTTTTCAGCAGCCTCACGATGGTGGACTTGGAACTGCCAACAGGGCCATGCAGCAATATGATCCTGCGCTGGGGACCCAGGCCGTTCGCCGCAGCCTTCAGTACGGACATCAATCTCATCAGCGGGATATCCAATCCGTATATGGCATCCTTGCCGGTGTGCCGTGTATCCCGGAAAAAATTGTACCGGATGATCCGTTTTTTCGAATCCAGGTATTCCTCTTTGCCATGGCTCATCACCATGTCGTACAGCCGCTTGTAGGCCGTTCGTGCCAAATCCGGGTTCTGTCGGACCATGTCCAGGTATTCGTCAAACGTACCCGTCCAATGTAAGTCCTTGAATTCTTTTTTGTTACTAAGTTTGCCAAAATTCGCAACCAAGGAATCGGCCATTGTCCACCTCCAAAGATTCTCTTACAGATTGTAATGCATCCAGCCAAAAAGGGAAACTCGAAAACCGATAAAATCACACTTTAATGATACCCTTAGGTATTCTGATTGATCTGGCACAAATCGCGTGGCCACGGCGATAATGCCAGGGCCACTCACCTGCGGCTGGTATCGATTTGATGGATTTGGGATTAGAGTGCGTAAACCTCGATTTTCTTGAATAATCCAGTCACAATACTCCTTGCCGTACTTGACGGATTATAGTTTTCCAGGCCGTAGCCCACATTGATCATTGTCCAGGAATTCCGATCCCGCCATTTGGACCCATACACGGCGCTCGGATTGTTGTTTGTGACATTCATCAGCAACTGCTGGAACTGATTCCAGGATACTTCGACCTGGAATGTCTTGTCCTGGTACGGCGCAGTCTGGGTTGAACTGCCCCACGAAGTCCAGGCCGGCGATCCTGATACGCTGGTGGATTGTCCCGTGTCAGCGATCGGACCAACCACTGCGATCAGTCCGCCCTGGCCTCCATCGTTAAATGCACTGCCCTGTGTAAAGGTCGTATAGGCGCCCTTACCAAGGTTAAATATCTTGAAATTAAACTGAAGTTGGCAATAGGAACTGGAATTGGAAATGGAGCAAGCCTCGTTGATTACGTTTATCCACAGGGTTTGCTGGATCTGCTGGTGATTCGGGTCATCCAGGACGGCCTTTGTAACAGATGCCTGGATCCGCAGTGCAAAACGTATGCGATCCGGGTCGGTCGAGGGGCCGCCCCAGGGGTGGAGCCGGTTGGGTACATTCGCCTGCCACGGTGGATTGAAGGACGTGTATATGCCCTGGATGTAGGCATTGGCACCCGTCGAGTTTTGTCCGCTGGGGCCGAAACTCTGGAATGCACCTCCGGGCGTAATATCGGAGCGCAACAGGTGTTGTACGGCGTCATTTGCATAGACAATGGCATCTACGCTGGGGCCGTAGTTTGACGAGCAATCAGGGTAAAAGGCGTCGAAAACGGTGATACCGGGGATTGACAGCGGATGTTCCACGTTAGACCCGTAACCGGGCGAGGAACAGGAATTGTTCTGGAAACGCCCCCAAAAGATTGTGCTGCGTTCATTCTGGGGCAACGCATTGGGGTAATTGGCTATTGCCCACGCGCTGACACCTTGTGGCGCAGTGGCATCCGCACTGAAATAGGTTGACGTCAGCGTTACCGGCGTGGGATTGGGCTTTTGTGGCGGCGTTGTACATTTTCCATCGGTGCAGGTCTGGTTTCTACCACATGCTCCGCAATTTAGTGTGCCTCCGCAACCGTCCGATGCCTGTCCGCACTCCATGCTCAAGCCGATACACGTCTTTGGCGCACAGCATGTGCCCTGATAGCACACGTCACCGGTACTGCACCCACAGTCCGCTGCGCAGTTGTCACAGCTTTCGCCGAATCCGGCATCGCATTTGCCATTTCCGCAGCAGTTGCCACAGTCAGAAGGACAGGTTGAGCAATTCTCGTTTGCCTCGCACACACCGTTGGAATTACACGTGCTCGATGGCTGCTGATTGCAAGGCTCTTGCTGTCCTAACATGGGCAGGATTAACAGCACAGCAGGCACTATCCATTTGCGCCATCCAAACCCTCTTTTTTGTCCGTTCGCCTGTTTGAACATGACGTCCTCCCTATAAAAATCCAGCATAATTATCGAATTTTGCACTTTTCTTGTCAAGGCAATTTTGCGGGCTTCCCCTTGTCAAACATGGCGGCTGGTGATAAAGTGACGCCATGATTGACTGGGACAAAAGAGGCCTGTTTTCCGATAACATCGGCAATGCAGGTATTACGATCGGGGAACTACGTGATGCTGTGGCCCTGTCCGGGCAAAAACTGGAGTACCTGAGGGCACACAGGGCCGACATTGCATCGTTCATAGGCGTGCTGGACCTGCCCATGGCCCGGCAATCGCGTATTGCAGCCGACTCCCTGTCCTTCAGGCCGAAAACGCTGGTGGTACTGGGCATCGGCGGTTCCTACGCCGGGGCTGCGGCCGCGATCCATGCACTGCGACCTGCCCTGGACCCTTCGCCAATCAACGTGATATTTCTGCCCACGGTGGACCCGGAGACCGTAAAACCGGTCCTGTCTGGCATAGACCCTGAAACCACGCTGATCAACTGCGTGTCCAAGTCCGGCAGGACCGTCGAGATCATGGCCTTGTACGGCATATTCCAGCACCGCATGCAGGCTGCCCTGAAAGATGCCTGGAAAGGGCATTTCATTTTCACCACCGACCCGGAAAAGGGATATTTACGCAAGATCGCCAGGGAAACAGGGGTCAAGACCCTGGATATACCACCTATGCTGGGCGGCAGGTTTTCCGTGTTGTCGCCCGTTGGTCTGCTGCCCATGTACATGGCCGGGATCGACATCGATGCGATGGTGGAAGGCGCCAGGTCGTACATGGCCCAGGAACGGCCATGGGCAGTGCTGTCCGCGGCCGCACACAAGTTATTGATGGACAAGGGCAAATCCATCCGGACCCTGATGACCTATAACGACAGCATGGAGTCAATGGGCCAGTGGTTTGCCCAGTTGTGGGCCGAGAGCCTGGGCAAGCGCCGCAACCAGGCAGGCATCGGACAGACCCCGTTGCTGTTCCAGGGCAGCAGGGACCAGCATTCCCTGTTGCAATTGTTCATGGAAGGGCCTGGCGACAAGGTTTACACGGTACTGCGCACGGCTGGACACCGGGCGGACATGCAAGTACCGGACGGGGCGTTGACGGACCAGGATGTCAGCGACCTCAACGGAAAATACCTGTCCCGGGTGTTCGATGCGGAGGCCACGGCCACGACCACGGCCCTGATGCAGGCCGGCCGACCCGTGGAGGTGCTGACCATGCCGGAACTTAATGCCGAATCCATGGGAGCCCTGTTTGCACACTTCATGCTGGAAACCGCGATTACAGGCCTGTTGATGGGCATTGATCCGTTCAACCAACCTGGCGTTGAAACCGGCAAGGTGTATGCCCATGCCCTGCTGGGCCGTGGTGATTTGCACGATACCATGACGGCATTACAGGAATATGCCGCAGGCCTGGTTGACTTCGAGGAGGACAAGCCATGATTGGAACCCTGGATCACGCGTACGGTGAACACGTCCACATCATCAATGACCCGTATTTTTCGACCCTGCTGGCCGATCTGTCCAGCAAGGGAACCGGGCAGCCGCGCTTGAACTGGCTGTTGACCGCATTGTACAGGGGGCTGCTGGGCTACGTGTTTTCACACGAATTTCCCAAACAGACCAGGCAGGTGGTCACCAGGATGGACGAGCCCCTGACAGGCGAATTCCTGGACCCGGAAACCAAGGTCGTTACCGTGGACATCGCAAGGGCCGGGATCATGCCCTCCATGGTGGCATACGAGCTGTTGAACATGGTGCTGGATCCCGCAGGGGTCAGGCAGGACCACATCATTATCCAGCGCACCGTTGGTTCACAAGGTACGGTCACGGGCGCCCAGATCTCAGGCACCAAGGTCGGCGGTCCGATAGACGGCAGGATCCTGCTGTTTCCTGACCCCATGGGCGCAACGGGCTCCAGTTTGACCGAGGTGATGCGTTTTTACCTCAAACGTGGCACGCCGTTGAAGATGATATCGCTGAATTTAATAATTACGCCGGAATTCATCCGCAAGGTGCATAATGAATTCCCCGAAACGCGGCTGTATGCATTCAGGCTGGATCGTGGTCTGTCCCCGGCCCACGTGCTGGCAGCCAAGCCGGGTCTTTACTGGGACCAGGAACGCGGGTTGAATGACAAGCAGTATATCATACCCGGGGCCGGGGGGCTGGGCGAGACCCTGAACAACGCAGAGGATTAAAATTTACATGGAAGAACAAGACGTTAGATCGAATCTGAAGGTCCTGTTAACCCGCGACCAGATCCGGGCAAGGGTACAGGAACTGGGTAAACGCATTACCCGGGATTACCGTGACAAAAACCTGGTGTTGGTGGGCGTATTGAAAGGGGCCTTCGTGTTCCTGTCGGACCTGGCCAGGGCCATTGATTTGCCACTTGAAATCGATTTTCTGGGGCTGTCCAGTTACGGTGCCAGCACGAAAACCAGCGGCGTGGTCAAGATCACCCATGACCTGACCCAGCCAATCGAGGACAAGGACGTGGTGGTGGTCGAGGACATCGTGGATACCGGGCTGACCCTGTCCTACCTGATGGAAAACTTCAAAACCAGGCACCCGAAAAGCATAAAATTGTGCACGTTGCTGTACAAGCCATCCAACACGATCAAAAAAGTCCCGCTGGAATACGTGGGATTTGAAATCGAGGATAAGTTCGTGATTGGTTACGGGCTGGACCTGGCGGAAAAGTACCGTAACCTGCCTTACATAGGCTACCTGGAGGATGACACCAAGCAAGGAGGTGATTCATGAGGTTGACTTACCTGGGGCATGCGTCTTTCCTGGTGGAACGGTCGGATGGCCTCAAGATCTTGCTGGATCCTTACGAACCCAACGCCTTTGACGGCAAGATCCAATTTGGGCTGTACGAAGGCAAGGTGGACGTGCTGGTCTCCACCCATGACCACAAGGACCACTTTTACATGGCCCCGATATTCGGAAACCCTACAGTGGTCAGGGACAGCCAGGATGTGGCTGGCATCAAGTTCAGGGGCATAAAGGTGCCGCACGACCCGGAGGGTGGTAAGCTGCGTGGCATGGTCACGGCCTTTGTATTCAACGTGGACGGCCTGAACCTGGCACACCTTGGTGATATAGGGATTGTACCGGATAAGGACCTTGTAGAGGAGTTTGGCCCGGTCGATATACTCATGCTGCCTGTGGGCGGGGTATATACGATCGACCCGGCCCAGGCCGTGGAAACCGCAAAGGCTCTGAAAGCTGTGGGCATAATTCCCATGCACTACAAACACCCAAAGGTCGGTTTTCCACTGGCTGAGCGTGATGAATTTCTGAAACTTGCACCCTGGCCTGTGAAGGACCTGGATGGCAGGTCCATGGTTCCTACCCGGGATAATAAGCCGGAAGGGACTACCATATTCCTGATGGACCCCATTTTATAAAGTGCAATCGGACCTGTACCAGGATGCATTGAAAAGATTTAAAAACAGCGGAATTTGCATTATAATGGTCCATGACGCATTGGATTTGATATGAATACCTTGTTCAGACCTGATTGGCTTACTGACAATCTGCTCATAGGTCCGGCCCCCCTGGGTCCTGAAGACTATGGTGTGTTACAACGAATGGGGATCTCATTCATTTTGAGCCTCCAGGAAGACGACGAATTGAAATTCTTGGGACGTAACCCGGACGCCGAGTTCTCGGTGGCCGCGTCCTTCGGTATGGCGGTGTACCGGGTGCCGATCCGGGATTTCAGCAACAGGTCCCTGTTGAGGCATCTCGACGAGGCCGTGGATACGCTGTCGGAATTGTTGAAAACCGGGAAAAAGGTTTATTTGCATTGTGCAAAGGGGCTGAATCGTTCCCCAACGGTTGCCGTGGCATTTTTGAGCCGGAACCAGGGGATAGGTATTGCGGACGCCCTTGACCGGGTAACATCGGTACACGTATGCGTTCCCAACCTGGCCGTATTGGAGCAATGGGACTCAAAGAGGAAAAAAAAGGGGGCATGAGTTGATTACTGTTGGTCACAAAGGAGTGTATGGTTACTGAGATCGTATTGATCCTTGTTTTGATTGGATTATCCGCTGTCTATTCCTCGACCGAAACCGCGTTACTGTCCCTGCCCAAGGCAACGGTTCTGGATATTCTGAAGGAGCGCCATGAGCGTCCCAGGACATTGAAATTGTGGGTGGACAGGCCCAACCGGGTGCTTACTGCGATCCTGGTAGGCAATAATTTTGTGAATATTCTGGCATCTTCTGTGGCCACGGAATTCACCGAGCGCATAATGCGCCAAACGCAGGTTGCAGCCTTGGCATCGTGGTCCATCGCCATTGCAGTGGGCGTGATGACCCTGTTGATCCTGACCTTCGGCGAGGTCATACCCAAAACCTTTGCCAAAAACAACCCCAAACGGATATTGCCTCTTTTGTTCCTGACATACTTTATCTATTGGCTTTTCAAGCCCGTGGTGGAACTGCTGGTAATGATTGCCAGGCCCACGGTCCAGGCTGCCGGCGGCACATTCAGCCCGCGCGGACCAACGGTGTCGGAAAAGGAAATCGAAACCATGATCCGAATCGGCGCTGACGAGGGCGTTTTTTCCGAGGAAAAGGAGGTGCTTTACGAGTCGATCCTGGAGTTCTCCGAGACGCAGGCCAAGGAGATCATGATACCCAGGACGGATATCAAGGGGTTTCCGATTGATGCGACCATGGAAGAGATGCTGGAGTTGTCAAACGCCACGAAGTTTTCCAGGTATCCTGTGTACGAGGAGGACCTGGACCATATCATTGGAATCCTGCTGGCAAAGGACCTGCTGCGGGCCGCACTTTCCGCGGGTGAGCACCGGGTGAACATCAGGGAACTGTTGCGGCAGGCCTACTTCGTCCCGGAAACAAAGAAAATCGGCGAGTTGTTAAAGGAATTTCAGACCACCAGGAACCAGTTGGCGATCGTGGTGGACGAATGGGGAGGGACCAGCGGCCTGGTGACCGTGGAGGACGTGCTCGAGGAAATCGTGGGCGAAATTTACGATGAATACGACAAGGCGGAACAAAACATCAAGAACATTGCAGAGGGAAAATACCTGATTAGTGCAAAGACACCCATGGAGGACGTGGCTGAACTGTTGAACGTGGAATTCCCCGAGCAGGATGACTATGAAACCATCGGCGGCTTTGTCATGGCAATGACGGGGAAGGTCCCCAGGCAGGGTGATGTGATCGTTTACCAGGGTGTGAAGTTTACCGTGAGGGACCGGACCAGAACCAGGATTATCAACCTGGAGGCGCAGGTGGATGTGGACAAGGGACACAAGTTGAACAAGGAGGATGGATGAAAGTTGGCGTTATTGGAACGGGTTACGTCGGCCTGGTGGTGGGTACGGGCCTGGCGGAACTGGGCAACGATGTACTTTGCGGTGACGTGGACGGCGACAAGATTGCGATGTTGCAGGATGGCAGGCTGCCGATCTACGAACCAGGCCTGTTGGAAATGGTACGGCGCAATACCGAACAACACAGGCTGCGGTTCAGCACTGACATCGACGGGCTGGTCAGTTTTGCGGACCTGATATTCATTGCAGTGGGGACCCCGCCGGACGAGGACGGGTCAGCGGACCTGAAACACGTGCTGGCGGTTGCACGCACGATAGGCCGGGCCATGAACGGCTACAAACTGGTGGTGATCAAGAGTACCGTGCCGGTTGGCACCGCGTACAAGGTGCGCGACGTGATAGCAGGGCTGACAAAACACGAATTCGACGTGGCCAGCAATCCGGAATTCCTCAAGGAAGGGGCCGCAGTCAACGATTTCATGCACCCGCCTCGCGTGGTGATCGGAACGGACACACCCAGGGCCGAAAAACTGTTGCGTGAGTTGTACGCACCGCTGGTACGCACGAACAACCCTATTGTGGCCATGGATGTAAAATCCAGCGAGATGACGAAATATGCGTCTAACGCCATGCTGGCCACCAGGATCTCGTTCATGAACGAGATCGCTGAACTGGCCGATCGCGTGGGGGCAGACATATCCATGGTGCGTCGCGGCATGGGCGCTGACCCGCGCATAGGCAACCGGTTCCTGTTTGCCGGGGTCGGTTACGGCGGCAGTTGTTTCCCCAAGGACGTGAAGGCCTTGATTAGTACCGGCATGGAACATGGTGTCAGCATGGCACTGCTGAATGCGGTGGAGGCCGTTAATGCCAGACAAAAGGGCTTGTTAGTGGACAGGGCCAAAGAACGTTTCGGCAGCAACCTGAAAGGCAGGGTATTCGGATTGTGGGGGCTGGCCTTCAAACCCAATACGGACGACATGCGCGAGGCACCAGCGATCACCATTGCCAGGGGTCTGCACACAGCCGGGGCAGAAATCAAGGCGTACGACCCTGAGGCAATGGAAAACGCACGCAGCGCACTGGGGGATACCGTACAAATGGTCAATGACATGTACGATGCGGCAGCCGGCGTGGATGCGTTGATGCTGGTGACAGAGTGGCTGGTGTTCCGGGAACCGGACTTCGAACGCCTGTTAAAGATAATGAAAACCCCGGTGTTGTTTGATGGCCGCAATATTTATAACCCCGTACGCATGAAAGAGATGGGTTTCGAGTATTACGGCATAGGCCGTGGCAATGCCCCGGGGCATAAATCCGATATAAGTTAAATACCCGAGGCCGTGACAACGAGCCGTAAGGCGAAGTTTCACTGCCGAATTTAGTCAGATAATTTGTGTTGAGCCAACTTCGATGTAGGCAAATGATTGAAAATAAAAACAATTTTTAGA
>WGCQ01000209.1 GCA_015493765.1 Deltaproteobacteria bacterium
GTACGGATGTCATGGATGGTACTGTAGTCGGACCGCAGGCGGCCTCGCCTGCTTGTAACCCAGGCCGCTGGCCTGGCTGGGGTAAAAATTTGGAATTTTTGCAGGATTAGAGCCGGAAAACCCCTTCTTACCGTTGATCCTTGGGGTAATTTGATTTTTCGCACATAAAAATCATTTTTATATTCAATCACTTGTTTGCAGCGCAGTTGGCTCATTACCTGTCGAATTTGAGGAACATTTGGCCTCTTCCATCAGGTATAAAATAGTGCTAAATTTACACGGGAGCGCTTATGTTCGGTATTGGATGGGGCGAACTAACCCTGATTTTCATATTGATTTTGATACTCTTTGGCCCGCAAAGGGCACAGGGGATATTCAGGGCCTTCGGCAAAGGGCTGAAAGAGTTCAAGGATGCCATGTCCTCGATGAACGTGGAAAATCCTGCCAGGCCTGCCGATTTTCAACAAAAAAAACCAGTGGAAAAAACGCAGAAACCCGAGGAGACGACGGATAAAAGCCCGGGGACAGCGGATACGGACGATGACAATGACAAACACAGCACAGGGGAGGACCATGCCTGAAGAAGAACTGGGTTTTCTGGAGCATCTCGAGGAACTCAGAACTCACCTGATCAGGGCATCCATTGCACTAACGCTGGGCTTTATTGTCGCGTACATATTCCACAGGCCTATCCTGAAAGTCCTGGTACAACCCGTGATGCAGGGTTTGCATGGTCACGGCGTCTATGACCTGCAAATGCTGTCCATTACCGAAGGGATTATGACGTACATCAAGGCTGCCCTGATTGTGGGCGTACTGTTGTCCATGCCCTTGATCCTGCGTGAGATATGGTTGTTTGTGGCACCGGGATTGTACCCGAACGAACGTAAGGTTGTCATGCCGGCGTTCTTTGTCCTGTTCTTGTTTTTCGTGGCAGGGATGCTGTTTTCCTATCTCTTTTTCGTGCCTTTCGTGGTTGATTTCCTGGCATCAATGACGCCAAACCAGGCCCTGCTGGTTCCCAGGCTTGCGGATGTGCTTTCCCTTGCCCTGTTGTTTTACCTGGTTTTCGGGGTTATTTTCGAGGTGCCGTTGATCATGTTCATCCTGTCTTTTCTGGGTGTATTTCATGTACACCAGTATATAAGGGCATCCAAATATTTCGTGGTGGCGGCATTTATTATCGGTGCCATGTTTACGCCGCCGGACCCGCTCAGCCAGGTGCTGTTGGCCGTGCCCTTGTGTGTGCTGTATGGGCTTGGGATACTCGCCAGCCTGGCAGCGGGACGGACGCAAGGTGTGGTCAGTGCGTTGAGGGTGCTTGGTGGCATGGCCCTGGTGTTGATTATGCTGACCGTGGCCAGTTTTTACATTGCCAGGGCAATCAGAAACAACTGGATCCGTGACCCAATGGCAGTATTGCCAGCAGGCGAATGCGTGCAATACCTGGCACCCGGTGCACTCGGCATCAAGCAGGGCAAAAATAAAGTAATGATACGTCGGACAGGCAAGGGCGGACTATGGGCGTGGACCAGGCGATTCAAGCCCCTGACGCCGGCAGGATTATGGTGTAAGGGTAGCGCACGCGACCTGGTTATGACGGCCCAACCATCCGCTGCAGGTATGGAATTCTCATGCCGGGGCAACAAACGGGCCGTGGACATGGTGGAAAATGCCCTGCCTTGCAAGGATTGGCCAAGAACAAAGGAATGCAAAGGTCAGGATGCGTGCATTCTGGACGTGTGGCTGCCCAGGCCTGGCGTACGAGGGTTCCTGGACCAGGTGTTTGCCGCAATGAGTGGCAAAAACGGCACTGTAAAATAACGAGTAGGACTCACGGGTACGGAAGGGCAGGCGGAGGGTGTTACAAGGCCCGCCCTGGGATTGCTGGCTTCAAGTTTATAAAAAGTATAAATTTGCAAATCCAAACGAGGCATCTTCAATGTGAGGTTATTTTTAGAACACGTTATTCATCAAACCATTACAAAACCTTTGGCCAAAATCGTCCTTTCTGACAAAAAGGGGATTAGGACAAACATTTGGTGATCATAACGACGCATTTACATGCATTCATGGCGTTTTTTGAATTGCAAGATTTTTTATTGATATGCATCACACATCAAACACAAATCCCGATAAATTACCCAGGCTAATTCCGGAAGAACCTCAACCATGACTTAGGGAAACCTGAAGGGCATGTCACGGGAAAAGGGAATCGTCAAGAGCCTTGTGTAACATCTTGATTATTTTCAGATAATTGTTCTTTTGCAAGGGCTGCACTGCGATAATGCAATCGGTCTTACTGTGTTTTTTTCCTTTTTTGCACAAAGGTATTCCAAAGTCAATCATTTTTGACCTTGACCAAAGGACCTGTTGACTCCTGCGCCGGATCTTGAATCTTACAGGCCGTACGTCCTTTGGGATGGATTTGTTAATGATAAGCGAGCCATGTATAACCAGTTTCTTATTCCCAAGCACATTTTGTGCCGTCAGTGTCCACCTTTTGGTGTCCAATGCTACGTTTAATGTCCTGTCCACATTGCTGGATATTCTGTCCACAGTGAGTTTGATGGGGGTGATGACCTTATCCGTTACATGCACGCCAATGAAATCAGAATTCGTGACCATTTCCTCGGCATGACCACTACCGGAACTGATGCTGCATTCCACGTAATCTTTACCTTTACATGTACAATTTATGTCGTCGGATAAATTATCATAATCTTTCGGATGATACCTGGCCACTAAAAAGACCTTTTCCCAAGGGACCTCATCCCTTACCGGCCCAATGGTATTTCCAACATCAAATATTGGTATATTGATTTGCTTTACTCCTGGCGTACCGAATACAAGCAGTCCATCCGCGCAATCTTTTGAAGGTATTGGGTCCACGGACAGGACCAGGTCAAGGTTATCTTTTCCGCAAATTGACGGCATGATAATCGCTGAATCAGGGACACCTGGCAACCAGTATTCAGGTACACGCAGGCCTTGGCCCCGGACAAGTGTACCGAGTCGGGGAAGCGCTGCCACACGCATGCTGACTTTGTAATCATTCAAGGCGATACATCCCAGGCCAAATGGGTCGCACCCCCAGACCATGTTACCCCTTTTGACCAATATCCAGCCATCCTGTACTCGAACTATGCTATCACATTCAAGTGGTGTCTGCCTTGTGCCGATTACAATCCGGTGTTCCTTGCAAGTTACCGGATAGGTTTTCCTGCGCTTTTTTACCCTGGTCATGGCAAACGCAAAAAATTCGTACCAGGGATTTCTGACCAGGATATTTTTTACGGATGTAGTGGTCCAATCAGCGATCTTCTTGCTTTTGCGAATACCACCGGCGAAAGGATAAATCCTGCCGTTCAATAAAATTCCCGTTTTGTTGATGCCCTGAAGGATTATTGCCTTGGCCTGCCCGACTGACACAATCAATGGATTTGGGCATTTATTAACGGGCTTGAATCCGACTCTTGTAAGAACGAGGTAATGCCCCCCTTTTTTGACAACGACAATCTGTGGATATTTCAATATTCCGTAATCATCCATGGAAACAGTCCAGTCCACACCTGCTGTAAACACCAATAAGTCTTTGACTTTTCGTGCAAACAGGACGACCGATGTGACCTCGCTCAAATGAAAGTCCTCGTCTATATCGCCTGCGGAGTAGGGTTTTACACGAGTACAGGAGGCAAGACCCCTGATCACCTTTGATGCATCGAGTCTTGCTCCTTGACACTCCAGGTCGTGTACCCTTACGGATTTGATGCTGGTCGCCGGCAAAAGCGAACATGTTTCCTCACCTTTCGATACCACGAGTCCGGACATGCGACCAAGGCGAGCATCCGCAGGGGACAATCCGGTCAATCCACCGGGTCTTACCCAGAATATTCCGTCTTTTCCTTTTGCAAGGACTCCTTCCGGGTACCACGCTTCAAGAATCTTCAATGTGGATGTACCGTTTATAGGAGTCCATTGCGTACCTCGCCATGTAAAAACCGGCCCGGATTTCCATTTTACCCAGACATGATTTACCGGGTCCACCAGAAACCTTTCAGGACACGATTTACGTGTGTTTTGTCCATTTATGTACAGGATTTTGGACTTGCATGTTGCACTGTAAGTCTCTGCAAGGCCGTTTATCGCATAACAACCAAGCAATAATAGGATTATCAGGGAAAATCTGCTATGGGCCATGGTATGGCTCCTGTCTATTTTTTTGCTGTTTTAGTATTTAAAAGATATTTTTCGATTTCCTTTGACAGTTTTTTTGTCCTGTTTACCACGTAATTACTTTTATGATACTTGTTTATCCTGACCTGGTTAAATTTCATAACCACTTCCCATTCCGTGAGTGTGCCGCCTTTCTTTTTGGGACTTCCCACGACCCCGGCATCGATATGGATTTTCTTTCCGGAACTCAACGTGATCGTATGGGCCTTCATTGCGCTTCTGGCCAGGGATTTTGCCCCGCCACCACCGTGCTGGACCGTGGCGTCCAACACACATGTTATGGCAGCCTGGCTGTGTAATCCGAGTCCGGCCGCATAAGCAACCGCTTGCGAATAGTACATCTTTGTTGCCACACGATACTGGGCAGTTCTCATGGATTGATCGACCTTAAAACGCTTGAGAAAATAGTAAAAATCACGAAGGTGCGGGTATTTTGATAACATTCTTTCCGCATCTCTATTGTTGAGGCGCTTTCCATGTTGTCTCCGCCATTTATCGTACTCATGGTAATGTTGTTTACCTTCTTGTACGATCTTGGACCACATGGACTTGGATAGATAGCCTTTGACTTTATTCAGTGTTTTGTCAGTTTTGATGCCTGCCTTTTTGTCTGATTTTTCCTTTAATTGTACGTATTCTTCAAGTACCTGCTTGAGCGAGCCGCCTTTCTTACCAAGACCAATGGTAAACTGGATTATTCCGTACGATACCACGCCCTTGTCATAGGTCTGAATCGTCCTGAACCTGTAATCCTGCAACCTCTTACCCGTGCTGGTTTCGGATGTTTCGTTCTGTGTGACCCTCGCAATCCCGGTCTTGCCGTCTTCTTCATATTTTTTTGTTCCCACCGTATCCTTCCACAACGCCGACATCGTACCCGGACCCAGTATCCCATCCCTGTGCATTTTGTGTTTACCCTGGAATTCCTTGACCGCATTTATAAACGCCTTATCAATAGTAACCGTATTGCCATGTACGTGGTCTTTCAGGTATTTGCCTGCAAACTCGTATGCCCAGTTTGCCATCATGTGACCGCTATGCGCATATTTCCGACAGGTGGCGCAACCCTTTGCCACCTTGATTTTTGCCATTCCCTTTAAGGGCAGCCTGCCTGTAGTACCTTGTGAACCCGGAGTCTTGCTTTTTTTATGGGTAGGAGCCTCGTTTGCCTTGCCTGGCGATACAGCATGGCTGAACATGGCATACATTTTTTGCCAGAACGCCTTCCACTCCGGGGATTGATAGTCCTGTTGCATAGATGGCAGCATCTTGTAACTGCTTTCCGCCGCCTTGTAGCCTTCTGATGCGGGTTGTCCTGTTGATGTGCTTTGCGCTGATTGTTTTTGTGCTGATTTCATTTCCATACACACACCTCTTTATATAAAGAATAATATTTCTTGTGTAAATTTGCAAATCCAAACTGGGAAAGACATCCATTCTGGCAAAACGAGGCCGAACGGTTGTATGATGGACTCGTAACAAATCAAAATTGGCAAAATTATCTAATAAAATCAAAGAGTTAGAAAAGCAGAAAAGGCCAAAATCGGACTTTTTACGAGTTCGTATTGTATAAATTGCATTTGCTGTACCTGGCTTTACCTGTACTGGTCCAGCAGTTTGCAGTCGTTTCGCTCGATGCAAACGTCGTCAACCACCTTTTTACCGCCTGAGCCCAAAAACAGGGAGGCCTGGTTCAGGGCGAACGTGGCCCAGTCAAAACCGGGGCCGTCAGGATTCGGTTCGGCCATGTACTCGTGGTAGCCGTGGACGTTTGCAAACCGCACTGCGGACTCGCCGTTTTGCGTCTGGATAGGCGGTACCGGTCCGAACCCGTTGCCCAGGCCCTCCATGTCGTCCACGTTGTGGTCGCCTCCTGCCACGATCCCATGGTCAATGAACTGGTCATCCCAGTATTCCCAGGCATCCGGCTTTAGCCCGAACAGGCCTGCCGCCCTGGCAAGTCCCACCTGGGTGGCCACGGGTACGGTAAAATCAGCCACCACGGCCATCTGAAGGAAGTCCACCGGTCCCCTGGATGGAAACGGGTGCCTGATCAAGCGGGACACGGCATTGATCGGGTCGGCCGGGTCCAGGATCGTCTGGGTCAACACGAAGTTACTGATAAACTTGTGGGAATCCCTGGCCACGCCCAGGCCGTTAACCGGGGTTTGCACAATGAATCTCACGGTCTCGTTGTCATCCGTGGTCAGCGTGACCTGCCATGTATCGCCCTTGTCGGATGCCAGGGCCAGCCACGCGGTTTCGTCCTGCGAAAAGGCGACGAACCCGTGGTTACCGTTTGACAGGTTTTTGGCTGACATGGTTTTGTAGCCCACGTCCACCACGCTGTAAACAGCGCCGGACAAATCCCCTTTACACTGCACGGAACCGTCCTTTTGCACGGAAAAATCCAGGGCATCGTTGAATCCGAAGTACAGTTTTCCGTTGGCCCTGCACGTGGACAGTACCGGGCCGATTTCGTAATAAAGGCCCTGCTTCAACCGTGCCCGCAGTTTCGAACGCAACAGCACGTCGCCCAGGTCGCCACCTGCCACGAACGGTGTGGCAGCCTTGATCTGGGGCTCGTATGACGTCACCAGGGTGGTCATGATCCCGCCCAGGGATACACCGGCCATGTACAGGGGGTTGGCCGGGCCGCCCAGGTCCAGCACGCCATCCGCATTAAAGTCGCCGGCGCGGAAATATGGGAGCAACTCACTGTACGATGCCTTTTGAGGGTCGCCTTTGAAAGCCGGCGGGACATTTTTGGGGTCCAGCGATTTGATCAACCTGGCAATGCAGAAGTAGTCAACGATCATCTGGCGAAAAATGTCACGCTGTTCAAAGGGGTTAGCCACGAAAAAGCCCTCGCCATTGTCGATCTTACCGTCCTGGTTCAGGTCCACGGCCCGACCGTATTGCACGAATTCCTTCAACAGTCCCACCTTTTGCAGTCTGGCGATCTGCTGGTCCAGGGTCATGCCCTGAAGTTCAGCCGCACCACCCGGTAACACCAACTGGGCAATGGCCTTCAATGCCAGTTCCTGTGTGTTGGGGTCGCTGCCCAGTTCCCGCAGTGCCCCCTTTATTCCGTGTATCAACGGACCGTGACCTATTTCGTCCACCACGATCGCTGCCAATCCCTGGCGTGCGAGGTAGTTTGAAAACAGCAGCAGTTCAAAACGACTGGTCTGGTTTCCATGTGCGTACAGTACGACCTTGAACGGTGGTTTGTGGTGTTTCGTGGGCTTGGGGATCGAAATCATGAACGGAATCTTGTAGTTCCGCGCCCAGGCACCGCCTGTACGTGTATCCAGCCGCCATACCCGGTCAGGCGTATCGCGAAAGTCAACGGACTGGAGGTCACCGAACACGAAATAGTCGATATTGTTGAACTTGTAGTTTTTCGCCTGGGGCAAAAATGCGGATACGACGTTTATGATACCCTGCACGAACTCGCCCTGCAGGATGTAAATGTTGTCATGCGGGTCCTTGGGGTACTGTTTTTTGCTGCCGTCCCCGTCAAATGGGATACCCGTGTTGTGGACGTCCACGAATCCCTTGGTTGCCATGTGTTTTAACCAGGCGAACGGCCCCTTGCCGTACAGGCCGTCCCGGATCACCTCGATCTGGTCCTGGGTCGTGGCCGTGATAAAGGTCCATGCAAATGCGATGTTGCCCGGACCTGCGCCGTAGCGCCCGATTGCGGGCAGCCCCTGGGACAAGAACGGTGTCTGCGAAGGCACGTTTACCCAGGGCAAGGGGCTGCGTACCGGTTTTTCCCGGCCTGAGGGGGCAAAGCCCTTGACCCCGCGGGTGATGACCACGGCATAGCGGGTGCCGGGATGCAGGGGAAGCCTGGGCCGTATTACCAGCGTGTGGCTGGCCTTATGGTAGAAATCCATAAAGTCGGGGTATCCGTCGCCATTCATGTCGTACGTGTTGTCGTCAGGCATCATCAGGGACATGTCCTGGCTGTACGGGTCACCCGGAAACAGGGGATACGGGTCCTTCATGGAAACAGGGTAATCGCCCCGACCCAGGTCCAGGGGGACAGATTTGCCGAAATCCGGGGACTTCGGGTCGATGTTCACCAGCAGCACCGTGTCCGGGGTCACCGTGGTGGGGTCGATCGGGCCATCGAAGGATACGATGATAGGGGCGAAGGTGGAAAAGCCGTCCAGTTCATCCAGGTGTTTCATCAGCATGCTCTCGGTCCTGGTGGATTTTGTCGTACCCAGGTTCAGGCGGCATTTCGTGGCGGCAGTGGGGTCAAAACGACACAACATGTCGTTTGGAAACGGTATGTTTATGTCCGACGTGTCCGTTGGCCGGAATACCACTGCCGGCGCACAATCGTTGCTGCACAAGGCAGACCTGGCGATCCCGGCGGGCCCGTCATTGGGACTGCATGCAAGCATCGTCATCAATACCGCAAGTGATGTGTACAATACGAAGTACCTTTGCATAATCCCCCCTACCATCTGAATTGTGCGCCCGTGGTGACCAGTTGTACGGTTCCTGGTACGCTATTGTATTTCAGGTTGAGCGCACTACCGGGAAAGAATATACCGAACTGGACAAAGGCCCGCAGGTACGGGCCTCCCTTTGCGAAATGCACGTTTGAAAACAACCCGATATCGTATTCCGTGCCAATGTAATTCCCTGCATCACCGCCCAAAGGTGATTTCAATACGCCGCCGTTCAAGTCCGTGACATAGATGTCGTACAGGGGCTTGTCCGCCCATGCAAACAGCACGGCAGTACGAAATTCCAGGGCTGACCACGGCTTTACAATGATACCGGGATACAGGTAAATCGCGTCCTTCACACCGCCGTTCGATGGCAGGCCGTTGATACCGGAGGGCGCACGGGCCAGGTACGTGGGGTCGGTCATGTTGTTTGCACCGGCGGCGGTAAGGTCCTTGATCACCTCCGGAAATGCCACCAGGCCAACCTGGTGCTCCGGGTTGAATGTGAAGGCCCCGAAGGTATCGTCGTAGGGGTCGGAATCGCCCTGGGCCAGGCCTGATTCCACCCTGAAGCCAAACATGTTCTGGTGGACCTCTGCCAGGGCTGCCAATCCCTGGGTTTTGACCTTGTAACCGCCTTGCTGGGCAGCCATGAGGCCAATATCGCTGTGCCCCCGGACCCACACGTACTCACCCTGGGCCTTGAAAAAACCGTCTTTCCACTTCACGTGGCCGTGCATGGTAAAATCCAGGATGCTGACCCGGACGCTGTTGTGGTCCTTGTCGTGCTGCCAGCGATAGATGTAGGCCGCCTCACCGCCCATGTACCTGTTTGCCAGGCCAATCACGCCAAACGCCTGGTATGCCACGTCGCCCCGGCTGGAATCCGCCAGCAGGTCCCGTCCGATCCGGTCCACCCCGCCGCCTATGAACAACTGCCTTGGGCTGGCCATGTCCGCCCAGTCACCCATGAACAGTTTGAACGCCGCCCTGTCCGAACGGTCCCCGAATTTCGAATACCCGAAAAACGGTTCCTTGCGCTTGCTGGTCAGGATCCCCATGCCAAGGTCCGGCTGCACACGACCCATTATTACGGCCGCACGCATGCCAGCAACCATCACATACGCCTCGTTCAGGCCCCAGGAACCAAAAGAAAGCCCATAATTCGAATCCCGGTTGTCCCAGGACATGTGCAGGACCCGGCGGTCACTGGCAGGTGTATTCAACGGCCCGTCCAGCAAGTCCAGGTTTATTTTCACCGCAAACACACTCAGGGGTGATGTCTTTTTCCCAAAGAAACGCTTCAATCCCAGTTGCAGGTTCACCCTGTGAAGTGCCGCATCCTCCCTTGGCAGGTTGTATGGATGCAATTTGGGGTCCAGCAATGTGATGCCGGAAACGCCCAGGTACATCAACCGGTACGAACCGGAAAACCGCAATACGCTGGGGCCGAATCGCCATTGAAGCGGCTTGGACCACGCCTGCAACGAAAACAATAACAAAACAGTGAGTAGGCATAATCTGCGAGTCACCATTACCTCCCGGACAGGTAGAAAAAGTATAACAGGCAGGCAGGGATATTGGAAGTTTTTGGACCGTGGCCGTTGGCCGTGGCCGAGTCCGTGGCCGTGGCAGTGTGCTCCCGGTTACCACGGGGGCCTTCCCGAAAGGCCCGCAGGGCCGTCCCGCAGCAGCCGCAGGCTGCGGCCCGATGCCCGATGCCCGAGTCCGTTGACCGTTGACCGTGGGCCGTGGCCGAGTCCGTGGCCGTGGCAGTGTGCTCCCGGTTACCACGGGGGCCTTCCCGCAAGGCCCGCAGGGCCGTCCCGCAGCAGCCGCAGGCTGCGACCCGACGCCAGAGGCCCGATGCCCGATGCCCGAGTCCGTTGAC
>WGCQ01000210.1 GCA_015493765.1 Deltaproteobacteria bacterium
CATGATCGTGGCAGTCAGTGTCCCAACGTCGTATTCAGAGTTCTCGATGGATACCACGGTCTGGGTCCCGTCCTTGCCTGTTATCGTGCTGCTGACCCCCAAAAATCCCTTTGCCTCGTCCCAACCGCTAAACATGTTCAATGCCGAACTCACAGCACCCTTGGCCAGGTCCAGGTCCAAATCCATGCCCAGTTTCTGACCCACTGGTTTTACGGACAGATTGCCGTAGAAACACGTACCCGCTGTTGTCGTCCTTGTTATCCGGTCCTGACATCTTTACCTCCTGACCTTGGGTTACACGCCATTTATATCCCTGTGTGCACGACCTGTCAAATCCCTATCCTTATCCCAAATTACCTGACCAAATCTGGCGTACGCCGCAACCGGCCCATCTACTTTGTCGTGCGTGTGCTGCGCAATGCGGCGGTCACGCTCCCTTTGGTCGCTTAGGTTCGCCCATGTATGCTCGAGCCTTGCCCCGAAGGGGCAATGAATTCAAGCCATCGCAGATGGCGCAGAACCATGTGGCGCTGCCACACCTGCGTTCTTCTTTAGCCAAAGGCTAATGATTTCAAGTCCCGAAGGGACGCAGAAAAATTGGCTCAACGACTTGCATCTGAACCACTTTCTGCAACCTTTGTCCTCAAATTTGACCGGTAATTTGGGTCCACACGTCAATACTTGAAATTCCGGATGTTTTTTAGGAACCCCCGCAGGCTGGTCACAGTAACGTTGGGATGTATGGGATAGGACTGGTCAACCATGCCGATGACCCATGTGTGTTCGGGTTCGATGTCAGCAATGGCATTCCAAAACCCCCGGCTGGGACGGGGCGCGGTGGATGCCTTGATTTCAACACCGATCCTGCGTTGTCCCTGTACCAGTATTAGGTCGATTTCAGCACCTGCTGCTGTCCTGTAAAAAAAAGGTTCCCATCCGTCCAGGTTGGAACAAACCTGTTCAACTACGAAGGATTCCCACACCTGGCCGAATGCCGGATGCCCCAGGAGCTGGTTTTTGTCGGCAATATCAAGTAATGCCAACAAAATACCAGAGTCCCGGATATAGGTTTTGGGGGATTTGACCAGACGCTTTTTGATGTTTGCATGGTACGGTGACAAAACCCTCACCATGAAGGATTGCGATAATATGTCGATATACCTTTTTACTGTGGTGTGGCTGACGCCCAGGGACTGACCCAACTGTGAACTGTTCAGGACCTGCCCGCTGATATGTGCCAGCATTGTCCACAACCGTTTGAGCGTTCGGGCAGGTATATTGAACCCCAACTGGGGCATATCACGTTCCAGGTAACTCTTTATGAATTCCTTGCGCCACACCAGGCTTACATTATCATTCCGGGCCAGGAAACTACGTGGAAATCCTCCCCTGAGTAAGTGCCTGAACAAGTCATATCCTTTCAATTCATTGGTTAAAAACGGTGTCAGTTCCAAAAATGCAATCCGCCCGGCCAGTGTTTCCGACCCCTGGCGAATCAGGTCCCTGGATGCGGAACCCAGGACCAGCAACCTGCTGTTTTGGGATTCTTTATCCAGGATGGCACGAAGGGATGAAAACAGACCTGGTTTCAACTGAATCTCGTCAATGCAGATCAAGACATCTGGATTCATGGCAAAAAAGAGTTTTGGATCCTGGAGTTTTTGCAGGTCCGTATCATCTTCCAGGTCCAGAAAAATAGAACCTGGTATGGATGATGAAATTTTTCCAGCCAACGTGGATTTGCCGCATTGTCTGGGTCCCAGTATGGCAACAGCGGGAAAATCGTTCAAATAAATCCTGACCTTGTTTTCAAGAATCCTGTTTATGTACATGGTAATCACCCCACAGTGATATATGGAGTATATAGAGTATCCTTGCAAATTGCAAATAATTTGCTCAATTATCCAGGTAATTATACCCGCACCCTCAGGCTTAAGCATACCGACCACCCCCTTTCCAGCCCCATAACCCTGGCCAGGTCCAAACAAGGCGATTTCTATGGTCTGCAATTTATGGGCAGCCCCAGCGGCACCCGAATCCTGACCTGTTTCCGCGATCACAGCACCGATTCCAGCCAAGTCCGCCGGTTTGTGGTGCCGTGAAAGGATGCCACGCTATCATGAGGCCTTAAGTAAACATGTGATTTGAGTTTTCTATCCTCTTGATTTCCTTCAGATACAAAAACCCTCGTTCCCCACCACCCTGTGCCTCTCGCGCCCTAAAATTGCCCCCTCGCAAACCCCGCTGCCACGCGGCTTTAATCAAACATGTGCTTTGAATTTCCTGTCCTTCCTTTGACCGTGACCGTGGCCCTGACCGTTCAAGGGCGGTTTTTCTCCACGTCCTCCACGAGCCGGCGGCCCTCCAACACCAGGTACAGGGGCAGGGAAATCAGGTCAAAATCGACATTTCGCACCCAGCCTCCGGTTTTTACGGATGTACTGACCCTGGCCAGGCTGGGCAGGTCCGTATTGAAGCGCAAGGCCGTTGCCAACTGCTTTTCAGCCATGAACACGTGGAGGGATTTCAGTGTACCTGTCTTACCGGCCTTTACTTCAACAGGCACGATCCTGTTTTGAGTTTCGATCAGGTAATCTATTTCCGCCTCTGCATTGCGTTTTTCACGCACCCAGTAAAAGACTTCCGGGTCCAGGTAAAAGGGAAAATCACTGTACAATTGCTGGCCCACGAATTGTTCCGCCAGCCCGCCTTCGTTGATCGTCACCAGGTCATCGATGTTGGTCAGCCTCAACCTCAACAGGTGGTTTGCCAGTCCCGTATCCAGGAAAATCGGCTTGAACGACCGTTCATCCCGGCCTTGTTCCAGGGGTATTCCATTGGCCCTGGTATTGTGGACCGGGTATACGATTCGGCTCATTTTTAGTAATTTCAACGCGTGTTTTATCCGTTCCGCCCTCAGGGTATTGTCCACCCTGACGTATTTGAATTTTTTGCCCAACCCCCTGGGGATGTACCGCAACAGTTTTATTAGTACCTCCTGCTGCTGTCGGGTTCCGTATTTGCCAAAATCGTATTCCAGGGTCCTGATTATGCTTTCGTGGATGCGTTCCACCTCGGGCAACCCGTTGTTTTCAACGTAGGCCGATACCGCCTCGGGCATGCCACCGATAAAATAATAGAGCCTGACCAGCCGCAATAATTTTTTATGCAGGGGCATGGGTATTCCCTTGTCCAGGGTGTAGTTTTGCAGAAAATCGTAGAGTTCCTTTTCGCCCAGGGCCACGAGGAATTCATGGAAATTCATGGGTTGCATATAGGCAAATTCCACCCTCCCCACGGGCATGGGGCCTGTCATTTCGTTCAAGGTGTGGTCCAGTAATGAGCCCGCGGCTATTATGTGCAGCTCCGGCATCTTTTCATGGAAATAACGCAGACTGACGATTGCGTCCGGGCATGCCTGGATCTCGTCCAGGAAAAGCAGGGTCTTTCCAGGAATGATTCGCTGCCCAAGATGGATTTCCAGGTTTTGTACGGTCTCAGTAATCCTGTTCGTTTTGAAAAAATCGGACAGGTCCTCTTCCTCGAAATTGATCTTGATTAAATCGGGAAAGGCCTTTCGGGCAAACATTTCGACCGTATAGGTTTTACCCACCTGGCGCGCCCCCCTTATGACCAGGGGTTTGTGTTTTTTCCTGTCCTTCCATTCCAACAGGTATGAATCTATAAACCTTTCCATATTTAGAATCCCAACAAGGCGTTGTATAAGGATAATAATATCCCCTTAAAATGTCAAATTTGATGCTCAAATAAGGTTGGATTTTGTCGTGTTAATCGATGAAATAAGTGCGTATTTCTACATTTAGCTAGCCAGGAATGGGAGAATTCGTTTCATGACCTGTGGCCGAGACCGTTGACCGTGGCCGTGGATCGCAGGCGGCCTCGCCTGCCTGGTCCGCCGGCGTCTTGCCTGGTCTTCCCGTAACCCACCACCGCAAACCCCGCTGCCATGCGGCTTTAATCAAACATGTGCTTTGGATTTCCTGTCCTTTTCATGCCCCCAGGTGCCCATGGACGGGTTGATCAGGTAGCCCTGGGTGTCGGGGACAAAGAATTCTGCCACTGTCACTGCCCACGGCCCTGGGAAAACCTTCGCCTGACCCACAACGCCCCCCGTATCATCAGCCAAATCAATGCAGCAATGGTCAGCAGGACCAGGAGTGTCTCGCCTATCAGGCCGATAAATGCCCATCGTCCGATGTTTATGTAAATCATAAACCAACCAGACCCTACTCCAATTGGAGAATCAACCATGCCAGGATACATGTGGAAAAAAGGCACCTGGCTGGGGTTCGGGCAGTACTTGATCAACCATGGAAACACCGGACCTGTTAAATGATGCGGGCCAAAACTCATACCTGTACCCGCCCCGCACAAAAAGGAATACCAGGCCGGGATGATACCTTGGATACTATCATAAAACTGCCATAGCGCAAACAGCAAAGTGTACCTGGACCGCAGCAGGCCCAGGACGAACAGGAAAAAGAAAAACCAGGCGTTACCCATGTAACTTGCACTCACACCGGGTTGCAAGGTGTAACCCTTGAACATGTGGCTGAAAAATATGTTTGCAGCTGCGGGTAACAACGCGGATATGCCTATTCCCAGGACCAGCCACCCGAAAACCGGGTCCCTTGTCCTGCCCAGGATCCGCTCCAGTTTATCGACCCAGGTACCCAGGCCCTGCCATATCCCCTTCATGTGTTGTTATTGTCCTTGTCCCTGACAGGCCCCATCATAACAGGTACAACAGCCTTTGGTACCAGTACGGGTATCGGTGCCTTGGGCGAGTCCAGGATCGCCTTGCCAATGGACACGGCAAAGGTGATCACGCCGGAGGCCACGATCACGCCCTCCGCGCTGCCCAGGTCCAACAGCAACTGGTTCCAGAATTCCCGAGCAAAAGATGGTTTGTACTTCAGGTGCGGCAACGCGGTAATCTGGAACTTGACAAAAAAGTCACCGCTCACCTCTGCGTCACAACAACTAGTCTTCACGACCCGTTTGAATCCCGCCACCCGGGTCATGATCGTGGCAGTCAGTGTCCCAACGTCGTATTCAGAGTTCTCGATGGATACCACGGTCTGGGTCCCGTCCTTGCCTGTTATCGTGCTGCTGACCCCCAAAAACCCCTTTGCCTCGTCCCAACCGCTGGCCGAAAGGTTAAACACGTTCAATGCCGAACTCACAGCCCCCTTGGCCAGGTCCAGGTCCAATTCCATGCCCAGTTTCTGACCCACTGGTTTTACGGACAGATTGCCGTAGAAACACATACCTGCCGTTGTCGTCCTTGCTATCCGGTCCTGACATCTTTTACCTCCTGACCTTGGGTTACACGCCATTTATATCCCTGTGTGCACGACCTGTCAAATCCCTATCTTTTGTCCCAAATTACCTGACCAAATATGGCGTAGGCCCATCTACTTTGTCGTGCGTGTGGTGCGTAATGTGGCGCTGCCACACCTCCGCTCTTCTTTAGCCAAAGGCTAATGATTTCAAGTCCCAAAGGGACGCAGAAAAATGGCCTCAACTCCTTGTATCTGCACCACTTCTGACAACTTCGGTCATCGATTTGATTGATGTCGCCTGAGCTTGCTATGTCTTAGGTGCAATCACCCAATGAGATTAATCGGTTTCATCATCGCCCCCTCCCAAATCAAGCCAATCCCCTGGTCCATGAACCTCCCAACCGAACCGCCCCCCATTACCCCGGCAACATATCCGGATGAATTGCCGGTTTTATCCGGTCCAGGACCGCCTGATGATTCCTGAAATTAACACACACAACC
>WGCQ01000211.1 GCA_015493765.1 Deltaproteobacteria bacterium
AAATGGAGGTTTCTATAGTAGTTTAAGAAAAACGCAAAAAATTATTACAGGGGGCTTGACAACCCTCTTCTATAAGAGGGTGTTGAAAAAGTCCACCCTGGGCTCGCTGACTTCCAGCCGGCATCTTGAATTGTCTTTGTGTTTCAAGGCATTGCAAAATATACAAATTCCCGAATTCGTCACTAAATCCATCAAATCAACACCCTCGTCTCGCCCGCCGCTCGTGGTCGTTGGCCGTGTGGCACTGCCAGCAATTAATCTCATTTAGTCCGTTAATTTGGGATGGTGCCGTGTATCTTGACCTCGGGAGCCTATTGTATTAAGTTTAGCAGGCATTTTCGTTTATTGGAGTAATGCATGCCTGAATCAAGATATACATCACCCCTGTTGGAAGACGACTTTTCTAAAATTCCGCGATACCGTCCCCAAAGAGGCAGCAAGTGGGTTGCTGCAGGTGTTTTGGCCCTGGTGACGGTCTTGTACCTGACAAATGCAGGTTCGTTTGGCTTGTGGGACTGCTGGGAGACGCATTATGGCGAGGTGGCCCGCAACATGTTCGAAACGGCGGATTACCTGGGTCCATGGTGGGGATACCGGGAAAAGATCGGTAATGAGCCTGCGGCGGGTGCTCCGTTTTTTTCCAAGCCCACACTGATTTTCTGGATGGAAAACATCGCCATGAGTACGTTCGGCTTTGGCGAGTGGTCCATACGATTACCCATGGAATTGCTTGGGATATTTTCGGTTTTCCTGATATTTCTGACTTTTACCAGGATATTTTCCAGGAAAATTGGATTACTGGCCGCGGGCCTGGTGATGACGTCGCCGATGTTCTTTTTTATTGCCCGACAGGCCATAACCGATATGCCTTTCGTTGGTACCATGACCATAGGTCTGATGTTTTTTATCAATGCCTACTTCGGGCCGGCGTACACACCTTCCAGGCGCAGGTTGATCACCTACATGGTGCTGACAGTAGGCACTTTTCTGCTGGTCGCCGTGCCCCAGTACGTGATCCTGGCACTGGACCTCAGGCCGGAGGATAGTTTTACGCGATTTGGACCTGTGATGCGGGCGTGGTTCCTGATTCAGAAAACCGGCATTCTGCATACCATCCTGTACAGCATTGTGGCTATCGTGGTGCTGGTGTGGATACTGGTTCCCTTTATCAAAGGACTGAAACGCGGGATGGACGACAGGGAAAAGGATATGTGGGTCCGCAGGATGATGTTGTACATTGCCTACATATTCCTGGGCCTTGCAACCCTGGGCAAGGGCTTAATGGGGTTTATGCTGCCTGGCGCGTTTGTCTTCTTTTATTTATGGCTGACAGGCGAATGGAAGGCCTTGAAAAGGCTGGAGATCCTGCGGGGCGGCCTGGTGTTTTTGCTGGTGACCCTGCCGTGGTACCTGGGCATGATGGCGCGTTACGGAATGCCTTTTTACAATCGATTTTTTGTACATGACCAGTTCAACCGACTGGGCGCAGGAGTGCACCAGATAGACACCGGGACCTTCGAGTACTACATGAAGTGGCTGGGTATTGGTACGTTCCCGTGGGTTGCCTTTGTACCTCTGGTACTGTACGGACTGACCAGGATTCGCTTGTCCAAGGCCGACCACAAGGACCGCTTGAAACTGTTCCTGACGATATGGGCCTTTTTTGCCTATACCTTGTTTGCATTGGCGGCAACGGTGTTTCACCACTACATCTTTCCGGCATTGCCGGCCCTGATCATCCTGATCGCGATTTACATGTATGAGTACGTGTTGACCTCCAGGCACTGGCTGGCCAAGGCCACCGTGGTGCTGGCCATTGGTCTTGTGGCTGCGGTGGGTCAAAACATTGCTTCCGATCCGCAGGATTTCCGCAACATGTGCACGTACAAGTATGACAGGCCATGGCCGAAACATCCACCAATAGACCCGAATGCGCCGGTGGACACGGGTGCACATAAGACCTGGAAGGACAGCACGTTTTACAGCGAGATAAACCCGATGCTGAAGACCCTGTTGACGCGTCCTTACCTGCGTTACAAAGTGTTTTTCCCTGTGCTGACAGGTTTGATGCTGTTTGCCTTGTTGCTGATGTTGTGGCCGCGTATTCGTACCTGGGCATTTGGCGGACTGTTCATCCTGGCCCTGGTGATGTCTTTCTGGGTCTTGAATTACTACATGCCCATGTTGACACCGTCCTGGAGTCAGAAATACCTGTACGACGACTATTACAAACGGTGCCACTTGCTGCCGAATCCCCCGGAGATCGAAAAGGCTTATACCCCGTTGATCAAGGAAATCGGGCTGACGGGCCTGTATAATTACCTGGGCATGCGATCGAAAAAGGTGTGCAAGGAGGATATTGTAACGTGGCTGATTACGTGGAGGGGGGAAACCTTTTATACGTATAACGAAATCAAACCGCTCATGAAGTCCAAGCAGATGTTGCCGTATTTAAGGGACATCAATAAGGGGCACAAGTTTTTCTCGATGGTGCAAGCGCATGGTGCCGGTGGATTCCGCAGTGCCCTGGACCGGGCAAGCCGCAAACTGACGCGGCAGGGTGACAAAAATTTCAAGGATATTACCGGGTGGAAGGTGGATGTGGTGCACCGTGAGAGCGCCTATTTCAACCTGGTACAGGCCACTCCGATCAGGAAAACCAGGAAACCGAAACAATGATTCGCTGGCCTGCCGTTGTGTGCGTCTGATTTCCAGCCCGCCCCCGAATTTCTTTGTATTTCAAGGTGTTGTAAACAGGTAATATCCTGAATTCGCCAATCAATCCGGCAATCCTACGCCCTCGTAATGTTTGCGCGTAACCCTCCGCGTTATTTCACGGAAAGCAATTTCCATGCCCTTGCCCATTCGGCATTTTCATTGCACTATGCCTGTAATTTGTGCGTATGCTCAAGGCCTGTAGTTGGTGATAATAACTTCGGTAAAGCCCCTGCGTCGGGCGGCATTCGAATTGATAAAGCGTGCAACCTCCAGCGTGTGGCTGTGAAAGCCGGCATACAGGTCGCGGACAAAGGGGGTATCGGAATTGGACAACATCACGTGTACCCCTTTAGCGGCAAGTTTTGTGAAAACCCCTGCCAGTCGGCGTTGTTCATCAGGGCCGAAGCCTTTTTTTGTGTATGCCGTGAAATAGGCGGTATCAGACAGGGGCACGTACGGCGGGTCAAAGTAAACGAAATCCCCCGGTTTTGCCAGGTCAGTCGTATTTTCAAAATCCGATCGTAACAATCGTGCCCGCTTCAGCAGTTTGCTGCACGCACGCAGATTTTTTTCATCCACTATCCTGGGATTTTTATATCGTCCGAAGGGGACATTGAATCGACCGGATGAATTGACCCGCCACAGCCCGTTAAAGCAGGTTTTGTTCAGGAATATGAAACGTGAAGCCCTTTGAACAGGCGACAGTTCGGCCGGGTCCTGGGCCCTGACCTGGTAAAAATACTCTTTTTCGTTGCGATGCCTGGCCAGGTCGGTGATGAGCGCATCCACCTGGTCGCGGACCACAATGTAGGTGTTGATCAATTCGTCATTCATGTCCGCCAGGACTGCTTGTTGAGGTTTCAGGGCAAAAAACATTGCCCCTCCGCCCAGGAACGGCTCGAAATACCTGTTGTACTGCCGTGGGGACATGTCCAGCAAGGTGTGCACTATCTGGCGCTTGCCGCCGGCCCATTTTACGAATGGTCTTGGAATGCTTTCGTAAATCAAGTGTACCTGCTTCTTTTGTGTATTCGTATTCTTTCTAAGGTATAGGTCGTTCCATGGTCTGCTCATAATGCCATGACCCGGCGAGCAGGCCTGATACGTGGATTCCGGACAGATCCAGGAAATTCAATAAAGGACCGGAACTAATGGTCAGACCCTTGCCGTTTTTGTTTTCTTCGTAAACCTCGCCATCCAATGTAAATAATACCGGTCGATCGATTTCCATTTTATGGAAAATCGAGTTAATGTGACCCGGCCCATGGTATCGCCCGCGGGATAGTGCCCACACATTGCGTGCGATATCTTTTGTCTTCATGGAATTGATCAGGCAATAAAAACCCCGGGTCAAGGGACCGCGTGGGTTGTCAAACACGTCGAACCACAGTAGCAGTTTGGGGATGGGGGTTGCCACGATCACCTTGTATGCTGGTGCATCGTAAGGCTTGCCATCCAACACTATGCCGGCCTTCTGGAATGCAAAGTAGCGGCTGTCCCCACGCCTGCTAAGAAAGGATTCCAGCATAATAGATGCGGTTACGTTTGCAGCGCGTGCAGGGCTTGGGTCCCCTTTGTAGTATTCCTGGAGGATACGCGGCGGTATGCCTGCGGCGAACACGAACCCGTACAGCGGCCTGTCCGGGCCGTTTACGCACAGGGGCCTTGTTTGTTTGACCGGAATCGTAAACCCCTTTTCTTGCTCCAGGGTCAATGCCAGTTGGAGTGTGCGTAATTCCAGCAAAGGCGGATGCCTGGTGCCCAGATTGGCAGCCGCCATGTTCATGGTCCCGCCCCTTAGAATTAATAAATCAGGATACGAGGCAAAATCACCTCCCTGGTTGAGCATCTCGGTAAGCAGCAGGTGAACGGTTCCATCCCCTCCGCTGATTCCCAACAAGTCAAATCCCTCTGCCAGTATCCTCGATACCGCATCATGCAACTCCTCCAATGAACCCGTTGCGTACACGGTAACATCGCGATGCAACAGGTCCCGGGCTGTTTCATGGGTGATTTGTTGGTTACGACCTCGCCTGGCTCGGCTGTTGACCAGTATGGCTATTTTTTGTCCGTGTTGTTTGTTTTTCACTTTACATGTTGTTTGTTTGAGGAATCCATCTGCTTGGGCGGGTTGCGCCACGCTATGTGCAGGGACGTAACGTAATAATGATGCAATCCCCGTAACGGTCGCCCCTGGAACATAATTACCCGTTGTATCAACCTGTTTTGCGTTTCGGATGTTTCGGAAACCTCTGGTAATTCAAATACTTCCGCATCGGTTGTGCTGTCCGCATCCATCCAGGCATCAGGCCCCACCCAGCCACCGGCACAACCAACCAATCCCATTAGGACAAATGTTAAAATCCACTTCAACATCGTTTCCCCGAACAAGTATAAAACATTATCAGTGGCATGAGAAGTGTAATAACTGTCCCAAATTACCTGACTAAATTCGGGGGTTTTCCCAAACGGTTGACATAACAGTGTCAGACCCATATATTTTCTGGTGACTGGACTGGAGGTTACATGAACCGTTTTTACATCCTTTTGACTTTGTTTTTTACGGTGCTGATACTGGACCAGGGCGTATCCATGGCCCAAATCCCTGCTGTTCACTTCGAGTACACGGATATTTCGTCAGGTAAAACATCCATACAGATCCTGACACCAGTCTTTGAGGAACCATGGAATCCCTCGGACCGATGCGATGTAGCGGGCAAAGAACTCTACAAGGCCTTGAAAAAAACAGGTGTCTCCGATAAACCCGTATTAAATTGCACTGGCAATAGTGTATCGGTCAAACTGCCTGGTGTTAAAAAGGGCCAACTGGACCAGGTTCTGCCGGTTTTGTACTACACCTTGCGCTGGTACGGCCTTGATACGATCAGTGTAAGCAAACTGCATCCGAGACCACTGAAGATGATGGAACTAACCGTACCGGCCGTAACCGTGGTCATGCCTTTCTGGGTGGACTTGCCACCCTCGCCCGCCTTGCCTGGCATGCTGGTTACGGACAAGGGACAGTGGCTGGATGCCATGGATTTTCGCAGGGGCTTGCAACGAGGTGACAAAACCGCAGTGAACATCCTGAAAGCCGGTTTGCAGTCGAAATTGACACAGGAGAGGCTGGCCGTACTGGCCGCCCTGCCCACGGTAAAAGGACTCGATATTGTTACACTGGCAGGGCCGCTGTTGCAGGACCCGTCAACAGGCGTGCGGATGGCCGTGGTCCGGCTGTTGCAGGGTGTAAAAGGTCCCAGTGCCATAAAGATGCTGGAAGACATGGCAGGTAACGACAAATCGGTTACGATCCGCATCCAGGCCGCCAGGATACTTAGCAAACGAGGCGACCACAAATTTGATAATATTGCAGCGGTGGACGACATAAACTCGACAGACCCAAAGGTGGCGATCCATGCCATAGACGTATTACTGGCCCATCCTGTAAAAGGGGTTGGCCCGGTGTTGCTGAGTGCCATGGATAATCCATCCAGGGATGTCGCTGCCAAGGCATTGTCCGCATTGATAAAACTGGGCCTCACAAAGCAACTGGTTACTGTATTAAGCGACCCGAATCTGCCAGGTGACATGAAATTGCAATCCGCGCGCTACCTTGCTGGTTTGAAGGATCAAAAGCCACGCGTGGAGGGCCTGCGGTACCTGCTAAAACATGGAAACGACAAGGACAAAATCATGGCGTGTAACCGGGTTTTAAGGTTTAAGGACCGGGATTTGGCCCCGGCCCTGTTGAACGACCTGGCAAATAAGCCGGGTAAGGAGGCCCAGAGTGCCCTGGACGCCCTGGTGGCCCTGGGTGATCCGGCCTTAATCAAGCCTATGGTCGGTTTGATCAAGGGTACACTTGCCGACAAGGTTAGCAAGGCGGTTGTAAAACTGATCGACACCTTGAGCGTGGACAAGGTCTTGAAGATGACCAGTGATTCAAACCCCGTGGTCAGGATGCTGGCGGTGCAGGTGCTGGGACTGCGCCTGAAAGGCAGGGCTACGATTCCACCGAACATAGGAAATGCACTCGGCAAGGCGCTGAAAGACAGTTCCATCGATGTCAGGCGCCAGGCCGCGGCAGCCCTGGCCAAAAGCGATGATCAAAAGCAACTGCGTGCGTTGTGCGGGCTGGCATCGGACCAGGACCACCACCTGCGCGCTATTGCATGTATGGCCGCAGCCAAGGTGGGCGGTACAACGGGACAGGCAATACTGCTGTCCGGCTTGAATGACACGTCCGATGATGTGCGGCTGGCGGCCTTGAAAGGAATCGCAAAATTGAAGATTCGCAAGGCCATGCCTGTGCTGGTCACGCTGGGCAATTACCAGAATACGGATGTACGCAGGATGGCCTACAAGGCCTTGACCAGCATGCTGAAACCGGACGAAGTCTTGAAATACCGCGGCTTTTTGATCCAGGGTTTGACGGACCGGGATAAACAGATAAAGCGCCTTTGTTTGCAGGCCTTGCGCGGGGTCAAGGACCGCAAGGTAATACTGGCGGTGGGTGACATGAAAATCGACCCTGATAAAACGATCAGGATGCTTGCCATTGCAGTGCTGGCCGCTGCAGGTACGCCGGATGCGATTGATGCACTCGAGAGCATGGCCACGATCGATGAAAATCCGGAGGTAAGGGTATCCGCGTTGAAGGCACTGGCAAAACTAAACAAACCCGACCTGGTGGATTTCCTGAAAGAATTACTGAAACACGAGGAGGATCAGGGTGGCAGCAAGGCCGTGATAAACGCTGCCAAGGCTATACTCAAGTCTCTGGCTCTTTGAGTTGTTCGAAAATATCGGCTATCTGGTCCTGGATGCGTTCCACCACAGCCAGGATTTCGGGGTCAAAGCTGGTCCTTGGAAGCCTGCTATCACCTTTCAATATGATGTTTAATGCAGTTTTGTGATCGAAGGGCGGTTTATAGGGCCTTTTACTGCGTAGCGCATCGTACACGTCAATGGTCATCACAATCCGACCTTCAAGGGGAATTTCATTTCCCTTCAGTCCATGCGGATAACCTGTCCCGTCAAAGCGTTCATGGTGGCTTAATGCTATGGCCGCACCCATCTGCAACATCTCGGATTTTGAGTCCTTCAGTAATTTCCACCCGATTACCGTGTGGTCCTTCATATGGCGAAATTCCGCGTCCGTCAGGCGGTCGGTTTTCAGCAATATGCTGTCAGGTATCGCGATCTTGCCGATGTCGTGCATGGGGGCCGAGTAAAATATTTGCTCGCAAAAGGTGTTATCCATGCCCAGTTCCCTTGCAACTGCACGTGCATAATGTCCTATCCTGCGGATATGCTGCCCGGTTTCCTCGTCCCTGAACTCGGCAGCCACTGTTAGTTTCTCCACGGTTTCGACGTAGGCCTCGTTCAGTTTTTCGTATGCAGTGCGCAACTGCATTGTGGCCTTTTCAACCTCCTGTTCCAATGTCTTCGCCTGGTTGTGCATCAATTCCAGGTATCGTTTGACCTTCATCAGGTTGTTCACACGCAGCAGCAGTTCCACGCGATCAAACGGCTTGGCAATGAAATCACTGCCACCGGCATTAAATGCATCCAGCCTGGTCCTGCGGTCGGCAATACCACTCACGAAAAGCACGATAATATCCCTGGTCGCCGGGTCTGATTTTAGTCTCCTGCATACCTCGATCCCGTCCATGCCGGGCATCATTATGTCCATTAATATCAGGTCAGGTGTATCGTCCTTTACGAACTCCAGGACGCCGGGACCATCCTCCACCGTATCCACATGGTAACCAGCCTTGGTCAGCATCCAACGTACGAATTCACGGTTGTCAAGTTTGTCATCTGCAATCAGGATCTTATTTACTTGTTGCTTATCCATAATTTATGCAGCACTCCATAGTGCATCATCTATTGGGAAAATGCGTTTAAATACATCACTAATTTGTGCATCCCCATGCCTAACGAAATTGTAAAACCTTTGTGGATTTTTTACAAATATTTTGGCTGACTCCAGTTGTATTGACGTATCTGTAACAAGATGTTATATGGTAAAGGCGCCTGTTCTTGGAGGATTGAATGAAGAAATCTGACCTTATACTGAGAATGATGGAAAAAACCTCGCTCCCAAAGGAAAAAGCCACATTGGTTGTCAATGGCATTTTGGACGAAATTGCCGATGCCTTGGCCAAAGGCGAGCGAGTTGAAATAAGAAACTTCGGGAATTTCACGGTCCACACCAGGAAGGGCCATATCGGGCGTAATCCCAAAACCGGTGAACCAGTGAAAGTGCCCGATAAAAAAAACCCACACTTCAAGGCCGGACGCGGACTTCAGAAACGAGTAAATCACGAGCAGTAGTCTCATCCTGCAACCGTCTCCCGAATTTAGCAGGTAATTTGGGCATCGATAAGCCTTGACAATCCATTCCACAGGAATAACAATGGGACAGGAACGAACCAAAGGAGGCTGAAGATGGCAAAATTTCCATCTGCTGAATGGGTTGCCTTGTACAAGGACGCCATAAACAACAATCCCAAGTACAAGGCTGCTGCATCGAACTGGGACAAGGGCGTGGTGGCCCTGATCTGCAAGGCAAAACCCGAATACGGGATCAACGAGGACACCGGGATCTGGCTGGACCTGTACAAGGGCGTATGCCGGGAGGCCAGCCTGGTGGATGCGGCCAAGGCACTGACTGCCCCGTTTTGCATCACCGGTGAATACGAACGCTGGAAACAGGTGATCAACAAGGAACTGGACCCGGTAAAGGGCATGATGCAGGGCAAACTGAAACTCAAGGGTGACCTGCCAACGATCGTGCGATTTGTCAGTGCGGCGAAGCAACTGGTCGAATCAGCGGGACTGGTAAAGACCGAATTCCCTGACGAGGCTTAATTATGCGATACGATGCCGACCTGTCATTCAATTTCTTTGCACCAACCAAGGTGGTATTCGGTGCAGGCGCAGTGAGCGAACTGGTTCCCGAGGCCAATGAACTGGGTATCAAACGCGCACTACTGGTTACGGACCCTGTGCTGGCACGCATGGACGATGTGTTCGGCAGGGTACGCAAGGCACTTGGGGCCCTGGTGGTTGGTGAGTTTACCGAGTGCCAACCGGACTCAGGTGTTGATGTCGTAAACCGGGCCTTCCTTGCGGCTACCAGGGCCCACGCGGACGGCGTGATCAGCGTGGGTGGCGGCAGTGTAATCGACACGGCCAAGGGCGTCAGCCTGTTGATGGCCGAGGGTGGCGAATTGATGGACCACGTGGGCTTTCAGAATATGACCAGGCCGGCAGCGCCACACGTAGCCCTGCCAACTACTGCGGGGACCGGGTCGGAAGTCACCTACGTGGCTGTCATAAAGGACCACACGGCACACAAAAAACTGCTGTTTGCGGACTACAAACTGATCCCAAGGGTGGCCATCCTGGATCCCAAACTCACAACCGGACTGCCACCGCAGTTGACAGCAGCCACGGGCATGGATGCCATAAGCCACGCGATAGAGTCCATGCACTCACTACAGGGCGAGTACATCGCCGATGGACTGGCCTTGCACGCCCTGCACCTGCTGAAAGAGGCCATACCTGTTTGCGTCAAGGAACCGGGCAATCTGAAGGCCAGGGGTGCGCAATTGGTTGCGGCGACCATGGCAGGTGCCGCTTTTTCGAATGCACAGGTGGGGTTGGTGCATGCCATGGCCCACACTGTGGGTGCCAGGTACGGGTTGCATCACGGTTTGCTGAATGCCATTTTCCTGCCACACGTGGTGCGATTTAACTGCGAGGATACCAGGTCGGCATACGCCGCGATTGCCAGGGCCTTCGGGCTCCCGGACACGGGTGACGTATGCGAGAACCTGGCCACATTCCTGGCGGATTTTGCCGTGAGTCTGGGGCTCGAGATGCACCTGGGCCGTCTTGGCGTCAACAGGGATGCAATACCTGAACTGGCTGCTGCCACGATTGAAGATGCCTCGATCGTGTATAACGGCAGGACCGTATTCGACCCCGAGGACCTCATACCGGTGTACGAGGCTGCACTGTGATAGACGTACGATTGTCAGGGGACGACCCGTCAGGTTTTGCACTCATGGTCCACGGCCTGCTCAAGGACAACATCGAACGACAAGCCTGGGCCAGGCACCTGGCGCGATTCTTTCGTGGGTGCGCAATCCTGCGTGCCGAGGACAAGGATTCCTCGGTGGATGT
>WGCQ01000212.1 GCA_015493765.1 Deltaproteobacteria bacterium
GACCAGGCCAGCGACCTGGGTTACAAGCAGGCGAGGCCGCCTGCGCTCCACACGACCCCGGCCACGGCCAACGGTCACGGCCAACGGTCAACGGTCACGGCCACGGCCTCGGTCAACGGTCTCGGGCATCGGGTGTCGGGCATCGGGCATCGGGTGTCGGGACGCATCCTGCGGCTGCTTTCGGAAAGACCAGGCCAGCGGCCTGGGTTACAAGCAGGCGAGGCCGCCTGCGCTCCACACGGCCTCGGTCAACGGCCAACGGTCACGGCCAACGGCCACGGCCAACGGCCACGGTCAACGGTCACGGCCAACGGTAACGGCCATTGACTACCCGTGGTACAAGCCTTATTATTAAACGGCAATTGTTATATTGCTTACCTGAATGGGAGGTAAAAAATATGTTGTTTTTTGACCCGTTGTATTTCTTGATTCTTGGCCCTGCCCTGCTTCTGAGCATGTGGGCCCAGTGGAAGGTGAAATCCGCCTTTACGCAATACTCCAGGGTCTCAACATTCCGCAGACTGCGTGGTGCCCAGGTTGCCAGGCAGATCCTGGACCACTATGGACTCACGGACGTGACCATAGAGCGGGTGAGCGGCTTTTTGTCAGACCACTACGACCCTATCAAACGGGTGCTGCGCCTGTCGCCTGATGTGTACGACGGTATAAGCGTGGTTGCAGTAGGCGTGGCAGCCCACGAAACAGGCCATGCAATACAGCACAAAATGGGTTATAGACCCCTGGCACTGCGTACTGTTTTGGCCCCGGCCGCGTCTATTGGCTCACAACTGTCGTGGTGGTTGTTGATAGGTGGTTTCATAATCTCGTCCATAGGCCTGGTTTACGCAGGTATCGCCCTGTTCAGCCTGGCGGTACTCTTTACCTTGATCACGCTGCCCGTGGAATTCGATGCCTCCAGGAGGGCCAAGGAGATCCTGAATACCATGGGCCTGGTGAACGTGACCGAGGCGCAGGGCGTGGAAAAGGTGCTCAACGCGGCGGCCATGACGTACGTTGCGGCAGCGGCAGTGGCCGTGTTGCAATTGCTCTATTTTCTGATCCGTGCAAACGACAGGTGATCTCATGAAGAAATTTGCAGTTTTCATGTTCCTGACCGCATTTTTCGTTACCGGATGCCAGCAAAAACACCACGCACCACGGTCGCACAAGCCAGTCAAACCCGCCGCCAGCCAGCAGGAACAGGCAAAAAAGACGCCAGCGACAGCGTCTGCAACAGGAAATGAATCCCAAACCAATACCTACCCCAAAAGGCCTGTCAAACTGTACGGCATGTCCGAAATGAACCTCACCCCTCGGGAACGCAAGATCATGGAAATGCTGGGCTCCGCGGCAAAGGGCAGGCAGGCGCTCGGTGCGATCCTGGCGATGGACAAGGAAGCGGCCAGGAGGCTTTTGAAAAAGGCCCTGCGATGGGATAACCCGAACGGCAGGATCCAGGCCGCTGTGATAGCCTCGAAACTAAAGGACCCGGGCAAGGAGGTCCTGGCCTTGATGACGCAAAACCTGCTGCACGACCCGGACCCGGATTGCAGGTCCGAGACCGCCGCGGCCTTTGTTGACGTGCACTACAGGCTGGCCGGTCCCTACCTGATCAGGATGCTGCAACACGATCCACACCCCATGGCCCGTGCCAACGCGGCGTGGGCACTGGGTGCCATGCGTTACCAGGATGCGCTGGTTTTCCTGGTGACAGCCCTGGACAGCCCACACACGTGGGTACGGCTGCGTGCGGCCAGTGCACTGAAAAAACTGGCCAATCCAAAGGCGATCCACGGCATCAGGGCGCACTTGAGAACGGAAAAAAATCCCCTGGTAAAAAAACGATTACGTCAGGCACTTGCCGCATGTACGAGGCACAGATGAACGAACAGCGATTCCATTGCGCGTGGCCTGGTTACGGGACCATGGCCTTACTCGTCGTATTGGCCGGTTGCACGTCCCACAAGGCGAGGCCATCCTGTCCCACCGGGTATTTCTGGGGCGGGGATGCCTGTATCAAGCAGCAGGACATACATTTCGGCCAGGACCGGTTGTTCGTGGATGACGGGGCCGTGCCCGAGGGCGGCGAAACCCAGGCGCACGAAGGGGTTTCCGATGTGCGGCCGCATGACGCAAATGCGCCTGCCACGATCGGTGCGCCGTGCAAGTCCTCGAACGATTGCCAGGGGATCAGCACCCAGACAGGCTGCGTACCCGATACCGAGAAACCCGACGCCGGTTGCCTCCAGTACAACACGGACGTGGAATGCCTGAATAACGATGTATGGAAAAACGGCTACTGCGGGCTCAGTGATTGCCTCAGTTTTCCGTGTCCCACAGGGTCACTGTGCGTGGGCGTCAGTCCGAACAGGGCATGGTGCGTTGCGCCGTGTGAAAAGGACTCGGATTGCAGGACATCGGAGGGTTATGCGTGCAAGGCCGTGCTGGATGCCGAGGGCGACCTGGTGCATGCATGCCTGCCTGCGGGCAAGGGGGCGACGGGCAGCCCATGCAAATTGTACACGGATTGCCAGGGCGACATGGACTGCCTGACCAGTTTCAAGGATGGATACTGTGCGCAAAGGGACTGTTCGAAGGATGTGCCGTGCCCGGAGGGGAGCGCCTGCGTACAACTGCACGAAGGGGCTGCGTGCCTGAAATCCTGTGCAACGGACGGGGATTGCAAGACCGACCAGGTGCAGGACCGCAGTTGCAAAAAACTGCATTCCGCGGTGTCGGATGGGGACAAGGTCAAGGTGTGCGTGGCCGGGACAGGCGGCAAGAAGATCGGTGATCCGTGTACCCAGGACTACGAATGTGACTCCGATAAGTGCCAGGTCGTGTTTCGCGGGCAATGCAAGGGCACAACCAGGCCATGCAATGCGACGGATGATTGCGATGGCAGGGTTTGCGATACAACGGACCCAGCCACCATCCTGGGCTACTGCACGAAGGACTGCAAACTGCTGCCCAAGTCGTGCGGCTCCACATCGCATTCGGGACCCGCTGTGTGCCTGCAAACAAACGATGGATTTCGGTGTATGCCCGCATGTATCAGCCAGGCTTGCACAATAAAGTATGCCATGATATGTGCGTACGGGTTCGACAAGTCGGGCTTCGGAGTGAACAAATATTGCATGCCCGCGCCAAAACAGGGGGACTGGGGGACGTTTTGCACGCAGGACAGCGATTGCCACAACAAGTCACAGTCACCGGAGTGCCTGAAGGGCAGTGGCGGTTACGGTTACTGTACGGGCGTGCCAAGGCTTTCCAACGGCCAGCGCACATGCCCGTTTCCCATGCAGTACGCCATGTACAATGGACGCCACCTTTGCCTGAGATACTGCCGTCCTGGCCAGGGGGACTGTACGGATTTGCCTGGTAAAGACGCGGAGGGTGGTGAAAAGACCGATTTGCAATGCACCACGTTGGCCGAAGGAAATTTCTGTGTCCCCAGGGAGTCAAACAAGTAATGGAACAGCACCAGGATGTCAGGCGTGTGTTGATCGTGGACGACGACGACAGTGCCCTGCAGACGCTACGTCACATCATGACGGACGCCGGGTTTGAGGTGGATACCGCGGAAACGGGCGAGCAGGCCTTGCAGAAACTGCGCGAGGAGGAATATGGTGTGGTGCTGACGGACCAGCGCATGCCCGGGATCAGCGGTATCGAGCTGCTGCGCATGACCAAGGAATTGCATCCTGCCACCGAGGTGGTGATGATGACGGCCTTTGCCACGATCGAACTGGCCGTGGAATCCATGAAGGAAGGCGCGTACGATTTCGTGACCAAGCCCCTGCGCAAGCCCCTGGTACTGCGCAGCGTCAGTCGGGCCATGGAAAAATACGACCTGTCCACGGAAAACCTGCGGCTGCGTGCCAGGCTGCGCAACCTGGAGGGCGCGCCGTTGATCATTGGCAACAGCCCTGCCATGCGCAAGGTGATGGAGGTGGTGACCCAGGTGGCGGCCAGCAGCGCCACCGTGTTGATCCAGGGCGAAAGCGGTACGGGCAAGGAACTGATTGCAAAGACCCTGCACTACCTGGGACCCAGGGCATCAAAGCCCTTTGTGGCCATAAATTGCGCCGCGATCCCCGAGACATTACTGGAAAGCGAGTTGTTCGGCCACGAAAGGGGGGCCTTTACCGGTGCCATAACCAGGCGGGAGGGTCGGTTCAAACAGGCCGACCATGGCACGTTGTTTTTGGACGAGGTGGCCGAGATGAGTCCCATGTTGCAGGCGAAACTGCTGAGGGTGCTGCAGGAAGGGGCTTTCGAGCGACTCGGCGGCAACCAGACGATCCGGGTGGATGTGCGACTGATTTCGTCCACGAACAAGGACCTGTTGGAGGAGGTGCGTGCAGGCAGGGTCAGGGAGGACCTGTACTACAGGCTGAAGGTGATCACTATCCGCATACCGCCGCTGCGTGACCGCCGCGATGACATCCCTTTATTGACACAGCACTTCATCGAAAAATACGCGGCAAAGAACAAAAAACCGATCCAGGGCATATCCAGGGATGCCATGTCCATGCTGATGGACCACGACTGGCCAGGCAACGTGAGGGAACTGGAGCACACCATCGAACACGCGGTGGTGCTGTCGAAAGGGGATATGATTACGGCCGATGACCTGCCGGAATTGATTGAAAAGGAAAAGAATTTCCGGCGCTACCTGACCATCCAGTTGGGTACGCCTTTGGATCAGATCGAACAAAAGGTCCTGGAGGAAACGCTGCGTATGACCCGGGGAAACAAGAAGCTGGCCGCAGAGTTGCTGGGGATTGCAACCAGGACGATCTACAGGAAACTTGAAAACAAGGACAAGGAAACAATAGAATCATTAACGGATGGATCAACACACGGAGAGGGACATGCAAAAGATTGACTTCGTAGAGATTCCGGGTGTCAAGCCCAAGGATTACTTCCTGACATTGCGCCAGATATACAAGCATGTCATGTCGCATTCACCCACATACAAGGAATTCCGGCGATGGATGCGGGAAAAGGGCTGGTGGGACAAGGAACAGGCCGATGCACTGATGGCCATGCTGGGACTCAGCACCACGGACCCGGTGGGTATGGAGCCGTTTACCCGGGAGATCGCGGATGAAATGGACGAGGACAAGGGCAAACACGTGATCGGCAGGCGGCTGATCGAGTTGAATCCCCTGCTGGCCAAGTATTGTATCGAATCCATGGACGTGGAAAATGATGGCCGGATCCAATCCACCAGGGAATTGTTCAAGATGATCGATTCCTTCATTTATCCGGGTGAAAAGCCGACACTACCGGCGTTCAACGCATGGATGGCCTGGGCCGAGGCCGGGGACCTGGTGCGTTTGATTGGTATTCGCTGGGGGCTCAGTGCCTTTGCCAGGGAAAACCTGCCAAAATTAAAGGCAATCGACGTGGACGAGTTTTTGGAGGACGAGGAAGAGGAGGATGCTGCACCGATCTTTTCGCCTCCTGAAACGGCGGCCCCCGTGGCCGAAGAACCACCACCTGTGCAAGCAACGCCACAACCAGTGGCAGGTCCGCAGGCGGCACATGAACCCACGATCACGGACAACGCCCCCATCGAGGTCCCCCGGTCCGAGGCCGCTCCCGTGCCTGTGCAGGCCCCGCAATTCCCAGGTTTTTACATGGTATTCCAGGCGCCTGCACTGGACAAGGCGGCACTGAAACAAAGCGCGGCCTCGGTTTGCGACTGGTGGTCGCGGTATCCTGCAAAACGGACCTTGAATTTCGGCGTGCTGAAGGACATGGGCCAGGACCTGACAACGAAATTTCACGCCTTTTACGTGGCCCTTTGCATGGGTCGTGGTAACGACTACAGCAAGGTGATGATGACAGCGGGCGCCCTGCGTTCCGCGGGCGTATTCGACAGCCTGGCAAAGGGGAAATCACCCATGGCCGGGCTCAAGCGGGCCTACCAGGGCGCATGGGACATGCAAAGTGCAGCGTTGATCGAGTCAGCGGTGTTTTTGATCGGACAGGCCAATGCGATCAAGGCGTTTGACTTCGGTAGTTTCCAGGACCCGAAGGCATTGTTGAATGCCCTGGACACACAGGTATTTCAGGGGACCGGTGGACTTGCGCCCTTTGTTGCCGCACGGGTCGCCCATGATGCGGGGTTGCTGGCGCAGGACCTGGTGGCAGCCGCCTTTATCCCGTTTTTTGCAGTGCGCCAGCAGGCATTCAGGATGGGGTTCATCGACCACATCTACTGCAACAATTTCCACGAACTGGTCCAAACCGCGATGGTGCTGGCCGGATACTTCGGGCCTGACTGCGCGTTTGAACAGCCGTTGATGCAGATGCCGGCAGCCTTCGGTTGTGCATTCAACTGCGGCAGGCAGGCGGGCTGTCCGTTCACATGCAGGGAAAAACAGGCATACAATGTCTGAAAAACGGTCTGAAGAGCGCCTGCAAGGGGTAATCGAACGGATCGTGTACGAGAATGCCGATACCGGGTTTCGCATACTATGGGTCCAGACGGATGACCACAGGCTGGTCAAGGTGGTGGGCGAAATCGGCGAATGCTCCGAGGGCATGCGCATCGATGCATTCGGCTTCGTGCAGAATGACCCGAAATACGGACCCCAGTTCCGTGCAAGGTCCGTGATCCTGTCCAGCCCAGAGCAGGGCGCGGAGATCACCAGGTACCTGGCATCCGCCCGTATTCCCGGGATCGGGCCGAAAACAGCCGCCAGGATCGTCAAGTTCTTTGGTCGTGAGATCAAGGACGTGCTGGACCAGGAACCGCTGCGGCTGATGGAGGTGCCGGGCATAGGCAAGGCCAAGGCCCGGGCGATCATCCAGGCATGGCAGGGCGACCGTACCCGGGCGGAAACCATTGCCGCGATCATGGGGCTGGGACTGACACGCAACCAGGCGATCCGGGTGTTTGAGCACTACGGTGAAAAGGCGGCGCACGTGGTTGCAAACGACCCTTACCGCCTGGTTCAGGAGATTTGGGGCATTGGTTTCAAGACCGCTGATGCCGCGGCCCTTGCCGGTGGATTGGCCCCGGATTCCCCGCGCAGGATCCAGGCCGCTGTGATGCACGTATTGCAAAACATGGCGGGCGACGGGCATTGTTTCATGCCCATGGAACTGGTGGTTGCGCACACCGCGGGCATGCTGGACCTGGATGAGCAGGTCGTGCGGCCTGCCGTGGACGAACTGGCAGTGCGGGGACGCATTGTGATCGATGCAGACGACAGGGTATTTCCCAGGGCATTGTATGATGCCGAACAAGGGGTTGCCAGCCGCGTGGCCGCCCTGGCTGCCATGGAATTCCCGGCGTACCGTCGGGTGCGTGCCGCGTTTTTGAAGGTATCCAGGGCGTTTCATCCCACCCAGATCAACGCCGGCGTCCAGGTCTTTTCAGCGGGCATCACCATACTCACGGGCGGGCCCGGTACGGGCAAGACCACGCTGACCAGGGCATTCGTGGATGCGGGCAAGGCGGCAGGGCTGAAGGTCAGGTTGTGTTCGCCCACGGGCAGGGCGGCCAAGCACCTGTCCCAGGCAACCGGCGAGCCGGCCTCCACCATACACAGGCTGCTGGAATTCGACCCCAAGGCCCTGCAATTCATGCGTAATGCGGACAGGCCGGTGGATGCGGACTGGGTGATCGTGGAC
>WGCQ01000213.1 GCA_015493765.1 Deltaproteobacteria bacterium
GTTGATTTGATGGCAAATTCAGGGCGGGTCTGAGACCCGCCCCTACGAATATTGTGTAAATTCAGTCTGTTATGACACAAGACAAATTGTGCATTGGGTAACATAACGACTTTGTGACATCCTCGAGCCGCCTGCCCTCCACGACCTTCGTTTTCACCGGGATCACACGGCCCACGGTCACGGCCCACGGCCACGGAAAGTCGGTCGGGCCGAGGGTGTTGATTTGATAGTTTTTGCATTGGGTCGTAGGGGCAGACCCGTGTGTTTGCCCTCGGGTCGAAACCGGGTTGAATAGCACGGCAGTATCTGTTAGATTTTTCCTATGGAAACGCGCCACATATATTCGGTTTCCGAGTTTACCACGAGGCTGAAATCGCTGATCACATCGAATTTCACCCGTATCTCGGTGGAAGGTGAGGTATCCAGCGTGAGCGTTTCCGGTCGTGGACACGTGTATTTTTCCCTGCAGGACAAGTCGGCACTGCTGTCGTGCATTGTCTGGCAAAGTAAGGCACCGGCGTACAGGCAGTACATCCGCCAGGGCAATAAAATCATTGTGAACGGCCACCTCGACCTCTATGAGAAAGGCGGACGTTACAGTTTGATTGCGGACAGCATCGAGCCGTCCGGCCTGGGCGAATTGCTGTTGAAGTTGCAAAAACTGCGTTTGAAATTGCAACAGGAGGGCCTGTTTGATGAGGCACGTAAGCGGCCTTTGCCGGGTTTTCCGCGCAAGATCGGGGTGGTGACGGCCCTGCATGGTGCTGCGGTGCGTGATATCGTAAGGACCATAACCAGGCGCATGCCTTCGCACATTGTGATCGCACCTGCGCGGGTCCAGGGCGACGGCGCTGCTGCCGAGGTGATCCGGGGCATGCAGAGGCTGGCGCAGATTCCGGGCATTGACGTGATCATCATTGGCCGTGGGGGCGGTTCGTTCGAGGACCTGTTCCAGTTTAATGACGAGGCACTGGTCAGGGCCGTTGTGGCAAGCCCTGTGCCTGTGATCAGCGCAGTGGGCCATGAAAGGGACGAGGCCTTGACCGACCTGGCCGCGGACGTGAGGGCGGGTACGCCAACAGCCGCAGGCCAACGAGTGGTGCCTGACCGCGGTGAGGTAATGGCCGGACTGGATGCCTGGCAGCAACGCCTGGTCATGGGACTGACGCACAGGCTTGATACTGCGGAAATGACCTTTGACGCGGCGTTCAAGGCCCTGTTGCAGTCGGCGAGGCTGAGGATTGACAGGGCGGACAGGCGCATGCAGGCGGCAAACCTGGCCCTGATGCGACACAACCCTGTGGAAAAATTGAAAGGATGGGACCGCTCCCTGCGCGATACAGAACAAAGGCTGATGAGGGCGGGTAGCAGCATGCTAAAGACAAAAGATGCCGTGCTGGGCCAGTTGCTTGCGGAATTCAGGTCAAAGGACCCTTACGGTCCGTTGAAACGTGGCTATGCAATGCTGAAACTCCAGGATGGGACGTTGGTGCGTACCCCGGGGGATGTATCAGTGGGCCAGCGTATAACAGGGATTCTAAAAAACGGGCGCCTGTGCCTGGGCGTTGAGGCCAGGAAGGCCTGTGAACGGGATCGGACCGGCGATGGATGACCAGGTGAAAGATTTCAGGGTGCTCGTGGTGGACGACGAGGCCAACCTGTTAAAGGTAATGGCTGCCCAGTTGCGCAAACTGGGATACGAGGTCCTGGCCGAGACCACCGGGGAATCCGCGGTCAAGCGACTGGCCGACGGCAACGTACATTGCGTGATTACGGACCTCAGGCTGCCGGGCATGGACGGCATGGCGATACTGAAATGGGTGCGCATGAACCAGCCGCACGTGCCAGTGATCATCATCACTGCGTACGGTACCGTGGAAAACGCGGTGGACGCAATCAAGCATGGGGCCTACGACTACCTGACCAAGCCGGTCAGGCGGGATGAACTGGCAAAGATCGTGGACAAGGCCAGGCGCTCGTTTTATCAGCGAATGCGTGGCTACCTGAGCGAAGGGGACGGCGTCCAGATCATCGGGCAATCTGCCGCCATCAAAAAGGTGATCAAAATTGTAAACCGGGTTGCGGATAACCCTTCAACGGTGTTGATCAGCGGCGAGAGCGGTACGGGCAAGGAACTGGTCGCAAGGCTGCTGCATGAACGCAGCAGTCGCCGTACCAATCACTTTGCAGCCATAAATTGTGCGGCGATCCCTCCTGAATTGCTGGAAAGCGAGATGTTCGGCTACGAGGCGGGCGCATTTACCGGTGCAACGAAATCTAAACCTGGACGCATGGAATTGGCTGATAAGGGGACCCTGTTTCTGGATGAAATCGGAGAACTGCCCATGCACATGCAGCCGAAATTATTGAGGGCCTTGCAGGAAGGGGCGTTTATGAGGGTTGGCGGGTTGAAGACGATCCAGGTGGATGTCAGGCTGGTTGCTGCCACGAACCAGGACCTGCGGCAGATGGTGCAGGAGGGAAAATTCCGCGAGGACCTGTTTTACCGACTGAACGTGGTGCCCATACACATACCGCCGCTGCGGGAGCGTAAGGAGGATATTCCGCTGCTTGTGCGACACATGGTGGAAAAATTCAATCGACGCCTGCACAAACACGTACGCGAGGTAAGCCCCGCGGCATTGAATGCCCTGTCCAGGTACAATTGGCCGGGCAATATCCGGGAGCTCGAGAACCTGGTGGAACGGCTGCTGTTGTTTGCGGATTCGGACGTGGTTGACCTGGATGACCTGCCTGATGATTTTTTCCAGAACGGTCCTGACGAACCGGTGGGACCCATTGCTTTGGGGCAATTGCCATTGCGCGATGCCGTACGCGGGGTCACGGAACGCATAGAACGCAAGTACATCCTGGCTGCATTGAGGCGAACTAACAACAACGTGACTCGTGCGGCGCAACTGTTGATGATTAGTCGCAAAACGCTCCAAAACAAGATGAAGGAACTGGGCCTTCGGGGCGACGAATAGCCGTCCGGCGATGGCAGCAACGGGTTTCCCGTAGAACAAGGCCTTATTCCTTGCTGAGTGTACGAGCCGGGTCTATGCGGCATGCATGTTCCGCAGGGCCTGTACCGCCGACCAGGGCCGCGATCATTGCGGACAGGACCCCGACCAGGCATATCCACCAGTGGAAGGCAAACAGGGTCACCGGAGCGGTCGGTAGAAATGCAAAATGTCCCAGTAACACCCTGTCCGTGACCCATGCGGCAGCCCACGCGGTCAGGAGGCCTGCAACGCCCCCGGCCAGGCCGATTACCAGGCTTTCGAACAATACGAATACCCGTATCGCCCACCTGGTTGCGCCAAGACTGCGAAATAGCGCCAGTTCCACGGCCTTTTCGTGAACCAGCATCAGCAGGACATGCGCGATACCACCTGCGGATATCAACAGGACTATCAAGGCGATGGCAGCGAATATCAACGACAGGATGTACAGTAAATCAGCCATGCGCTTGGAAGCCTGGTACCTGGGCGTTGGTACCAGGCCGTACCTCGCCAGTTCCCGGACGACCCCCGGGACAGCCTCGTTGGTTCGCGCCCGGACCAGCAAACTGGTGATTCGATTTGCAGCCTTCCTGCCCCGTAACCTAACATTTGCCGCATCCACGTAGGGCATGGGCATGGTCACACCCAAATCAATGGCCTCCGGTGAAAACCCGACGATCCTGGCCTGTTTGACCACCTGGCGCCTGCGGGACACATTATTTACAAAATAGGACTCCCCGTAGATGATGCGGAAACGCAGGCCCACCAGCACTGACAGGTCCTTCAAGGTGGGCAGGTGGAAGGCCGATGATGCCACGGAATTATACAGCTCGGTCAGCAAGGGCGACAACACCACTGGGATAGGGGCCTCGCACACGCCGGACCCGGAATCGAGGTTCCTTGTGGCACAATAGGTGTCCCCGGGGCACTTGCCACCTGCCTTGGCGCCCGGGTCAAACAGCAGGCCGGTCACCCTGCCCCTGGTCCTGTCAAATGAAGCGGACAGGGCGTCGCCTGGCCTGTCCAGCCTGCATGCAAGCGGCTGGCATACGTGTTTTCGGCATACGCGACCCGGGAGGCAGTCCCGTGTGTTATTGCATGCAGGCAGACACCTGTGGTCTATGCACTTGCCGTTGCATCCCGCTCCGCAAGGGATGCCGCACCATCCTGACAGGCATCGCTGTCCCAACGGACACGAGGCATCGCCCTTGCAAGGCGTTTCCTGGCCCAAAAACGCAAAGTCAATGGTCCTGCTGTGCTTTTTGGGCCTGGGTGTAATGTCGTTTTGGACCAGCGCAGGGTCAATACCATCGAAAAATGCCTCCAGGTGCAATTGGTATGCAACCAAGGGCAGTCGTCCCCACAAAATCGCCTGGAACTGGGCCTTTTTTTTGGGAAATACCGCGGCCACACCCGGAATTTGCCTGACCCGGTTCACAAACGCCGGTGCGATTACAGGCCCTTGCTTGAATGGGAGGCCGGATGAAAGCGGTGCCACTTCGATCAGGTTTACCGGAAACAATTCGTTCAACACACCGGCCTTGACCCCCTGGACCAGGGCAAAAAAGAATATCAGCGTGGCACTGCCTGCGGCCAGGCCAAACAGGGCAAATGCGAAATGTGTCTTGCGCGAGGCCAGGTCACGCAAGGCCAGGTTGCTCAACAGACGTGCCTTCACGCTCCCTCCGTGACCCTGCCGTCCTGCAAAAATACCGTGCGCGTGGCCCATTTAGTGACACCCGGGTCGTGGGTTACCATGACCACGCTTTTGCCCTGATGGCTGAGGGATTTGAATATATCCAGTACAAGTTTGCCGGTCTGTGGGTCCAGGTTGCCAGTGGGCTCGTCGCACAACAGCAATTCAGGGTCGTTCAACATGGCCCTGGCAATGGCAACGCGCTGGCGCTCACCTGCCGAGAGTGCCGATGGCGGGCTGTCCACCTTTTGCCCGAGTCCCATTTCCGACAACAGGCCCGTTGCTCGCCTGCGTGCATCTGGAATCTTCATGCCGCCAAAGAATGCCGGCAGCATCACGTTTTGCAAGGCGCTGAACGTATTGATCAGGTGAAATGCCTGGAATACAAAGCCTATGTGTTGGTTCCGCAGCCGTGACAATGCCGTATCCGACAGGCGTTTCAGTGAGTTACCCAGGATCGTCACCCTGCCCGAGTAGTCCGTGTCCAGCCCGCCCAGGATATTCAACAACGTGGTCTTGCCAGCCCCTGAACGGCCCATGATCACCAGGAAATCCCCTGCATTTACCGTGAGGTCAACACCGCTCAGCACCCGGTTGGAGGATTCGCCCTTTGCAGTGCCGTAGGCCTTTTGCAATCCATCAATATTTACGACCAACGCCTACCTCGCAGATTCAAAAAAAAGGGAAATACCCCTTGTGTTATTAGCAGATTTTTGCATAAAATAGAAACAACTTCTGTGGGGAGCTTGGTAATGAGGAAATACATCTTTATCTTATCCATTCTGACAGGCGCTATGGTCCTGACCTGCAACCGTGTCCCGGTCCGGGAATTGAAGACTCATTTTAAGGTCCAGGTTCAGGAACTTCGTTCACAGGGAAAACCGGTGAAGGTGGATATCCTGTGGGTGGTGGACGATTCGCCCAGCATGTGCCAGGAACAGGCATCCCTGGCGCACAGTTTCAGCAGTTTCATGCAGGTATTGAAACAGGCCGGTCGCATTGACCCACATATTGCCGTTACTACGACGAACATGTGTAAAAAGGGTTCACCTGGCGCCATAAGGGGCAAATTCGTGTATCAACCGGCCAAATCGTTCCCGCCCGCGTGTATCCAGTCCATGGTGCAACCATGTTACAAGGACTCGGATTGCGACCCTGGTTGGACTTGCAGGGGCACGGTGGGGCCCAGGGATATGTACATCTGCGATAACCCTGTGGCACCCGGCGCACAGAAACCATTCAAACTGGTCACTGTCAATCCCAGGTCCTACTGCATGAAGCATTGTGACCGGGAAAGCCAGCCATTGTTGTGTGCCGATAATTTTGGCCAGTCACGTTCCTGCAAGGACCTGTGCAAAAAGGGTTCCTGCAAGGTCCAGGATTGTGTTGCCCAGGGAATGGGGAGCGATGCGGAGTGCGCAAAGGTATGCTCCATCACGAATACCTGCGAGGCAAAATGCGATATGTTTTTCAAGGACCCGGAAAAATGCAAAAAGGTATGCGCCAGCAACACACCCTGCCAGTCGAAATGCAAATTGTTTTTCAACGACCAGAAAAAATGTGACGCCTTTTGTGCCGTTCCCGACAGTTGCGAATCAAAATGCAAGGCTGCGTTCGGCGACAAAAAAGGCTGTGAACAGGTATGCATGAGTATAAATTCCTGTGAGGCGTCCTGTGAGACCTTGTTCAAGGACAAAACCAAGTGTTCCCAGGTGTGTGCACCTTTGAATACCTGTCAGGATAAATGTGAGGCCTTTCTGGGTGACAAGGCCAAATGCCAGCAGGTATGCTCCGATGCCACAAGTTGTTCCGACACCTGTCGTGACCTTTTCAAGCATACGAGGGGAGCCACGGAAAAATGTGCGGATGTATGCACGGATTCATGCAGCGCGCAGTGCGACATGGTGTTGGGCGATCATGATTACTGCGGGCAGGTGTGCAATACGGATTGCTTTACCGGGTGTGCCGGGCAATACAACCAACGGCGTTCCTGGTACAAGGGCATATTTGACCGTGATGACGTGGCATGCGGCGTGATATGCAAGCCTGACCCCTCGTGTGACGAACTGTGCGAGGCGCAATTCGGCGGCCGGAATGTGAAATGCGTGTATCCCGGTGGTGACAAGAACGGTTCAGGATGCATGAAATACCCCGAAACCTCGATATGCCCCAAGCACCTTGGTGCGAAATATAATATCCTGGATAATGCCTTGACGGACAAATGGTTCAAGGCCTGGAAACAAGGCAAGTGGGTGGGTGACCCGGCCTGGAAGGACTTGCCTGAGGACGAGGTCCGTGAAAAGGTGTTCGAGCAATTGTTCAAGTGCATGGCCACGGTGGGGGCAACCCAGCAACCCTGCGCAAACCAGGAAATGGGTTTGCGTGCTGCATGGCAGGCCCTGAACCCGAAGGGCGAAAATGCCGACCAGGCAAAGGCATTTTTGCGGGACGATGCGTACCTGTTGGTGGTGATCGTGTCGGACGAGGACGATTGTAGCACCGACAAATTGCTGTCCGGCAACGATGCTGTGCGGTGTGCCTGCCTGAAGGACCAGGATGGATGCCCGGACGAACCCGGTGTGGAGTGCGATCCCAGGCACCCCGGACCTTTGATCCCGGTTACCAGGCTGGTCAGTGAACTAAAATCCTTGAAAAAACCGCCCACGGCGGACCCGTCAATGGTGTTGTTCGCAGCAATTACTGGCGAGCCGATACCGAAGAGTTACACTACACCTCTGACTGACGAAAAGGCCACGCTGGATGAGTACTACAAGTGTAAATGTGCGTACGGGCGTAATGCCAGCGCAAATTACATATGTAAGAGTACCCAGGGCATTTCCGACTACGGTTCCAGGTATATCCTGGCATCCCAGTGTTTTGGCAAGAACTACGGCGTGGTATCCAATATTTGCAACAATGCCGGATTGGAGGATGCACTGCGTGAAATCGTGCAGCGGTTCTCGCCCTTGTTCGCCAGGATATGCCTGCCCAGGCCACTCGGACCGGATGAAATGCCCCAGATCTACCGGTTAGGTCCAAACGGCCAGCGGATTAAGGCAACATACGACGCCCACTGTGACCATCAGGACAAGGACCATTTCTACCTGGTCAAAAACAGTCCGGGATGTCCTAAGGTCGATATACAATCCGGTTACAGGCTGGAAAATGCCATTGCGTTCTGCAAGCCCCTGGCACCGGATGATAACGTGGAGATCGTCTATCAGGCGGCACCAATGAACATCAGCACACCGTTTCAGGCGGACCAGTGAAAAAACGTCTTCTCATCATGTTGGTACTGATGTTGCCCTTTGGGGCAGCGGCACAGACACCTGGTGACCTGTTTGACTCGATCCACGTGGTGGTCAACCCGTCCGGCAAGGCACTGGATCCCCTGGCTATCTATGCGCCCTCATGTGACAAGTCTCTTCATGCCCTGTGCAAGCAGGCCACGGGTTGGTTGACCCACGACATGCGTATATCAGGTGTATTCAAGGTATTGAATCCGAAATCCTTTATTGCTGACCCGGCCAAGGAGTCGCTTGGCAACACAAACTGGTCCGCGTGGGTATCCGTGGGTGCGCGTTACCTGATTAAGTGCCGCATCAGGGGAACCCCCAAACACGTCAATGTGGATTTCAGGCTGTACAGCGTAGTGGCCAAGGCAACCATTCCTGTGCACTGGTCACATAGTGCAAACATGGGTAAGAAAGGCCTGTACAAGGCGGTCTCGTCCTTTGCAGACGGCGTTATCCAGGCCGTTACAGGCAGCCGCGGGTTGTTTGATTCCAGGATCCTTTATTCCGTGAAACTGGCGGGTTTCGAGAGGCTCATCGGTGCCGTGAATATGGACGGAACCCACCGCAGAGTACTGGTGTCAAACAAGACCAGCAACATGTTTCCCGCTTTCGGACCCGGTGGCCGGCTGTTGTACACATCATTTTTGCCTGGCATACCATCGCTGTACCTCGGCAGGCATCGGCTGACCAGGGACAAATACCAGTACAGGAGTGCGGAGTATTGTGCCAGTAAGGGCCTTATCGCGGCCAGCGTGGACATGGGTGGAGGACAGTCGGATATCGTGCTGGTTGACCCAAAGACCGGCAGAGTCAGGAAAAACCTTACGCATTCCGCGGCAGACGAGGTGTCACCTTCCTGGTCTCCTGACTGTAAACGCATTGCATACGTGTCCAATGTTACATCCACTTTGCAGATCTATGTGATGGATGCAAACGGACACCACAAACGGCGGTTGACCATGCTGGGCACATACAACACGTCACCTGCATTCGGCAAAGACGGTGTGGTTCTGTTTTCTGGTATGGACGAATTCGTCTATGATATCTTCAGCGTGGACATGAAGGGGCATATTACGCGCCTGACCCAAAACCAGGGCAGTAACAAGGACCCGGCCTGGTCACCTGATTATCGTTACGCCGTGTTTGTGTCCAACCGTTCCGGTGGTTGGAATCTTTATGTGTCCACGCCAGACGGCAGGTACCAGTTCAAAATTACCCATGATGGTGCCAGGTATGCAACGCCTGCCTGGGCCAGGTAAAATTAGACCCAATTTATTAGGCTCTTCCGGAATTAGCCTGGGTAATGGATCGGGATTTGAGTTTGATATGCGATGCATATCGGCTGATAGGGTCCGACTGTGGTCCTGACTCCCTGATTCCTCGCCGGCCTCGACCTGCCCCAGGTCCCTCGATCAGATTTGGGAGTCGGTTGTTGTTAGCGGCCCATCTGCTGTGTCGCTTTCAGTTGTTTGATGCTCCCTAGTACACCTGCACTCAAACAGGCTTAGCTCCTTACATCTGGTCCCCTTTCATCACCTTTTGCCCTCAAATTTGACAGGTGATTTGGGTTAGAGCAGGCGAGTGCTGTTTTTAATCATCTTCCGGATAGAATTCGGGTTCGCGTTTATTCACAAAAGCGGCGATCTCCCTTTGGGCTTCGGGCGAGAGGTTACTGAATTGCACTCCCATCCCGGCCGGTGCTCCAGGACCGGCCGCGGACTGGTCCCTGACCCACCTGACCTCACCCTTGACCGAGATCTCGGATTGAGAATTCGGTAGTTTGAATTGAATCAACACTATCGAACCTATTTCCAATGGTGCCTCGGTGGCGATAAACAACCCGCCTTCACTGATATTGCCGGTAAATCCCACGTAGAAATTGTGTTCCGTGTTCATACCGACCTTTAGTTTGTATCCTTTTCGTGGATAACGCCTGTTTTCCTTACCCTCTGACATAAATCACCCTTTCATTTCGCGGAACAGCATCAAATGTCCACCCACCAGGAAATAATCCCCGTCACCCAACGGATGCGAATCACGAATCCGGTAATACGAGCCGTTGAGGCTGCCAAGGTCGCGTAGCAGGCAGTTATTTTCATCCACAGGTACGATTTCGGCATGTTTCCCGGATACGACCATGTCGTTAGACAACAGGATATCACCCTGCTTCCGGCCTATTACAACCGATTTGCCTCGCAGCAGGAAGGCCTGGATCACGGTATCGCCCGGACCGATACGCAAAAGCCTGCCGAACACATCGCTTTCCGACTCCTGCGTGCCCAGCCATACGGTATTATCAGGACCACTTGTCAACCTGGACCAAGGCAAATCCAGTCTGAACAAGCCACGGCCAATCCTGATTTCGTCGCCACCCGTGAGTTGCTGTTCACGCCTGATCCGCACGTAGGTACCAAAGGTGGTGTTAAGATCCGAAATAAATGCCTTGTCACCTGCCACATTGATTTCCGCGTGTTTGTTTTCCACCCAGCGATCGTCCTGTAGTCTCACCTGGCTGGTCTCGTTTGCCCCAATAATGTTTACCCCTTCCTGTAAGGGCAGAGGGTCCTGGACCTTCCCGTCTTTCCGGATCGGATACACGTAAAACCCAGGTGTCTGGCTGGCCTCTACTTTAATGGTTTGCTTGTCCACCTTCAGTTCATGGCCGCATTTGATGCAATACCTGAATATTGGCTCGTTGTCGTGTCCGCATTGAGAACATTTTATCATAGCATCCCCCGTATCATCTCAGAGACTATTTTATCAATCCATTCGGATTTGTAAACATCAAATTTGAGATAGGTTTGCGATCCCCACAGTCGTGTCCAACGGCTATGGCATCGAGCGGCGGGCGCCAGGACGCAGGGCGGGCTAACGCATGGGCCCTCCCCCGCCGGCACGCCGAGCCAAATCCAGGCCTGGGGACAGACCTGTTCCACCACCAAAGGTCTGTGGGGATAAACCCCGCGCGCGCTGTCTGACCACCGCGGTCGCCCTGTCAAACGTCCCTGAAGGGACAAAACGACCTAACTGCAATGGATGTGCCAAAATCCTTATCAGAATCAATAATGCTGTAATATCAATAGATTGCATCACTATGCATGCTTAATCATGAAACTAAACAGTCCGGAAATCCGGACACATCCGGACCAGGTGTCCGAAAAACCGGACTGTTGTATCACGGCTCACGGCTATGCAAAGGCGGGCGGGACAAGGGTGATGGATTTCGCATTGGCTCGTAGGGGCAGACCTATGCCTCTGCCCTTGGACTGAAACCTAAAAATCATTGCAACGAATTGAAAATAACAACGAATGCCGGCTGGAAAATGGCGTTGATTTGATGGATTTAGTGGTTAATCCGGAAATTTGTGTATTTTGCAACCCCTTGAAGTTCAAAGACAATTCAAGATGCCGGCAGGAAGCCAGCGATCCCAGGTAGGACTTTGTAACACCCTCTGGAAGCAAACTACCCCAGGGCTACAGAAATTACTCCGGTAATTCGGGTGCCTTTCGGACCGGTTCAAAAACAACCCTGTTTGTGCTATTTTAGAGGCCCATGAGTTCCGAACCGGATAAAAGGGTCCTGCAGAAGTTTATTCAGGAATTCCGGGACCGCGGTGGAGGCTTGCATGACCTTGCATGGTTGATAAATGCCGGTGTGACCCATGCCAGGCTGACCAACAGGCAGGCCAGGCGCCTCAGATCATCATTTTATCGTCATATCCTGGTTTTGTGGCTGGTTGACCTGATTATCGCTACGGTCGTTGACCATTTTTTACCTCAAGGACTTCCGGCCTGGGCCTGGCTGATTGAAATTCTCACCATGTGTGTGGCCACAGTGTTGGCCTATTTGATGCTGGGTCTGGTTCGTCAGGAGGACGGTCTTCAACTGTACAAAAATTTCCCCGTACCGAACACGCTGACCCTGTTCCGGCTTTTCCTGACGCCCATGGTGGCTGCCGTGATTGCAGACCCCACATCAGAGGGCAAGAATGCGTGGCTTGTTTTTACCCTGCTGGCCACAGCGGCCATTTCGGATACACTTGACGGTAATATTGCACGCATATTCCACCTGCGCTCCGATTTCGGTCGCGCCTGGGACCCGGCTGTGGATGTGATATTTCATTCCGTGATTGCCATTGCGCTGTTTGTGCGGAATATCGTGCCATGGTGGTTCATGCTCATTGTGTTGCTGCGTTACCTTTTGCCAATGCTTGTTGGTCCGTTTGTTTACCTGTTTCGTGCAAGTTTCAAGGTAAAGTCCACATGGCCTGGCAAATTATCGACATTGATGCTGTCCTGTTTTATGGGCATGTTTTTTATTGCCGTACTGTTTCACTGGCAAGGTCTGAGAAGTTTTACCTTGAACTGGTTCCTGTGGTTGGTGGTTGGGGTTGATGCCTTTGCGTTGATTTATTTTGTGTTCCGGGGGACCGTGGTTATAAGGTCGAAAGGGGAGGAAGCCGGTTGACTGCGCGTGATTTTAGTTGGAAACAGGATTCCTGGATACCGATTTCGATCCTGTACGTGTTTGCCATGTCGATTCTGATCATGGGCAGCGGTACTTATAATCCGGGACTGCGGAATTCCATGATGATCAGGGCACTCGGCTTTGTGGGCCGTGCCATGGTATTTAGTCAGGGCGACAAGAAGCAGGACAACCTGGTACGCACGGCATCCGGTACTTTGGCCCAGGTATTGGAATCCTTTGCAGGTGAAAAGGTGATGTACGAAAGGGACCGCATAGAGGCGGGGGCATTGGCGTTGCTGGCAAACACCCCGCAATTGGTTCCTTTGTTTATTAACGGTCCCATGCTGAACGGGAAAGCGGCATCGTCGTTAGTTGCCTTGTCATTTGCAGATTACCAGGATGTGAACCTGAAATCCATTGCGGCCTCGTCACTGCCCAGGTATCTGGTTTCCTGGGTGGAGGCAAGGGTTTACGAGGCGACAGGTGATGTGCATCAGGCAAAAGCGGTACTGGCATCTGCGCGGGACCAGGCATCAACCTTGATAGCCCTGACCGAGTTAGGATTCATCCTGGTTTTTATTATGGGCATGCTGGGCATGTATTTTTTACTTGCGGGCAAGGCCTTTGGTCCTGTAACCCCCAAAAAAGGTGGATTCGGTTCACCAAGGGCAGTGGCCGGTGTATTTGCCATCTTTGCATCTGTGCTGGTGACGGTCAAGGTGTTCGGTTCAGCGGTCCTGGCCCGCTACATGAGCCTGGCCCAGGCCAGTGCATTTGGTTACCTGTTGATATTGGCAGCCGGTCTCCTTGCCGTTAAATACATGGGACCCACACTGCCTTCTGACAACCTCTTGAATATGCTGGGTTTTCAGGATATTACGTGGCCGAAGGCGCGTGTTTTGGTGCAGGGCTTGTGTACTGCCCTGGCTGCGGTTTTCATAGGCACTGTGCTGGGCTCCGGCTTGGTGGGTAATAATGGACTTGATAACACGGCTGCCCTGATCATCCAGTCATCGAAAAGCGACGTTATAATCCTGGTCATTCTTGCCGTAGTGATCGCGCCGGTGTTCGAAGAGGCGTTATTTCGTGGATTCATTTTTAGGCGGTTAAGGGCAAACTATTCCACATGGGGTGCTGCATGGCTGTCAGGTGCAATATTTGCCTTTGCGCACATGGAACCCGGGAAATTTATCCCTTTAACGGTGCTTGGCTATGTCTTTGCCAGGTTATACGAAAAAACCGGCAACCTGCTCACCACCATATTGATGCATGCCGTATGGAACCTGGGTATGCTTTTTGTGATGTTGAGCCTGTTTTACAGGTAATCAACCCCCGAATAGCTTGGATAACAGGCCTTTTTTCCTGCCGAGAGCCCTTTCCAGCATCCCTGCCAGGGTGGCTTTGGGGGCCACACCGATGTGTACGTCGGACACTTCACCATCCTTGAATACGATGATAGTGGGGATGGATCGTATATTCAATTGTCCGGGCACCATAGGGTTGTCTTCTGTGTTCATCTTGCAGAATTTGACTTCCTCTTTGTAGTCCTCGAACAGGGATTCCACAATCGGTGCAACCATTTTGCAGGGACCGCACCACGGGGCCCAGAAATCCACGAGCACAGGCTTTTCTGACATCAACACTTCACGTTCGAACGTGGCGTCACTGACGTTTACGAGCCTGGGACCCGAGGCCTTGACCTGAGGAACAGCGGCCTTATTTCCATGTTTTTTGCTCTTCTTTTTTACCTTTGTTTTCTTTCCCATTTTTCCTCCGCTTCGAAAAATTGCATTCAGCAGGATTCTGACCTGCCATTATGATAGAGCCGACAGGCCAGCCAAAGTTTCCTGATATTCCCATATCACGGGGGCCACGTCATACGCCTGCCGCCTATTACATGCAAATGCAGGTGGAATACGGACTGGCCCGCACCTCTATTGGTGTTGATGACCGTCCTGTAGCCGGATTCCTCGATGCCCTTTAACCTGGCGACCTCGTGTGCGGCCAGCAGCAGTTTTCCCATCAAGTCCAGGTCATCCTGACCGGCCGAATTCAGATTAGTGATGTGTTTTTTGGGTATGATCAGTACATGTACCGGTGCTTGCGGGTGGATGTCGTCAAACGCGATCAGGTCCTGTGTTTCCATGACCACTGAGGCCTTGGCCTCATGCCTGACAATCCTGCAAAATATGCAATTGTCCTCTTGCTTCATAGCGGCAATCCGGACTTGTCAACCCTGCTGCTGTCTTTCCTTTCTGACCGCATCAGCACGTTTTTTTTCAGCCTCTTTTTTGCGTTGCCTGCTCTTTCTGCGGTCCCTGATTTTACTGCGATCGTGTTTACCCATTTGTCCTCCAAATATCTCAAAAAGGCGAACTATTATCGATAAATAATGCTGCTTTGTCAATAGAAATCCTCCCAAATTACCTGACTAAATTCGGGAGTCGGTTGCAGTACTTCTTGTCCTCAACTCCGATCGTCTATTTGGAACACCAAATTCGCAAATTATTCAGGCGGTTTCAGGTTATTTTATGATAGAGCCCGGCGAAAATAGTTTCACCCGGATTTTTACCCGTCTCTTGTGGTGTCGGGCACGGTGAGACCTGTGTGCTACATGTTTGGGCCTGGGCCTTTTTACGTACACCCTGGGTGGGGTATTCAGGATTATCTGGTCAACAGTTAGTTTGTTTTCATGTTTTACAGTGGCGGGGCCAAACGGTATATCCACCATTGCGTAGGCAACGGCCTTGCCAGCACCATCCGGCATAGGCGGGTTAAACACGACCGGTGGCGCGGTAGTCCTGGTGAGCAGGAACACGGCCACGGCCACTGCTGCCCCTGCCACAAGGCCAGCGCTGATGGACAACCATAAAGGAAACCGGCGTTCCGGCTGTTTTACCAGTGTGGATTGTTCCGCTGCTGCCTGTGCCTTTTCCGCCTGTTTTGTGCGGTCCTCGAATTTTCTGAGTGCCTGCGTACGCCTGCGTTTTTCTGCCTCCAACTCTCGCATGTAGGCTTCCCGGCGCCGCCTTTCCTCTTCGGCTTTCCGCCGTGCTTCCTCCGCCTTTTTTTCTTGTTGGCGTTTCTGGAGTTGGAGCATTTCCAACTCTGCATCCCTTCTGGTATCTTCCAGAATGTTGCTCAGCAAGGATGTTGTATCCTTGCGCTTATCCTGCTGGTTTTTGTCGTCTTTTCCTGGCATGGCTTCCCCCTCTTTCTATTATACAAAATATTGAATCCTAAATAAAGAGGTGTTTTTAGCCCCAAATTACCTGTCAAATTTGATGACAAAGGATCCTGAAAGTGGTCCAGGTGCAAGGCGTTAAGCCAATTTGAGCGCAGGCGTACTAGCGGTACGTTGAGCATCAAATTGGTGAAAA